>DASXMW010000044.1:0-14791 GCA_036495425.1 Streptosporangiaceae bacterium | reverse complement strand
AGCACTTGAGCACGCTGTATCAAGGAGGCGCCGTGCCCACCGCGTCCTGCGTCTATCCCCAATCGAACCAGACGCGAAGAACCATCGCCGAAGAGCTGCGCGCAATCGTGGCCAACCGGCAGCAGAGCTCGAGTTTCTATCTGGACACGCTCGAGAGCCAAAGCCACGACGAACTTCCCTTTGGCATTGACCGGGAGGGCGAGGATCATCATCAGGGTCTGGCCCGCACGCACCAGTTGTCCGATGGCTCGATCTACTTCTTCCTGTCTCACTCGGAGACAGATTCTGGTGACCGGGGCAATCTCATGCAGTTCCGGTACTCCGGCCCGACCCGTGGTGAGCACGTTGTATCGACCCACCCGCTCACGGTGGCGCCGCTGATACACGGAGTCCTTGAGACGGCGGAGCAGCATCCGTGCGACATGGCGTTTCTTCCCGATGTCAATAACGCTGACGCCGGCTACCTGTTTCTGGCCGAACAGAACACGCACCGGCTCGGCATCTACCATTGGGTGCCGTCGAAGCCGCTGGAACTGCGGGGCTACATCAGTCCGGCGACGCTGTCCGGCGGGCCGAACCTTGTCTTCCTCGATCGAGTCGGTGACCGTTACTATCTGGGCATCGCCTACGTCGACGACAAATCCGGGAAGGTCGAGCTGTACACGGCCAGCCCGGGTGAGCTCTTCAAGGGTTGCACGCCCGGAGTCATCGATATCGCTGCGTTCCGGCCTGCTTCCCCCGAGAGCACTTTCCCCTTCCCCGTTTCCCACGATGCCTCGCAGGTTCACCTGATCCGAGATGTGTCGGGTGGGACTTTCCTGCTCGCATTCCGGGGGGACCCACCTGACAAGGAGGACGCCACGGACTATGTGGACGTCCATGAGGTGGTTTTTTCACCGTTCGGCGTAAAACCAAGGCGCGACAGTATCCACATCTTTCTTCCCAGTGGCAAAACCAGTTTTGCGAACACCGGAACTCATTACGTTGACCAGCGGGGACGGCTGCTGATCTCGTCCTCGTACCGGTGGTCAGAAGACGAGGGGCCAGGGGATTCAAGCTTTGTCAGCCGCGTGGACGAGTGTCCCTCCTAGGCAGGAGAAACCACCCCTGCGCTCTCCTCACCGTCTGAACGCGCGGCCCGTCCCCGTGGCCAGCCACGCCTCCACGCTACGCACGTAGGCCGGCACCAGCTCAGCCTCGGCCCGGTATCGCAGCACCAGCTCCGCCGCCTCGTCCCGGTCGTGTCCCCGCAACCGCAGCACCGCGTAGGCCACCATCACCGACCGGTGCCGCCCGGCGGTGCAGTGGATGAGCACCCCCGCCTCCGGCTCGTCGTCCAGCGCCCGTGCGGCAAAGCAGACCGCCCCCGCCCAGGCCGCGGGCCGCTGACGCAGGCCGTGATCCTGCATGGCCGCGTGCGCCACCCGCTCGGCCCCGAACACCCGCCGCTCGGCGGTCAGATCTCCGGACCACCACACGTCCATCCGTGGTCGGCAGTTGACCACGTGGGTCACCCCCTGCTCAGCCAGCCGGGGTATGGCGGCGGCTCGTGGAAGCCCGCTGACCGCGATGCGCTCGTCTCCGATCCAGCTCAACGCGGTGCCGGCCACGTCCGCACCGGGAACCTCACCCCGCCGCAGCCACCCGGACACCCCACCGGGGCGCAGCCACCGGAACGCCCCGGTCATCCGGTCGGCTGGTTCCACCGGCCCCGGTGCACGGTCTGGTCCGCCGGCTTGCGCCGGCCCTTCAGGTCGCGGGGTGGCTCGTCGCTGTAGCCCACCGAAATCGCCCCGATCGGGTGGAATTCCGCCGGCACTCCGAACGCCTCCTTGTAGGCGTCGATCCGCTCGGCCGGCAGGCCGAAGAAACACGCCCCCAGCCCGGCATCCACCGAGGTCAGCAGCATCAGCAACGACGCCATCCCGGTGTCGATGTCCCAGTACGGTGCGGGCCACCAGGCGTCGGACCGGTCGCTGAACCCCTTGTCGGGCTGGGCGTAGCGGTCCAGGTAGGCGTCCTTGTTCGAGTGCGCCACGATCAGCACCGGCGCCTCGACGTTGGCCGCGAACCACCCCTCCGGCCCTTCTTCCGGCGTGACCGCCGCCCGGAACCGGCCCACGTCAGCCGGGGTGTCCAGCACCAGGAACCCCCACCCCTGCGAGAACCCCGCCGACGGCGCTCGCAGCCCATTGCTCACGATCCGGTCCACCACCTCAGCCGGCACCGGCCGGCTCAGATCGTAGCTGCGTACCATCCGCCGTCTCTGCACCACCTGCTGGAATTCCACGCCAGCACGCTACCCCGCCGATGACTTCCCCCCTATCGCCGCCCGGGCAGCGGTGGGATGATCCACGCAACCCTGGCCGCCGCCAAACGGCCGACGAGACGGTGGTGATGAGCATCAACACTTTCACCGTCAGCCTGCTTGGCGCGGCACAGCGGCTCCAGGCTCGGCCCAACTCCCGCTGACCAGCTGTTTAGCCGCGGGTGTAGCGGTGCTTGACGCCGGCCGGGAAGTACTCGGGTTCACCGGCGGGGCGCAGTACCACCTCCGGCAGCTGCCGCTCGGCGGGGACGTAGTGGGCGAACTCGCTGTTGAGCCGCTGTAGCTGGTCGCGGATCGCGGCCGCCAGCAGGCCGGCGTCCCCATTGCGGCCAGGCGCGAGTTCCACGGTGATCCGCAGCTGCCGGTCCCGGTCGGCGTCCTCGTAGGTCTCCAGGACGAACTTGCCGGTCACCCAGTCACTGATACCCGGCTGCTCCAGACCGACGGTGACGTTTTCCGGGTAGATGTTCGCGCCGAAGAACGACACCGTGAACAGGGACCGGCCGAACACGAACACGAACGGCAGCTCCGGGCCCTGGGCAGGGGTGAAACCGTTCCGGGCGCAGAATCGGGCCATGTCCTCCGGCGGCACCAGGCCGCCCTCGTCGGCGATGTGGTACCGGATCAGGGGGACGCCGTTGTCCCCGGAGAACAGCAGAGTTCCCTCGTGTGCCTCGAAGAAGCGGCTGGCCGGGTCATACTGCACCAGGGTCGGCAGGCGGGACTCACCGAACAGTTCCCGCGCCAGATCGGGCCGGCCGGCCAGGAAACGCCGGATCGACACCGACTTCGGTGTTTCGTTGCCCAGCACGCCCGCGTCGGCGGTGCCGTACAGCGAGACCATGTCCGATACCGGATCAGCTACACCGGCCCGGGACGCGACCAGGTCCCGCCACTCCTCGCTGAACACCTCCCCGGCGAACACCATCTTGATCCGGTGCGCGGGCCAGCCGGTGCCACTGTCGATCACATCCTTGACGAACGGCGGGTACCCCAGCAGCACGACCTGCTCGAAATGGGGCGCCAGCTCCGGGATGACCCGCAGGATCTCGGCCTTGTTGTTGCCGGGTGCCACCGTCGTGATCGGGAACCCCTTGGCCGCCAGGTGCCGGACGCACGCCGTGGTGAACAGCCCGCCGACCCACGTGCCCAGCGGGAAGCAGACCACCGCCAGGGTGCCCCGCGAATCGGCCTGGAAGGTGCGGAAGACCTCCTGGAAACGCTCGGCGACCTGCAGCTCGTCGACCAGTGATCGTGGCCAGATAGTCGGCCGCCCTGACGAGCCGGAGGACACGGCGATCATGTCGCAGCCGTCGAGGCGCCCGCCGCGGCACAACTCGGGCAGCGGGTACCTGTTCTGGTAGGTGCCCTTCGACGTCATCGGCAGCTGCCGGAAGTCCTCGACCGACTGGACCGCGGCCGGGTCGATCTGGGCGTCGGCCAGGAACTTCCGGTAGGCGGGGACCGAGGCGACCACGTCCCGGAAGAGGCCGACGACATCGAGCGGCCGCCGGTCACCGGCGAAGAACGCCTGGTAGGCCTGGATTACCTCATCGGGTGACACGTGGCTTCGTTCCGGACCCGCGATCAGCTGGCCACCAGGGGCTCGTCCTCGCTGGCCACCGGCACCTCGCGGGACGCCCCGCCCAGCACCCGCAGCGCGTCCGGGGCCAGGTACACATGCACCGGCGTGCCCTGGGCCAGGTCCGGCCGTTCCCCGTCGTTCTGGACCAGCGCCTGCAACGCCACCCCCGGCGCCAGCCGCAGCATGACCTGCGTGGCCGCGCCCAGGAACACCAGCCGCTCCACCATCCCCGGCACCCGGTTGGGCCCGTCCGAGCCATGCGGCTCTAGCCGGACCCGCTCCGGCCGGATCACCGCGTGGGCCGGGCCGGTGCCCTCCACGTCGCCGCGCTCGGCCACCAGCGCCGAATCGCCCAGCTTCATCCGGCAGCCGGATCCGGGCCCGCGCTCGACCACGTCCACTTCCATCAGGTTCGACGTCCCGAGGAAGTCGGCCACGTAGGTGTCGACCGGCTCGGTGTAGACGTCGCGGGGGGCGCCGATCTGCGCGATCCGGCCCGCGTTCATCACCGCCATCCGGTCCGACATGGTCAGCGCTTCCTCCTGGTCGTGGGTGACGTAGAGGAACGTGATGCCGACCTCTTCCTGCAAGGCCTTCAGCTCGACCTTGAGCGAGCGGCGCAGCTTGGCGTCCAGCGCGCCCAGCGGCTCGTCCAGCAGCAGCACGGCCGGGTTCAGCACCAGGGCCCGGGCCAGCGCGACCCGCTGCTGCTGGCCACCGGACAGCGCCCCGGGCCGCCGCTTGGCGAAGCTGGTCATCTTGACCAGCTCCAGCGCCTCGCAGACCCGGCGGTTCAGCTCGGCGTTACCCACGCCCCGGTGCTTGAGCCCGAAGGCCACGTTGTCGAACACGGACAGGAACGGGAACAACGCGTAGCTCTGGAACACGGTGTTGACGTTCCGCCGGTGCGGCGGCACCCCGGACACGTCGGCTCCGTCGAGCATGATCCGGCCCGACGTCGGCTGCTCGAAGCCCGCGATCAGCCGCAGGGTGGTGGTCTTCCCGCACCCGGACGGCCCCAGCAGCGAGAAGAACTCCCCGCTCGCGATGTCCAGGTCAATCCCGTCCACCGCGACCTCGGTGAACCGTTTGGTCAGGCCAGCCAGCTCGATGCGTCCTCCGGCCACGGGTACCTCCTGCTGCCAGTGCTGAGAAACAGTGCCTACGCAGAAACTCCGTCCTGGCGCCGGCTCCGGGCCTTGCGGGCCCGGCGCCGGGGCTGCCAGTCAAACCCGAGCTGACCAGCGGCGAACCGCATGGTCAGCTCGAACGCGCGCGCTGGCGTTACCTCAGGGTCCTCCAGCGCGATCGGAACCGCCAGCCCGTCCAGCAACGCGGACAGGGTGACGGCGAAATCCTCCGCGTCGAGGGGGCCGAACTCCCCGCCCTCCTGGCCTTCACGGACCAGATCGCGAATGGTTTCCCGCCAGCGTTCGTCGAACTTCTGCCGGACCGCGGCCACCCCCGGATTGCGGGCCGACTGGGCCCACAGGTCCAGCCACAGCAGCCAGGAACCGGCCACGTCCGGGTCGGTGTCGGGCAGGCAGGTCATGGCCACCATCTCCTCGAGCCGCCCGGCCGCGGTGGAGATCTTGGCCATCCGGCTGGTTCCGGCCGCGTACCAGACGTCCTCGGAGAACCGGATGGCTTCGGTCAGCAGCTGGTCCCGGGTCTTGAAGTAGTAGATGACCAGGGCCGCGCTGGTCCCCGCCTGCTTGGCCACGTCGGTGATTCGCGTCTCCGGGTAGCCCCGTTCGGCGATGACCTCCAGCGCCGCCCGGAGCATCTGCTCCCGGCGCTGGTCAGCGCCGCTAGCGGCGGTGCCAGCCTGCTGCTTCATCGGTGCTGTCCCCGTCCCTCCGGAGCCCTGGTGGCCGGCCCGTTTCGCGGGCGGCCCTCTTGCCGGAAATCATAACAGCTTCTTAGACTGAACATTCAGTCAAACTCTCGCTGGCAAATTCTGACTGGCAAACTCTGACTGGCGAACTCGCGGAGGGCACCTCATGGCGGCATACGACGCACTGGTCATCGGCGGCGGCCACAACGGGCTGGTGGCCGCGGCCTACCTGGCTCAGTCCGGGGCGCGCACCCTGGTGCTGGAGGCCCGGGACCACACCGGCGGCGCGGCCACCACCGAAGCCCCGTGGCCGGACGCCCCCGAATTCCGCGTCACCCGGCTGTCCTACGTGATGAGCCTGCTGCCGCCGACCATCATCAACGACCTGCAGCTGGCCCGGCACGGCTACAAGATCTTCCCGATGGGCCCGTACTACCAGGCGTTCCCCGAGGGCGGGTCGATCAAGCTGTACGCCGACGATGCCCAGCGCAACTACGAAGAGGTGGCCCGCTGGTCCAAGGCCGACGCCGAGGCCATGCCGAAGTGGGACGCCTGGCTGGAAGGCCTGGCCGACGTGCTCGGCCCGCTGCTGCTGAGGGTGCCGCCCAAGCTGGGCTCGCGCAAGCCGGGGGACCTGGCCGACACCCTGCGGCTGGCCTGGCGCCAGCGCGGCCTGGACGTGCGCACGGTGGCCGACGTGACCCGGCTGATGACGATGAGCATCGCCGACCTGCTCGACGACTGGTTCGAGTCGCCGCAGGTCAAAGGGGCGCTGGCCGTGAACGGGGTGATCGGCACCTGGGCTGGCCCGTACGAGCCGGGCACCGCCTACGTGATGGCCCACCACTCGATCGGCGACGTCGGCGACGGGCACCTGGGCAACTGGGGCTTCCAGGAGGGCGGCATGGGTGCGGTGGCCGACGCCATCGCCGCCGCCGCGCTGGAGGCGGGCGCGGAGATCCGCACCGGCGCCCGGGTCGGTCGGCTGCTGACCGCGGACGGCCGGGTGTCCGGGGCGGTGCTGGCGTCCGGGGAGGAGATCACCGCGCCGCTGGTGGTCACCTCGCTGCACCCGCGCACCGCGTTCCTGGACCATGTCGGCCGCGACCGGCTGCCGGACGACTTCGTGACCGACATCGAGCACTGGAAGACCCGCAGCGGCGTGGTCAAGATCAACCTGGCCCTGGCCGAGCTGCCCGACTTCACCGCCGACCCCGGCACCACCCTGCAGGAGCACCACACCGGCTCGGTGGAGATGGCCCCGACCATGGAGTACATCGAGCGCGCGTTCACCGACGCCCGCGAGGGCCGCCCGGCCACGCGGCCGTTCAGCGACGGGGTCATCCCGACCACGTTCGACAAGACCCTGTGCCCCGATGGCTACCACACGATGTCGCTGTTCACCCAGTGGGTGCCGCAGGACTGGAACCTCGAGCCGCACCGGGACGAGCTACAGGCCTACGCGGACCGCATGATCGACACCTACAACGAGGTCGCGCCCAACTTCAAGAGCTCGATCCTGCACACCGACATCGTGGGCCCGTACGACATGGAACACGATTACGGCCTGATCGGCGGCAACATCTTCCATGGCGAGCTGTCGCTGGAACAGCTGTTCCACATGCGGCCCGCCCCCGGTTACGCCGACTACCGCACCCCGGTCCCGGGCCTGTACTACGCCAGCTCCGCGACCCACGCGGGCGGCGGCGTGTGCGGCATCCCCGGCATGCAGGCGGCCAAGGCGGCCATCGCCGACACCAGGGGCGCCGCCAAGGCCGGCCGGCGGTCCGAGCGGCGGTCGGCCGCGGTCCGCCGCCTCACCCGCCGCCGGTGATGCCCTCGGCCACCCCAAAGGCGCCGCCATACACTCCCGCCGCAGCCAAGGCGGGGGTCCCGGCCGACGCGGCCGTCACCGCGATGCTGGAAGCCCGCAGTGTGGCCCTGGTCGGGGCCAGTCCCCGCCCCGGCAGCCTGGGCGAGCGCATGATCGCCGAGCTGGCCCGCAGCCCGGCCCGGCCGCGCACCTACCTGGTCAACCCGCGCTACGGCACGATCGGCGACCAGCGCTGCCACCGCGGCCTGGACGACGTGCCCGAGCCGGTGGACCTGGTCCTGCTGGGCGTGCCCGACTCCGCGCTGGAGGACCAGCTGGCCGCGGCGGCCCGGCATGGCGACCGGGCGGCGGTGATCTTCGGCAGCGCCTTCGATATCGAAGGTCAGGTGGCGGGGCTCCGGGACCGGCTGGCCGCGATCGCCCGCGAGTCCGGGATGGCCGTCTGCGGCGCGGGCTGCATGGGCTTCGTGAACGTGACCCGCGGCCTGCGCGCCATCGGCTACCTGGAGCCGGACCCGCTCCCGGCCGGGCCGGTGGCCCTGGTCACCCACTCCGGCTCGGTGTTCTCGGCCCTGCTGCGGGCCCGGCGCGGCTTCGGCTACTCGCTGGCCGTGTCGTCGGGGCAGGAGCTGGTCACCACCGCGGCCGACTACACGAGCTACGCCCTGCGCCAGCCCGAGACCAGGGCCCTCGCCCTGGTGCTCGAAGCCATCCGCGACCCGGACGCGCTGCGCGCGGCGCTGTCCGGGGCGGCCGAAGCCGGCATCCCCGTGGTCCTGCTGACCGCGGGCGCGTCCGGCCCGGGCCGGGAGCTGGTCACGGCCCACTCGGGCGCGCTGGCCGCGGCCGACGGCGCCTGGGAGGCCCTGGCCGACGCCTACGGCGTGCACCGCGTCCGCGACCTGGCCGAGCTGACCGACACCCTGGAGCTGTTCACGCTGGGCCGCCCGCCCCGGCAGGTGCCCGGCCGGCCGCAGGGGATCGCCACCGTGCACGACTCCGGCCTGGAACGGGCGCACGTGGCCGATCTGGCCGCCGATCTGGACGTGCCGTTCGCCGCCCTGAGCGAGGCCACCGTGCGCCGGCTGGCCCGGGTCCTCGACCCCGGCCTGACCCCGGGCAACCCGCTCGACGTGTGGGGCACCGGTCGCGACGCCGAAGCCCAGCTCGTCGGCTCCCTGACCGCGATGGCCGCCGATCCCGCGGTGGGCGCGGTCTGTTTCGCGGTCGATCTCGTGCCCGAATACGACGGTGACCGTTCCTACGAGTCCGCCGTGCTGAGCGTTTCTTCCATGGTCGAAAAAACGCTCGTTATCCTGGCCAGCCTCAGTGCTTCTGTCGACCCAGACACGGCGGCCCGAGTGCGCCGGGCTGGCGTCCCGGTCCTGGAGGGTACGAGGTCCGGTCTTCTGGCTCTCGGCCACTGGCTGTCCCACCTCGACCAGCTCGGCCACCGCGCTCAGCCCGGGCCTCCCGGCGACCCGGCCGCTAACCCCAGCCGGAGGGATCGCTGGCTTCGGGCCCTGGCCGCCGGCCCGCTCGACGGCGCCACCCACCTGGAGCTGCTCCGGGACTACGGCATCCCGGCCGTCCGGGCCCGCCCGGCCGCCACCGCCGCCGAAGCCCTCGACGAGGCTGAGCTTCTCGGCTACCCGGTCGTGCTCAAGACCGACGCCCCTGGCCTTCGACATAAATCCGATGCCGGGGGAGTGGTCACCGGGCTGGCTGACCCGGCCGCCCTGGCCGCCGCCTACGACGATCTCGCGGCCCGGCTCGGCCCGCGGGTGCTGGTGTCCGAGACCGCCGCGCCCGGCGTGGAGCTGTCCCTGGGCCTGGCCCGCGACCCGGCCCTGGGCCCGCTGATCGTGGTCGCGGCCGGCGGCGTGCTGGTCGAACTGCTGGCCGACCGGGCCGTGGCCCTGCCCCCGGTCGGCCCGGCCGGGGCCCACCGCCTGCTGGCCCGGCTCCGCGCCGCCCGCCTGCTGGACGGCGTCCGCGGCGCCGCGCCCGCCGACCGGGACGCGGTCGCCGGCGCCATCACCGCCCTGTCCACCCTGGCCCTCGAACTCGGCGACCACCTCGACGCCCTCGACATCAACCCGCTGATCTGCGGTCCCACCGGCGCCGTGGCCGTCGACGCCCTGGCTATCGCCCGCTGATGCCGGCCCGGGCCGCGCCCGGGACCCGGGCCACCCGGCTGCGCCAGCGGTCGGAGCGGCGCTGGGCCCGCTGGTCGGCCAGGACCTGGTGGACCACGTTGCGGCCGGGGATACCGGTCACCCCGCCGCCGCCGTGGGTGGACGAGCCCGCCTGGTACAGGCCCTGGACGGGGGTGCGCAGGTCGGCGTAGCCGGCCGCGGGCCGGGCGTGGAACATCTGGCCCAGCGACAGCTCGCCGTGGAAGATGTTGCCGCCGACCAGGCCGTACTCCTCCTGCATCTGGTGCGGGCCGATGACCTGGCGGTGCAGCACCGAGTCGGTGAACCCGGGCGCGACCGTCTCCAGCCTGGCCATGACCCGGTCCGCGTAGGCCGCCACCGCCGCGTCGTCCGGGGTGTCGGCGTAGCCGGCCGGGACCCACTGGGTGAACAGCGACATCACGTGCTTACCCGCGGGCGCCAGCGAGTCGTCGAACACGCTGGGGATGCAGATGTCGGCGAACGGCAGCTCCGACGGCCGCCCGGCCACGGCCTGCTGGAACGCGGTCTCCACGTCGTCCAGGCTCTCGGCCAGCACGATCGTGCCCCCGTGCACCTGCGGGTCGAAGTCCGGGTGGCTGGCGAAGGTGGGCAGCCGGTCCAGGGCCAGGTTGATCTTGACCGTGCCGCTGCGGGTCTGCCAGGACCGGATGTCGTCCACGAACTCCGGCGGCAGGTCGGCCGGATCGAGCAGGCGCAGGAACGAGATCTGCGGGTGCACGGTGGTGATGACCACGTCGGCGTCGATCTCCTCGCCGCTGGCCAGCGTCACCCCGCGCACCTGGCCGTCCCGGGTCCGGATCTGGGCCACCTCGGCGCCGGTGCGGATCTCGGCCCCGAACGAGCGCGCCGCGGCCGCGATCGCGCTGGTCACCCCGCCCATGCCGCCGCGCGGGAAACCCCAGGCGCCGGACTGGCCGTCGGCCTCGCCCACGTGGTGGTGCAGCATGACGTAGGCGGTACCGGCCGACCGGGGCCCGGCCCAGGTGCCGATCACCCCGGACACCGAGAGCACGCCGCGCACCGCGTCGCTTTCGAAGTAGCGGTCGAGCAGGTCGGCGATGCTGCCCGTGAGCAGCCGGGTCACGTCGACCGAGGCCCGCTCGTCCACCCCGCGCAGCTGGCCCAGCAGCCGGGCCTGCTGCCACAGGTCGACCGGCCGCCGTGACCCAAGGTGGGGCGGGATCTGGTGCAGCAGCGGGCCCAGCAGCCGGCCGATCCGGGCCAGGTGGGCCTCGTAGCCGTCGTAGGCGTCGGCGTCGGCCGCGGAGAACTTGGCGATCTCGGTGTGCCGGGCATCCGGGTCGTCCGGCAGCCGCAGGTAGCGGCCGTCGGCCCGGGGCGCGAAGTACGGTCCCTGCGGGTACACGTGGTAGCCGTGCTGGTCCAGCCGCAGGTCGCGGACCAGGTCCGGGGGCAGCAGCGACACCACGTACGACAGTGACGTGACCGTGTAACCGGGGCCGAACGGGTGCTCGCTCACCGCGGCCCCGCCGGTCACCTCCCGGCGTTCGCAGACCAGCGTGTCCAGCCCCTGCTTGGCCAGGTAGGCGGCGGCGACCAGGCCGTTGTGGCCACCGCCGATGACGATGGCATCCCTGCGTGTGCTCATGTCCCGAACCTACGGGACGGTCGGGGCCCCGGGGAATGCCAGTACCTGACCTGGGAAAGGGAGCGCGATCGGGTCGGGAGCCAGCTTGCTGCGGCCCTCGCGGTCGAACCGGTCCAGGCCCAGCCCGGACACGTCCACCACCTCGCTGCCCCCGGTCAGCGCGACGTCGGCGGTGGCCTGGGCCACCGCCGGGCCCCACATCATGCCCGCCCCGCCCGCGCTGGCCACCGTGACCCCGTCCCGCAGGCCGCCGTCCGGGTCCAGCGCCGGCCCGATGATGGGCAGGTGGTCGGGAGTGAAGTCGATGGTCGCGGCCCACACCCGGCGCAGCGGCAGGCCCGCCGTCACCGGCACCAGCTGGGCCAGCCTCGCCCGCATCAGCGCGAAATACTCCTCGTCCACCCCGCGGTTCTCGCTGGGCGGCTCGGCCGGGTTGCTCATCCCGAACAGCAGGCCGCCCTCCTCGGGCCGCCAGTACAGGCCCGCGGTCAGGTCGAACACCATCGGCACCCGGGCCGGATCGAGGTCCGGGTGCTGCTCGGTCACGGCCACCTGGTGCCGGACGCCGCCGGCCGGGATCCGGATCCCGGCCCGGCGCCCGACCTCGGCCAGCTTCGGCCCGCCGGTGAGCACGATCAGGCCGGTCTGGACCGGGCCCGCGCTGGTCCGTACCCCGGTCACCGGCCCGCCCGGTCCCTCGCTGAGCAGCCCGTCGAAGCTGACGTGCTCGAAGACCTGGACGCCGCTGCCGAACAGGGCCACCGTGTAGGCGGTCACGTTGCGCGGCGGCGTGATGTAGCCGTCCTCGGCGCAGAACGTCCCGCCCCGGGTCCGGCCCGTGGCCAGGGTCGGGTTCAGCTCGTCGACCTGGTCCGGGTCCAGCCAGCGGACCGGCAGGCCCAGGCCGGTCTGCATGGCCATCCGCTCCCGGGCCGCGGCCACCTCGGCCTCGGTGAAGCAGGGCAGCAGGTACCCCTGCTGGACGAAACCGGAGTCGGTGCCCAGCTCTTCGCGCTGGCCGCGGTAGAAGTCCCGCGACCATTGCCCCAGCCGGACCGCCTCCGGGGTGCCGCCCTGCATCCGGACCACCCCGGCCGCGCGGCTGCTGGCTCCCGAGCCCAGCGTGCCCTTCTCCACCAGCACGACCCGGTCCAGCCCGGCCCGCCTCAGGAAATAGGCGCACCAGGCGCCGACGGTGCCGCCGCCGATCACCACGGCGTCGGCGGTGCGGGGGAGCGCGGTGCCCTCACCGGGGGAGACCATTGGCATACCGCCGATGCTCACATAAACTGAACGTTCAGTCAATCGTGGGCCAATGAGTGACGGAGGGCGCCGATGTACGGCCTGTCCAGCGAGGATCTCGACCTCCAGGCGCGGGCCCGGGCCTTCGCCGACGAGCTGATCCCGTACGAGGAGCAGGCCGAGCGCAGCGGCGGCGACCTGCCCCCCGACGTGACGGTGGCCCAGGCCAAGCGGGCCCGTGAGCTGGGCCTGTACGCCACCAACATGCCGGCCGAGCTGGGCGGCGGCGGCTGCACCGCGCTGCAGCAGGTCCTGGTCCAGGAACAGATGGGCCGGGTCACCAACGCGCTCGGCTGGGTGGCGGCCACGCCGCCGTCCTGGCTGCCCCCGGTGGCCACCCCGGCCCAGCTGGACCGCTACGTCCGCCCGGCCATCCAGGGCGAGCGCGAGGAGTGCTACGCCATCACCGAGGAGGGGGCCGGGTCCGACGTGTCGGCCATCGAGGCCACCGCCCGCCGGGACGGCGACGGCTACCTCCTGAACGGGGTCAAGTGGCACGTGACCTCGTACAACAGCGCCGACTACGCGTTCTTCCAGGCCAAGCTGGCCGGCGGTCAGCACGACGGCGAGCACGCCATGTTCATCGTGGACCTGCCCAGCCCCGGCGTCCGGGTCGTGCGCACCCCGGCTTACACGCACACGATCAGCCATCACCACCCGATCGTGGCCTTCGAGGACGTCCGGGTCCCCGCGGGCAGCCTGGTCGGCGCCGAGGGCGACGGCATGGGCTTCGCCTACGAGTGGTTCCGGTTCGAGCGCCTGATGGTGGCCGCGCGCTGCCTGGGCGCGGCCGCGCGGCTGACCGCAGAGATGACCGCCTTCGCCGCCCAGCGGGAAGCCGGAGGCCGCCCGATCAGCGAGTACGGCCTGGTCGGGGGCATGCTGGCCGACAGCCTGACCGAGCTGTTCGCGGCCCGCGCGCTGACCTACGAGACCGCCCGCGGCATCGACGGCGGCGCCGACGTCAAGGTCGCCCACGCGCAGTGTTCGATGGCCAAGCTGTACGCCTCGGAGATGGCGGGCCGGGTCGCCGACCGGGCCGTGCAGGTGTTCGGTGGCCGCGGCTACATGCGCGAGAACGTGGCCGAGCGCTTCTACCGCGAACTCCGGGTGGAACGCATCTGGGAAGGCACCAGCGAGGTCCAGCGGGCCATCATCACCGGCCAGCTGCTCAAGCGGGGGCCCGAGGCCCTCGCCTAGACCTAGCCGGGCAGGTTCTCCTCGATGGCCGCGATCACGGCCGGGTCGTCCGGCTCGGTGCGGGGCCGGAACCTGGCCGCCACCGACCCGTCCGGGCGGACCAGGAACTTCTCGAAGTTCCACTGGATGTCGCCGGCCTCGCCCGAGGCGTCGGGGACCGCGGTCAGCTCCTGGTACACCGGGTGCCGCCCCGGCCCGTTGACCTCGATCTTCTCGAACATCGGGAAGCCCACCCCGTAGGTCGCCGAGCAGAACTCCGCGATCTCCTCGGCCGTGCCAGGCTCCTGCCCGCCGAACTGGTTGCAGGGGAAGCCGGCCACGGCGAAGCCCTGGTCGGCGAACCGTTCGTGCAGCTTTTCCAGGCCCGCGTACTGCGGCGTCAGCCCGCACTTGGACGCGACGTTGACCACCAGCAGGGTCTTGCCCGCCAGCGAACCGAGAGAAGAGGGGTCACCGTTGAGGGTGTGCACCGGGATGTCATAGAGGCTCACGCGCGCAGCCTACCCGGCAAAGTCACCGCTCTCAGGGCCCGCTACCCCCGGCTACCCGGCGGCGGTCACTGCCCCCATGTTCCACACCGGCTGGCCCTGGTAGCCCCGGGCCACCATGGACACGAACTGGTAGACCGCGTCCTCCTCCGGCGACAGCGGCCCGGGCCGCGCGTGCGGCGAGGACAGCCCGCGCTGCACCGACTCGCAGGCCGCCCAGTCCTGCCGGTTGGTGATGTCCCAGAAGTCCACCGCGTACCCGGGGTCGAACCCGGGCCGCTCCAGCGCCTCGGGCGCGAAGGCCCAGGTGCACTCGATCAGGGTCCGGTCCGCGGCCAGCGGCAGCAGCCGGTGGGTCATCACGTAGTCGGGGTGCAGGCTGATCAGCACGTTGGGGAACAGGTTG
>DASXMW010000043.1:0-2020 GCA_036495425.1 Streptosporangiaceae bacterium | reverse complement strand
CGCCGAGCGCGGCCTGGAGCACCTGGGCTGGGCCACCATCATCACGGCCAGGAACGCCATCGAGGCCCGGGTGCTGGTCACCGACCGGATCCCGCCGCTGCGCATCCAGGGCCGGACCCTGCACCAGATCGGCCTGCCCTACCACTGGGGCCCCAACGGCTATACCCGGGGCGACGCGGCCAACGAGCTGGCCGCCATCGCCCTGGACCCCAACAGCCATATCCAGGAGGTGAAGGCCATGTCCGGCGACATCCAGCCGGGACGGCGCCCTCGCGGGCCGGCCCGCGCCGCGCTGGTCACCGAGTACCGGCGGCGAGCCGGGATCACTCCGGATACCGGGATGGAGGTGCGCGATGGCCGATGATCTGTTCTCCCTGCTCGAGCGGTCCGACCCGGCTACCGACAGCGGGTATGACGACCATCCGCCGCGGATGGGCTTTTTCACCGACACCTCGGTCTGTATCGGCTGCAAGGCGTGCGAGGTGGCCTGCAAGGAATGGAACAACGTGCCCGAGGACGGCCTGAACCTGCTCGGCATGTCGTTCGACAACACCGGCATGCTGGGCGCGTCCTCCTGGCGGCACGTCGCCTTCATCGAACAGGAACGGCCGGTCGGCCAGCAGGACGCGGGCCTGGCCGGGCTGCCTGTAGGCCCGTCGGCCACCCCGGCCGACCTGGGTTTTCCCTCCTTTGAGTTGCCCGGCCGGACCGAGGGCGACCACCAGCGCACCGAGTTCCGCTGGCTGATGGCCTCGGACGTGTGCAAGCACTGCACGCACGCCGGCTGCCTGGACGTCTGCCCGACCGGGGCGCTGTTCCGCACCGAGTTCGGCACCGTGGTGGTGCAGCAGGACATCTGCAACGGTTGCGGCTACTGCGTGTCCGCCTGCCCTTACGGGGTGATCGACCGGCGGGAAGAGGACGGCCGGGCGTGGAAGTGCACGCTGTGCTACGACCGGTTGGGCGGCGACCTAGAACCCGCCTGCGCCATGGCCTGCCCCACCAAGTCCATCCAGTTCGGCCCCCTGGACGAGCTGCGGGAACGGGCCGCGCAGCGGCTGGACGAGCTGCACGAGGCGGACGTGCCCGAGGCCAGGCTCTACGGTCACGACCCCGATGACGGAGTAGGCGGCGACGGCGCCTTCTTCCTCCTGCTCGACGAACCCGAGGTGTACGGGCTGCCGCCTGACCCGGTGGTGCCGACGCGGGACCTGCCCACGACGTGGAAGTACACCGGCCTGGCCGCCGCCGCGCTGGCCGGCGCGGCTGTGTCGGCGTTCCTCGGGCGGAGGCCCCGATGAGGGGCGCCGGCCAGGTGGACGGCAGGCGCGGTCCCGATGATGGCAGCCGGGAGCCGGTCAACGTGCCCCACGCCACGTTCCGGTCCTACTACGGGCGGGCGGTGCTCAAGCCGCCGGTCTGGGAATGGCGAATCCCGGCGTACTTCTTCACCGGGGGCCTGTCGGCCGGCTCGGCGCTGCTGGCCGCGGGCGCCGACCTGACCGGCCGCCCGGCGCTGCGCCGGGCGGGCCGCCTAGGCAGCCTGGCCAGCCTGCTGGCCAGCATGTACCTGCTGATCGCCGACCTGGGCCGGCCGGAACGTTTCCTCAACATGCTGCGGGTGGCCAAGCCCACCTCGCCGATGAGCGTCGGCACCTGGATCGTGACTACGTACGGGTCGGGCGCCGGGCTGGCCGGGGTAGCGGAGCTGCTACCGCCTTCGCTCCGGGCCACCCGGCCGGGCCGGCTGCTACAGTTGGCCGCGCGGCCGGCCGGACTGGCCGCCGCGGCCTTGGCCCCCGGACTGGCTTCCTACACCGCAGCCCTGCTCGCCCAGACCGCCGTGCCCGCCTGGCACGAGGTCCGCCGGGAACTGCCGTTCGTGTTCACCGGGTCGGCGGCCGCCAGCGGCGGCGGCCTCGGCATGATCCTCGCCCCGGTGGCCGAGGCCGGGCCCGCCCGCCGGCTGGCCGTGGCCGGCATTGCGGCCGAGACCGTCGGGTCTCGCCTGATCGAGCGG
>DASXMW010000042.1:0-13422 GCA_036495425.1 Streptosporangiaceae bacterium | reverse complement strand
AGTCCGAGATGGACCAGCTGCTGGCCGAGCGGGAGTCGGTGAACCGGGAACTGCGCCGGGTCATCGACGAGCCGACCGAGGCGCCCTGGGGCATCCGGGTGGAGCGGGTCGAGGTCAGGACGTGTCGCTGCCCGAGGGCATGAAGCGCTCCATGTCCCGCCAGGCCGAGGCCGAGCGGGAACGGCGGGCCCGCATCATCACCGCCGACGGTGAGTACCAGGCTTCCAAGCGGCTGGCGGCGGCGGCCAACGTCATGGCCCGGGACCCGGCGGCCCTCCAGCTGCGGCTGCTGCAGACCGTGGTCGAGGTGGCCGGTGAGCGCAACAGCACGCTGGTCATGCCGGTCCCGGTCGAGCTGCTCCGGTTCTTCGACCGGATGACCCCGGGGGCCCAGCAGCCCGCCGAAGCGAGGCCGGAGGAGCCCGAGGATCTGGGCGACGCCGAGGTCGCGGAGGCCGAGGCCGAGATCTCCAAGGCCAACCTGCCCGAGCTCGAGGAGAGCTCGGTCCCGCCGGTACCCGAGGTGGCGGCCGCTTCCGAGTCGGTGCAGGAGCTGCCCGCCGCGGCGGCCGAGCCGGACCTGATCCCCCAGCCGGAACCGGAGGGCCTGCCCAGCTCCGAGGTCCCCAGGCCCACGGCCACCGCCAGCGCCGCTCCGGACAGTGCCGCTCCCGACAGTGAGGACACGACCAGCTTCCCGGTGGTCGACCCGGCCAGCACCAATGGCGAGGCCAACGGGGCCACCGAGGCGGCCAGGGTGCCGCCCGCCCGCAAGCCGCGCGCCAGCACGGCCCGCAAGCCGCGCACGCCGGCCGGGGAGCGGAAGCCGAGGACCACCAACGGGGATCGGACCCCGAGGCCGCAGGCCTGACCGCTAAGGTCGTCCCCATGCAGAAGTGGGAGTACGCGACCGTGCCGCTGCTGGTGCACGCGACCAAGCAGATCCTCGACAACTGGGGTGACGACGGGTGGGAGCTCGTCGCGCTGGTCCCCGGGCCCAACCCCGAGCAGCTGGTCGCCTACATGAAGCGGCCGAAGGGATGACCGCGGGCGCGACGCCGGAGGAGCGGCTGGCCGCGCTGGGGCTGACGCTGCCGGCGGTGGCCCCGCCGGGTGGGTCCTACGTGCCCGCCCTGCGGACCGGGACGTACGTCTACACCGCCGGGCAGCTGCCGTTCGTGGACGGCAAGCTGCCCAGGACGGGCAAGGTCGGCGCGGAGGTGAGCGTCGAGGAGGCGCACGACCTGGCCCGGCTGTGCGCGCTGAACGCACTGGCGGCGGCGGCGTCGGCGGCGGGCGGCCTGTCGGCCATCACCCGGATCGTCAAGGTGGTCGGGTTCGTGGCCAGCGCGCCCAGCTTCACGGCCCAGCCGCAGGTCATCAACGGAGCCAGCGATCTGCTCACCGAGGTGTTCGGCGACGCGGGCCAGCACGCCCGCAGCGCGGTCGGGGTGGCGGTCCTGCCCCTCGACACCCCGGTCGAGGTCGAGCTGATCGCTGAGGTGGCGACCTCCTGAGCCAGTTCCGCGTGCCGGGGAAGCTGGCCGGCCGGGCCCGGGACATCAGGGACGGGCGGCTCGTGCCGGCGCCGCCGCGGGACGCGGCCACCGTCATGCTGCTCCGCCCCGCGCCGGCCGGGACCGAGGTCTACCTGCTGCGGCGGCTGAGCTCGATGGCGTTCGCGCCGGGCGCGTTCGTGTTCCCCGGCGGCAAGGTCGACGAGCGCGACTCCGAAGGCGGCCACGGCTGGGCCGGGCCGCCGCCGGACCTGCTGGCCCCGGCGCTGGGCGGCCCCGCGGCGGGCGCGGCCGCGCTGGTCCGGGCGGCCGTCCGGGAGACCTTCGAAGAATGCGGCGTCCTGCTGGCCAGCCCGGCCGACGACCCGGCCGGCCCAGCCGTGGACACCGCCGTGGACACCGCCGTGGGCACCGGGGCCGACTGGGAGGCGGACCGGCAGGCGCTGGCGGCCGGGTCGGTCTCCCTGGCCGAACTGCTCATCCGGCGGGACCTGGTGCTGCGTGGCGACCTGCTCCGGCCCTGGTCCCGGTGGATCACCCCGGAGGCCGAGGAGCGACGCTACGACACCCGGTTCTTCGTGGCCACCATGCCCGCGGGCCAGCGGGCCGCGGGTGGCACCGGGGAGTCGGACCGGGCCGCCTGGCTGCGCCCGGCGGCCGCGCTCGAAGCGGCCGAAGCCGGCGAGCTGACCATGCTCCCGCCGACCAGGATCACCCTGCGCGAGCTGGCCGCCTACCCCGACGTGCCCGCGGTCATGGCCGCGGACCGGCCCATCACCCCGCGACGGCCGGTCGTCGTCCTGGACGGCGACCGGGCCTGGCTGAGCCTCCCGGATGGTAGCGATGACGACTGACGGCGCTGGAGCTGAACCCTCCGCTGGCCCGGGCCAGGGCCAGGGCATCGACGGCTCCGGCTCGGCCCTGGCCATCTGCGTGCTGGCGCCGAACCCGTCCCCGATGACGCTGGACGGCACCAACACCTGGCTGATCGCCGCGCCCGAGTCGGCGTCGGCGGTGGTGGTCGATCCGGGGCCGGACGACGAAGGGCACCTGCGGCGGGTGGTGGAGCAGGCCACGGTGGCCGGCCGCCGGATCGCCCAGATCCTGCTCACGCACGGGCACGAGGACCATTCGGCCGGGGCCCGGCGGCTGGCCGGGCTCACCGGGGCCCCGGTCCGGGCCGCGGATCCGGCCCATCAGCTGGGCGACGAGGGCCTGACCGGCGGGAACGTGGTGCTCGCGGGCGGCTGCGAGCTGCGCGTCATCGCCACCCCGGGCCACTCCGCGGATTCGCTGAGCCTGCTGCTGCCCGAGGACGGCGCCCTGCTGACCGGGGACTCGGTGCTGGGCCGGGGCACCACGGTCATCGCGGGCGGCGACGGATCGCTGGGCGACTACCTGCGCTCGCTGGACACCATGAGGGCCCTGGCCGACCAGGGCGAGCTCCGGCTGCTGCTGCCGGGCCACGGGCCGGTGCTGCCCGACCCGGCGGCCGTGCTCGACTACTACATCGCGCACCGGGCCGAGCGGCTGGATCAGGTCCGGGCCGCGCTGGCGGCCGGTGACCGGACCGCCGGGGAGATCGTGACCCGGGTCTATACCGACATCGGGCCGGGCGTCCGCTCCGCCGCCGAGCTGTCGGTACAGGCTCAGCTGGATTACCTGGCCGGCCGGGGTGAGCTGCCCCGGCGGGGCGAAGCCCGCTAACGGGCGCGCTTGCGCAGCCGCTCGGAGTCGACGATCAGCACCGAGCGGGCCGAGATGTGCAGCCAGCCGCGGGCCGCGAAGTCGGCCAGGGCCTTGTTGACCGTCTCCCGCGACGCCCCGACCAGCTGGGCGAGCTCTTCCTGAGTCAGGTCGTGATGGACCTGGAGCCCCTCGTCGGTCTGCTGGCCGAACCGGTCGGCCAGGTCGAGCAGGGCCTTGGCCACCCGGCCCGGGACGTCCGTGAAGACCAGGTCGGCGGTGACATCGTTGGCCCGGCGCAGCCGCTGGACCAGCGCCCGCATCAGGTGCAGTGAAATCTCGGGCCGCTTGCGCAGCAGCGGCAGCAACGCGTCATGCGGCAGCACGGCCAGCGTGGCCTCGGTCACCGCACTGGCGCTCGACGTCCGCGGCCGCGGATCGAACAGCGACAGCTCGCCGAACATCTCACCCGGGCCGATCACGCTGAGCAGGTTCTCCCGGCCGTCGGCGGCGGCCCGGGTCAGCTTCATCTTTCCGTCGAGCACGACGTACAGGCTGTCACCGCCGTCGCCCTCGTCGAACAACCGCTCACCGCGGTGCATCCTGAGCTGGCTCATCGTCTGCCGAAGTTCGCGCGTGCCGTCCTCATCAAGCGCCTCGAACAGCGGCGCCCGTCTGAGCACCTCGCCGGCGTTATCCACCGGTCCCTCCTTGCCTCTAGTGCCATCTAAGTGTGGCCCATCCCCGGACCAGATGTGTGTCCGGGACCACGGTGGTGCCGCACGGCCGACACAAAGACGCGCCACGCAGCGATTGTCGCTACTTTTCGAGGTCATCCGATTACATTGAGTTTCTCACAAGCGAATATCGGGGGAGCATGATCGATTCCGGGGGACGGGATGGCTGACGGGCCGGGGTCTCACCTCAGCGTGCGCAGGACGGTCTGGGCGGTGGCGGGCTGCGGTCTGCTGGCCGCGACCGGGCTGGCGGCCGCGCCACCACAGCTGGCGCTGGCCAGTGGTCCGGTGCCGAGTGCGGGCCAGGTGCAGGCCGCGCAGAACAAGGTCAACCAGCGCGCGGCGGCGCTGGGCAAGGAGAACGAGCAGGTCGCCGCGGCCAATGCCAAGCTTACCGACCTGCAAAATCAGGCCGAGATCCTGACCGAGGATTACGACCAGGCCATGGTTGAGCAGCAACAGGCGCAGAAGGCGTACACCACGGCGGTGAACAAGCTGGCCGCGGCCGAGGACGCCCAGCGGACCAGCCGGCAGGCGGTGGGCGCGCTGGCCGCCAACGAGTACGAGACCCAGGGCGGGTTCGACCCGATGGCGGCGATGCTGGGCGACGCGCACGGCGTGCGGGCCTACCTGAACCAGATGGGGCTGGGCCAGGTGTTCACCAGCCGCCGGACCGACATTCTGGCCCGGAACAGCGCGGACAGCGTGGTGGCCAAGGTGTTCCGTACCCAGGCCAGCACCGCCCTCAAGCAGCGTAAGGCCGCGGCCCAGCAGGCGGCCAAGCTCAAGACCGCCATCCAGGCCGCGGTGGCCCGGCAACTGACCGCGGTCAAGCAGAGCAAGGACCTGGCCAGCCAGCTGTCCTCCTCGCTGAGCTCGGCCCAGGCCCACGAGTCACACCTGGCCAACGTGCGGGCCAAGGCGCTGGCGGCGGAGGCGGCCGCCGCGGCCGCCGCGGCGGAGCGCCGGGCCGCGGCCGCGCAGGCCGCCGCGGGCTCGTCCACCTCGTCCACCTCGTCCAGCTCGGCTTCGGAGTTCAGCGGTTCCGCGGCCGGCTCGTCGCAGGGGAACATCGCCGCCGACTTCGCGATCAGCCAGATCGGCAAGCCCTACCAGTGGGGCGCGGTCGGGCCCAGCACCTACGACTGCTCGGGGCTGGCCATGATCGCCTGGCAGCACGCCGGGGTGGCCATCCTGCACTACACCGGGGACCAGTGGGAGGAGGGCGCGCACGTGCCCATGAACGCCCTGCAGCGCGGCGACCTGGTGTTCTACGCCACCAACAACGCGAATCCGGCCACCATCCACCACGTCGGCATCTACATCGGCAACGGCAACATGGTCGACGCCCCCTACACCGGGGTGAACGTCCGGATCGACAGCATCTACCAGCCCGGCGTCCCGATCGGCGCGGTCCGGCCCTGATCCTCAGGGCCGGCCGGTGAGGAACCGGACCGGGTGGGCCAGCCAGTAGAAGTTGATGTCGTAACCCCAGCCGAAGGCCTTCGGCGTGAACAGGCGCCGGTCGGCTGGGTTCCACCAGCGGGCGGCAACCTTTTCCGGAGTCGGTTCGCGCAGGTCGTAGGGCATCTTGGCCAGCCGGCCCTGCTCGGGCGGCACCGGGTCCGGGGTGTCCGGGTCAGGCATTTCGTTCGTTCCTCTCAATGGGCAGGAAGAACAGGCCGGCCACGCTTGTGTCCTGGCCGTAGCTGACCCGCCCGGTGCGCTCGCCGGCCTCGAAGAACAGCGGCACGTCGACCACGGTGTAGTCGCCGGCCCGGTGGACCGACGGCTCCCCGCGCCGTTCGAACTCGCCGGTCATGCCGATGACCTGAGCCCACGCCGCGGCCAGCCCGGACGGGTCCAGCCGGGCCGCGACCGCCGCGCCGAACTGGGCGCACACCGCCGGCCAGCGCCCGGTGACGAGGTCGTCGAACAGCTGGCCGGCCAGCTCGCGGGCGCCCGGCACCACCGGGGCCATGGGCCCGCCGGTCCGCGGGTCGGCGGGCCGGCCGAACCGCTGGAAGGCGGCCTGCCGGCTGGTGCCGAGCACCTGGCCGATCTCCGCCCAGGTGTGCCCGGATTCCCGGGCCCGGCTCACGCTCATGGCCAGCTCCTCCTCCGCGCTCCGGGCCAGGGCCTGCGCCTGCCCGATAGCGGCCAGCGCACCCGGCCGTTCTGGCACGTTGTCAACTATGGTTTGACGTTGCCCGTATGTCAATCGATCATTTACATATCGAAGGTCGGTCGGATGGGAGTCCTGGGCGGAAGCCCGACGTCGGCGGGCCGCGCTCCGGCAGGTGGCGTCGCAGTAGTGGCGACGCCGTCCCGACCGCTTCTGCTGGGGAAGGTCACGTCCGCAAAGGGCGCAGCGAGCAGGTTCTCCCAGCTTGGCCATCAGTCGCACCCGCTACCTTCGATCGATTTCGTGCTGCCAGCACGTAATAGTAGCCGAAGGTGCGGGCGGGGAGGGAAAACGTGCTGAGGATGGCAGCTCGGCCGGGTCGATCAGAAGCCGGTGGTTTCGGCGCGCTTGCGGGAGGCCTCGATCTCGGCCTCGGCCGCGGCCCGGTCGGCCCAGGCGGCGCCTTCCACCGACTTGCCGGGCTCGAGCTCCTTGTAGACCTCGAAGAAGTGCTGGATCTCCAGCTTGTCGAACTCGGGCACGTGGTAGATGTCGCGCAGATGCTCCCAGCGCGGGTCGGTGGCCGGGACGCAGAGGACCTTGTCGTCGCCGCCCTTCTCGTCGCGCATGCGGAACATGCCGACGGCCCGGCAACTGATCACGCAGCCGGGGAAGGTCGGCTCCTCCAGGATGACCAGGGCGTCCAGCGGGTCGCCGTCGTCGCCCAGCGTGCCTTCGATGAAGCCGTAGTCCGAGGGATACCTGGTGGAAGTGAACAGCATCCGGTCCAGCCGGATGCGCCCGGTGGCGTGATCCACTTCATACTTGTTGCGCTGGCCCTTCGGGATCTCGATGACCACGTCGAAGTCCACGATGCTGCCCTCACGCCTCACGGGTTAGATGGTTGACTCAATTGTCCCCTGCCGCGCCGCCCCCGGCGCAACGGGTCCTCGTTACAATCCTGCATCGCGAAAGGTGGATGCGCCGTGCTGCGCAGCACACGGGGCGTGGCTCTGCTCACGCTGGCCCTGATCAACGTGTTCACGTTGGTCGCGGGTGTGACGCTGGTGCGCATGCTGCCACTCCGGCTGGCCATGCTCAAGCCGGTGCAGGTGGCGAACCGGCCCGCGGCGGCATCCAGCCCGGCGATGACCAGCGCCCTCGGCGGCGCGATGCCGACCAGTTCCGGGCTGGACGGCGCGCTGAGCGGGGTGCTGTCCTCGGCCTCGCTGGGCGCCGGCGTGTCGGCCGAGGTCGCCGACCAGTCCGGCCACGTGCTCTGGTCCCGCAGCCCCGGTCAGATGACCGCGCCGGCCTCGACCGAGAAGGTGGCCACGGCCGTGGCCGCGCTGGCCGTGCTCGGCCCCGGCCAGCGCTTCAGCACGAAGGTCGTCAGCGGCCCCGGCGACAGCATCGTGCTGGTGGGCGGGGGTGACCCGACCCTGGCCGCCGGGCCGGCTCCGCTCAGCCAGTACCCGCAGCCCGCGACCCTGCAGGACCTGGCGGCCACCACGGCCCGGGCGCTGAAGGCCGCGCACCGGACGCAGGTCGAACTCGGCTACGACAGCTCGCTCTACACCGGGCCGGACCTGGCCCCGGGCTGGCCGGAGTCGTACGTGACCACCGGCGACGTCACCGCCATCACCTCGCTGGAGGTGGACCAGGGCCGGCTGACCACCAGCGGCACCCCCGAGGACACCGACGACCCGACCAACTTCCGGGCCCGGTCCAGCGATCCCGCCGCCGACGCGGCCACCTCGTTCGAGCGCTTCCTGACCGCGGACGGCATCAGCGTCACCGGCGAGCCGTCGGCCGGCACCGCCCGGCCGGGGGCCACCGTGCTCGGCTCGGTGTCCTCGCCGGCCGTGTCGGCCATGGTCGAGCAGATGCTGCTGGAGAGCAACAACGTGATCGCCGAGAACCTGGCCCGGCACGTGGCCCTGGCCACCCGCCACCCCGCCTCGTTCGCCGGGGCGGCGGCGGCCGAGACCGCGGCCCTGGCCCGGCTCGGGGTCGGCTCCGGCCTGCAGCTGGTGGACGGCAGCGGCCTGTCCCCACAGGACAAGATCGCGCCCACGGTCCTGGTCCGGCTGCTGGTCCTGGCGGCGTCGCCCCAGCACGCCGGCTTGCGCACGGCCATCACCGGGCTCCCGGTGGCGGGCTTCGCCGGCACCCTGTCGGAGGGACAGAGCGTGTTCGGCGGCATCGGCGGATCGGCCCGGGGCGTGGTGCGGGCCAAGACCGGGAACCTGTCCACGGTGGCCGCCCTGGCCGGCCTGGTCTACGACCGCAACGGGCGGGTGCTGGTGTTCGCGTTCAACGCGGCCAGCGTGCCGAGCGCCGGTGACCTGGACAGCGCGGCTGACACGCTGAACGACGCCGCCACCGCGCTCGCCTCCTGCGGCTGCCGCCAATAAAGCCCGCACCGATAAAGCCAGCACCGACACGCCAATTTGCCACCGGGCTCCGACCACGGCGCGCCACAACGTACGGTGGGAGGGTGAGCAACGGGCAGATGATCGACTGGGACGTGGCGGTGTCCACCGGAGTCCGCTTTGCGCGTCCAGGCCCGCAAGTGAGCCTGGCCGAGGCACGGCAGACCGTGGCCGAGCTACGGGAACTTTCCGTGGCCGTCGAGCGGCCGGTCCGCGAGGTCACCGGACTGCAGAGCAAGGTGGCCCCGGGCAAGGTCGCGGTGGTGGACCGGGCGGGCTGGATCCGGGCCAACGTGGACGGGTTCCGGGTGGTGCTCGACCCGCTGGCCGAGCAGATGCGCCAGCGAACCCCGGCCGCCTCCGCGGGCGGCCTGGTCATGGGGGTCGGCTCCCGGATCACCGGCGCCCAGGCGGGCCTGATGCTGTCCTACCTGTCCTCCCGCGTGCTGGGCCAGTACGAGCTGTTCCTGCCCCCGGGGACGGGGGAAAACGGCGACGAGCCGGTCGGCCGCCTCACGCTGGTGGCCCCGAACATCGTCATGGTCGAGCGTGAGCTCGGGGTCAACCCGCGTGACTTCCGCCGTTGGGTCTGCCTGCACGAGGAGACGCACCGGGTGCAGTTCACCTCGGTGCCGTGGCTGCGGGCCTACGTGCAGGACCAGATGAGCGAGTTCCTGCTCGCCTCCGAGCTTGACCCCGGCGCCATCTTCAACCGGCTCCGGGCCGCGGCCGAAGCGGTCGCGGGCGCGGTGCGGGGCGGCGACAGCGAGAGCCTCATCGAGGCCGTCCAGACCCCGCGCCAGCGGGAGATCCTGGCCCGGCTCACCGCGCTGATGACCCTGGTCGAGGGGCACGGCGACTACGTCATGGACGCGGTCGGCCCGCGGGTCGTCCCGTCGGTGGCCGAGATCAGGGAGAAGTTCAACACCCGCCGCCGCACGGCCGGCCGGGTGGAGCAGACCGTCCGGCGGCTGCTCGGCATCGACCTGAAGATGCGCCAGTATGCCGAGGGGGCCCGATTCGTGCGCACGGTCGTGGACGCGATCGGCATGAACGGCTTCAACCGGGTCTGGGAGTCGCCCGAGACCATCCCGACCATGGCCGAGATCGCCGATCCGTCGGTCTGGATCGCCCGGGTGGCCAGTGGCTACCCGACCCGCACGGCCCTGACCGCGCCGGAGGACCACCAGCCGGTGACGGGAACGGGTACGGCACCATCGGCCGGTACCGGCCCGGCCACCAGCAGCAGCGCCTCGAATGGGGACTCCAACGGTGCATCCGCGGACGGCGCCCCGCGCGCCGAGGACATCAGCCTGGAGGAGTTCATCCCGTCGGCCGAGGCCGCTCCTCCGGCCGCGCCCACCGAGCCCGCGCCGCCCGCCGAGCCTGCGCCGCCCGCCGAGCCGGGTGATGGGTTCCACGCCGGCAGCGACTCCGCCTTCGGGGCGCAGGCCGACCCGGAGGAGCCCGCCCGCCCGGAGGAGACGGACCGTCCGGGCGACGGGACCGGTTCCGCTGATCCGAGTGATCAGCCCGGCGCCTAGCCGGGCATGGGCCCGCACCCGGCCGTCGCCGAACTGCGGAACGCGGTCCGGGCCGGCCTGACCGGCCTGCAGCCCGGCCGCCTGGTCCTGGTGGCCTGCTCGGGCGGGGCCGACTCGCTGGCGCTGGCGGCCGCGCTGGCCTTCACCGCGCCCCGGCTCGGGCTGCGGGGCGGCGCGGTCACGGTCGACCACGGGCTGCAGCCCGGCTCGGCCGCCCGGGCCCGCGAGGTGGCCACCCGGCTCACCAGCCTGGGGCTCGACCCGGTGATTCAGGCCACGGTGAGCGTGCCCGGCCGGGAGTCCCATCAGGGCCCGGAAGCCGCGGCCCGGTCGGCCCGGTACGAGGCGCTGGACGCGGCCGCCAGGGACAGCGGCGCCGCCGCCGTCCTGCTCGGCCACACCCTGGACGACCAGGCCGAGACGGTGCTGCTCGGGCTGGCCCGCGGGTCGGGAGCCCGGTCCCTGGCCGGCATGCCCGTGCGCCGCGGGCTCTACCGGCGCCCGCTGCTGCCGGTTTCGCGCCCGGTGACCCGGGCCGCGTGCGCCGCCCAGGACCTGCCGGTCTGGGACGATCCGCACAACGATGACCCCCATTTCGCCCGGTCGCGGGTCCGGCACGAGCTGATGCCGGTGCTGGAGTCGGTCCTCGGTCCCGGGGTGGCCGGGGCCCTGGCCCGCAGCGCCGGGCAACTGCGGGCCGACGCCGACTTCCTCGACGCGCTGGCCGCCGCCGAGGCCGAGCGGGCCGGCGGCCGCGACGGCACCAGCCTGCTGGCCGACGACCTGGCCGGGCTGCCGGCCGCCCTCCGGACCCGGATGCTGCACCACGCCGCGGTGGCGGCCGGGTGCCCGGCTGGCGCCCTGGCAGCGGGCCACGTGCGGGAACTCGACGCGCTGGTGACAGGATGGCGCGGACAGCGGTGGGTCGACCTTCCCGGTGGGGTGCGCGGGTTCCGCCGGGACGGCCAGATCAGGTTTACGCGGACAGGCTGGCGAGGCGGACCGCAACAGGAGGGCGACGACCGTGGACGCGGGCGATCTGGGAACGGATCTGAAGGAAGTCCTGATCAGCGAGGAGCGGCTGCACCAGCGCATTTCGGAGCTCGCGGCTCAGATTGACGCCGATTACGCCGACGGCGATCTGCTCCTGGTCGGGGTGCTGAAGGGGGCCATCATGGTCATGGCCGACCTGGCCCGGGCCATGCACCTGCCGGTCCAGATGGACTGGATGGCGGTGTCCTCCTACGGTTCGGGCACCCAGTCCTCCGGGGTGGTCCGCATCCTCAAGGACCTGGACACCGACATCTCCGGCCGCGACGTGCTGATCGTGGAAGACATCATCGACTCCGGCCTGACCCTGTCCTGGCTGGTCGGGAACCTGGAGTC
Organism: Streptosporangiaceae bacterium; assembly: GCA_036495425.1. Lineage (GTDB taxonomy): Bacteria > Actinomycetota > Actinomycetes > Streptosporangiales > Streptosporangiaceae > Bog-532. The sequence goes on along the minus strand of DASXMW010000042.1, from coordinate 1,992 downwards.
GCGGGGCCCGGCCTCGGTCCGGGTCTGCACCATGCTGCGCAAGCCCGGAGCGGCGCGGGCGCGGGACGTCGACGTCACCTACACCGGCTTCGACATCGGCGACGAGTTCGTGATCGGATACGGGCTCGACTACGCCGAGCGGTACCGTAACCTGCCCTTTATCGGTACTCTCGCGCCCCATGTTTACGGGGGGAACAGAACCGAACCGCAGAAGCGTTGACCGGGCAAGGTTAAGGCAAGGTGGTCCCGCCGGAGGTCGGCGGGACGTGAGGCTGGTCAGGAGGGAACGGCCCCTCGCCGAGGGGGTCGCTCATCGATGGATTCAAAGCGCTCATTCAGGATGCTGGGGCTGTTCGCCCTGGCGGTGCTGGTCGTGGTGGTCCTGTTCAACCTGGCCAACTCCGGAAGCTCGTACCAGCCGGCCGACACCTCAAAGGTCGTCCAGCTCATCGACAACGGCCAGGTCAAGTCGGCGAAGATCACCGACAAGAACCAGACCATCCAGGTGACGACCACGAGCGGGAAGCAGTACCAGGCCGACTGGGTCAGCGGGCAGGGCCTGCACCTCCAGCAGGAGCTGCAGAAGCAGTTCGACGCGGGCAAGCTCAAAGAGGGCTACACGGTCTCCATACCGTCCAGCAACTCGGTGTGGAGCCTGCTGCTGTCGTTCATCCCCTACATCGTCATCGCGCTGTTCTTCTTCCTGCTGCTCAGCCAGATGCAGGGCGGCGGCTCGCGGGTGATGAACTTCGGCAAGTCCAAGGCCAAGCTGATCACCAAGGACACGCCCAAGACCACCTTCGGTGACGTGGCCGGGGCCGACGAGGCCATCGAGGAGCTCCAGGAGATCAAGGAGTTCCTACAGAACCCGGCCAAGTTCCAGGCCATCGGGGCCAAGATCCCCAAGGGCGTGCTGCTCTACGGGCCGCCCGGTACCGGTAAGACGCTGCTGGCCCGGGCCGTCGCCGGTGAGGCGGGAGTGCCGTTCTACTCGATCTCCGGTTCGGACTTTGTGGAGATGTTCGTCGGTGTCGGCGCCTCCCGCGTCCGTGACCTGTTCGAGCAGGCCAAGTCCAACGCCCCCGCCATCGTGTTCGTGGACGAGATCGACGCCGTCGGCCGGCACCGTGGCGCCGGGCTCGGCGGTGGCCACGATGAGCGCGAGCAGACCCTGAACCAGATGCTGGTCGAGCTGGACGGGTTCGACACCAAGGGCGGCGTGATCGTGATCGCCGCTACCAACCGCCCCGACATCCTCGACCCGGCCCTGCTGCGCCCGGGCCGCTTCGACCGGCAGATCATGGTGGCCCAGCCCGACCTGGTTGGCCGCAAGGGCATCCTGCGGGTGCACGCCCGGGGCAAGCCCATCGCGCCCGACGCCGACCTGGACGTCATCGCCCGCCGGACCCCCGGCTTCACCGGCGCCGACCTGGCCAACGTGATCAACGAGGCGGCCCTGCTGACCGCCCGGTCCAACGGCAAGCAGATCAGCATGGCGGCGATGGAGGAAGCGATCGACCGGGTCATGGCGGGCCCGGAGCGCAAGAGCGCGATCCTGTCCGAGCGGGAGCGCAAGCTCATCGCCTACCACGAGGGCGGGCACGCCCTGGTCGGGCACGCGATGCCGAACGCCGACCCGGTGCACAAGATCACGATCATCCCCCGCGGCCGGGCCCTGGGCTACACCCAGGCCCTGCCGACCGAGGACAAGGTCCTGGTCACCCGGGCCGAGATGCGGGACCAGCTGGCGATGCTGCTGGGCGGCCGTACCGCCGAGGAGCTCGTGTTCCACGAGCCCACCACCGGGGCCGCCAACGACATCGAGAAGGCCAGCGAGATCGCCCGCGGCATGGTGACGCAGTACGGCATGAGCGAGCGGCTGGGCGCGCGGAAGCTCGGCAGCGGTGACAGCGAGCCGTTCCTGGGCATGGAGCGGTCGCACGCCCGGGACTACTCCGAGGAGATCGCGTCGGCGATCGACGAGGAGGTGCG
>DASXMW010000041.1:0-15077 GCA_036495425.1 Streptosporangiaceae bacterium | reverse complement strand
AGCTCCGCGAGCTTAGCCCGGACCTCGGTCTTGGTCTTGCCGGAGACGTTCTTGCGCCGCCGCTGGCCGTCCGGGCCGGGCTTGAGGCTGACTACACCACGCCAGCGACCCGGACAATGCCGATGGGTCTCAGGGTCGCGGCAGTCCCCTAAATGATCGAAGTAGATACTGTCTTCGCCCCAGCTGCGCCTGCCCGTCATGGGCGGCAGCGTACAGATTCGCTGACCGCTTGGTTACAGGAATGGCTCCCACATGATCCCGACCAAGATCGATATAGCCTCTGACCTGGTGGGCGATACTGGGATCGAACCAGTGACCTCCTCGGTGTGAACGAGGCGCTCTCCCGCTGAGCCAATCGCCCGCTGCCGTGGACTGCGGGGCGATCTGGGCCGCCGCGTCCCTGGCGTTCCCATAGCGTAGCGCATCCTTGGGGTGCCCGGCCTCAACCCGGGAGGTCCAGGTGACGCCCGGGGTTGCTGGCACCCCAGGTGACGTTCCTGCCTCTTTGGCCCCATAAGGGCAACTTCGTCACGCATTGCCCGGCAAACGTATGCGAAGGACGATTCTGGCCTGGTCTCGTGGCTGATCATCGCGGCCGCCCCGCGGGTCAGCCGGGCCCAGGTGGCGGTGTTCCAACAGACGTTCAGCCCGATGTGGGGTGCGCTGCCGGTCGGGCCGATCATCTTCGGCCTGGTGTTCAACTACGCGGGCATGGCCAGCAGGCTGGCCCACGGCTTCTCCCGGGTGGGGGCGGCGTCCATCATCCTCTCCCCCATCCTGGGCTGGATCGGTGTCGCGCTGTCCGGCAGCAACATCTCGGCCAACGCCCTGTTCGGCGGCTTCCAGTACTCGCTGGGCGGGCTGCTCAACATGCCGCCGCTGATCCTGCCGCCCTCAACTCGGTCAGGGCCGGGATCGGCAAGCCGGTCGCTCCCCACACCGCCAGCGTCGGCGTCTCCAACCTGATCCTGATCGCGTTGTGCTGCCGCTTCGTCCTCCCGGCCGCCATGCGCTGACGGTGGGACTGGGGTGACGGGAGTGACGGCGGTGGAGTCGTCGCCGCCGGACTCCGGCTTCAATGGTGCATCTTCAGTGAATAGCGCTGACTTTGCTCCCCGTAGATGGTTCTGCACACGGAGCCGGAACTCCTGCGGCGGGAGGGGGTTAAGTGGCCGGGCCGGGTGGGGAACAGCGGGCCGGGTGGGCCTGGGGTGGGCTTGGCGCAAGGGGCTGGGTTATTGCCGGAGTGGGTGGGGCCGGGCTTGGCGGGCGCGGGTGCGGGGACTCGCGGGCTTCGGGCGGTGGGAGTCAGGGGAAGGGCGGTAGCTGGGGGCGCGCCGCCGGGACCGCGGCGGCAGTGGGTTACGCGGGGGAAATGGTCTCAAGCCATGGAAATCATGCTCAGCCGATGGGAACCCCGGGTGGTAGGAGGGCCGCGAGGCGCGCGGGGCTTGTCGGTCTGGCGGGAGGAGTGAGCGCGGGCGGGGACGTGGGGCCGATGGGGGCGTTTGTGTCTTGCGAGGGGGACGGGTCGCGAGATCGCGAGACGCGGGGCGCGGGGGGCGACCGGGGCGTGGCGCGAGGGGGCGGGTTGGCTGGGCGCGCTGCGGGGTCGGGCGTGGGAGGGGCAATCCGGGGTTTGGGGGGTTTCGAGGAAAGGTGCGGGGGGCTGCAACCGAGACGCACCCGAAGCGCAACCCTGTTACCAGGGGCGATCGCTTAGTGTAGCCAACACAAGGACGAAGATTACTAAAACGTAACCATGTTAGCGCTCACACGACGTTTGGGCACTTCAGGGGGTTACAATCCTGTTCTGGGCGAGTTGGTGGAGGCGTCCGGAGCGATCTCCTGACCCGGCGAAAAAGTCATCGCGTTTCACGTCATAGTGACGAGCCGGCCACGTCAAGTGAGTGAAGCCCGGAAACGGGACCCGGCGACGTAAGGGTTGGCTAGACGATGATGAACAGCAGCAGTACCACGGTCTCGGCTGAGCTCGGCCTCCGGCTGGTCGCCGCCGAGCAGGCGGTCGTCCCTCTCGTCGCGAGCCTGCACTACAGCGGCAGCGACCCGTACGCGATCCGGATGGCGTTCCACGTCGGCGCCGAGGACCCGGTGGAATGGATCTTCGCCCGCGACCTGCTGGCCGACGGCCTGACGACCCCCGAGGGCGACGGCGACGTGGAGATCTGGCCGTCGACGCCGGTCATCGGCCCGGACGGCCACGTCCAGGGCCCGCTGAGCGTGCTCAACATCAAGCTGTCGTCCCCCTTCGGCGAGGCGCACTTCGAAGCCCCGGCCGAGGCCATCGCCAACTTCCTCGACCGGACCTACCGCATCGTCCGGATGGGCAAGGAGTCCGAGGCCATCGACATCGACGCCGAGCTCAACGGGCTGCTCTGGCAGGCCTAGCCCACCGCAATAGCCCACCCGGCCACGCCTAGCGGAGGCCGCCACTGGACGATGCGGCCGTGAGCACCAGTTCGGGCATGAGGTCATCGACGGCCGCGATCTGGCTGGCCACCTCACGGTCGGTGTCCATGCGGGGCACCCGACCGCGCAGGACCGCGTGCACCGCGCCGAGGGCCTGGGCGGGCGCGGCGATGCCGGCCCGCAGATCGATGCCCTGAGCGGCGCAGAGGACTTCGACCGCCAGGCAGGCCCGCACGTTGGCTACCACCTCGCGAAGCTTGCGCACGGACGTCCAGCCCATGGAAACGTGATCTTCCTGCTTGCCCGAGGTCGGGATGGTGTCCACGCTGGCCGGATGGGCCAGCACCTTGTTCTCGCTGACCAGCGACGCCGCCGTGTACTGGGCCAGCATGAAGCCGGAGTTGGTGCCCGCCTGCGGGGCCAGGAACGGCGGCAGGCCGCGGGAGAAGGCCGGGTCCAGCATCCGGTCCACCCGGCGCTCGCTGATACTGGCCAGCTCGGACAGGGCCATGGCCAGCATGTCGGCCGCGAAGGCCAGCGGCTCGCCGTGGAAGTTCCCGGTCGTCATGACCTCGCCATCGGCGGTGATGATCGGGTTGTCGACCACCGCGCCCAGTTCGGTCTCCAGCACCCGGCGGCAGTGCGTGAGCACGTCGCGGACGGCGCCGTGCACCTGCGGGGCGCAACGCAGGCAGTAGGCGTCCTGGACCGCGTGGCGGCTGTGCCGGTGACTGGCCAGCAGCGGTGAGCCCGCCAGCAGGGCCCGCAGGTTGGCCGCGCTGTCGAGCTGGCCGGGATGCGGCCGCAGCGCCTGGACCCGCTCATCGTAGGGCCGGTCGGTGCCGAGCAGCGCCTCGATGGACAGCGCGCAGGCCAGGTCGGCCGCCTGGACCAGGAGCCCCGCGTCGTGAATGGAGAAGGTCAGCACCGCCTGCATGGGCTCGGTCCCGTTGACCAGGGACAGGCCTTCCTTGGGGGCCAGCGTCAGCGGCTCCAGGCCGTGCGCGGCCAGTACGTCCGCGGCCGGCCGGCCCCCGGGCGGGCCGTCCGGCTCACGAAGCATTCCCTTGCCGATCAGCGGCTGGGCCAGGTGCGCGAGCTGGGCCAGGTCGCCGGACGCGCCCACCGAGCCCTTGCCCGGGATGACCGGCAGCAGGCCCTTAGCCAGCAGGTCCAGCAGCCGCTGGGGCAGGTCGGGCCGCACCCCGGAGAACCCGGCGGCCAGGGTCCGGGCCCGGAGCAGCAGCAGCGCCCGCACCACGTCGTCGGCCAGTGGCTCCCCCACGCCCGCGGCGTGCGACACGATGATCGCCGACTGCAGGGCGCGCAGGTCGGCCTCGCCGACCGGGGTGTCGGCCAGCGCGCCGAACCCGGTGTTCACCCCGTAGACTGGCGCGCCTCCGCTCAGGGCGTTGGTGACGACGGTCCGGCTGGGTTCCATCCGGGCCGGGACGTCCGGGCCCAGGCTGGCCGTGGCCTCGCCCCGGGCGACCGCTACGACATCCTCGATGCTGAGGGCGCTGCCATCGATGATCACTTCTCGCATGCCCCCCAGCCTGCCACCTGGCCATGGGCCGCGGCCGGTCCGGGGCCCCGGCGCGCCGGCCAGACGCCGCGGGCCGCTCCGCTGCCGCCCGGGCGGCCCGCCGATCTACCGGGATCTTTTACCGTCAAATTTCGCGGGGCGCGGCATACCAGGACATGGCGGCGTCCCCAATCGGCCCCGTCGAGTTTGCGCAGTGGCCAGGATCGGCTACAGTTCTGTTCGCACGCCGGGCACGCCCGGCGGGCGCCGGCTTCAGGGTCGGCACGCGGACGTGGCTCAGTTGGTAGAGCATCACCTTGCCAAGGTGAGGGTCGCGGGTTCGAATCCCGTCGTCCGCTCGGAGACGCCGAACGCCGTTAGGAGCACCGAACGGTTCTCGGGTTCCATGGCAAGCCTTCCCCCAGAGCGGCTTCTTCTCCAGTGGCTGCCAGGCGGACAAGGTGGCCATGGCGGAGTGGCCGAGTGGTTTAGGCAAGGGCCTGCAAAGCCCTGTACACGGGTTCGATTCCCGTCTCCGCCTCGCAAGTCCCGGGCGATTAGCTCAGTGGGAGAGCGCTTCCCTGACACGGAAGAGGCCACTGGTTCAATCCCAGTATCGCCCACTCGTTTTCGAACATCTGTGCCGCCAGGGGAGCCAGCGCCGCCCGCGCTCCGATCCCCCTCCCTCTTGGTGAAGATCGTGTTCATGATGGTGGCGTCCTTGCTCATCACCGGCCGGAGCTGGTGCCGGTAGACCTTCTGGGTGACGATCGTCGCCCGATGCCCGGCGAGATCCGCGATCTTCTCCGCTTCCCGGCGCGAGCGGGACCCTGGGCCATCTCACCAGCCCCGCACGCCCCAGCGACCCGCCGTCCCGGGCCCCCCGCGCCGCCCACGTCACACCGGCCCCATCACTTCCAGGTATTCCATGATCGATGGAGCCTTGCTCCGGCCAGGGGGAGAGTAAAGCTCCATCGATCAAGACCCCGCCCGGCCGCGGCCGGCGCTGAACGGTAGAACATGTTCCGCTTTCCGGCCTGGATAGCTCGTGAGACGATACTAATGTCGTTAGCGGGTAAACCACCGGCATCGGCGACCGGAGGTGCCGCCGAACACCACGGAGGTATGAAGGGATGAAGCGCTTCAAGTACCGGGCTCTGGTCAAGCTCGACTCAGCGGGCGGCGGATCCGGGGAACCACCGCTGCCCGCGGCGGGCGGACGGGTGGTGCTGCGGGCCCACCACCACGACACGCAGCGGAACAAGATGTTCGGTGCCCTGGTTGATGCCGCCCACGGCGACCCGTTGCGCCCGGCGGACCACAGCATCCAGCTGACAGTGACCGTCACCGGTGACGATGTTGACGACTACCTGGAGGCAGGTGACACCTTCGTGCTCTGGCGGGGGCACGACATCGGGCAGGGCGTCATTTCCCGGCGGTTGTTCTTCTGGACGGACGGCCCCTGAGCAGGGTGCGGCCGGCGCGGGACGGCTCCTACGACGGCTGGGGGGTCAGCAGGGCGATGCGGTCCCCCGGCCGCAGCACAATGTGCGGGTCCGGTCGGCGCAGGTGCCGGTTGTGGAGCAACGAGACCGGAAGGTAACCCGGCGGCCAGGTGACATTGCTGAGCATGGTTCCAGCCGCGGGCGAGTCCTCCATCAAGGTGACCTCTACGATCCGGTAGCCGGGCAGCGGAGTGGGCGGCCGGGTGACGGCCGGTACTTCAGCGTCATGGTGCCCAGCGGGAGAGGTCTCGTGGCCGGGAGCCCGCCCCCCCGCCGCCGCGACGGCCTCGGCCGTCTCGTGGGCTTGCGCGGCGTCTTGCTGTGCGGTGCGGATTTCCCGGGCGACGGCCCCGATGACGGCCGTGTTGGTGACCCATCCGGTGATCCGCTGGGCGTCGTCGGACAGCACGGGGAGCCCGTCGCGGCCGTAGATTTCCAGCTGGCGCAGGGCCTGGGCCAGAGACTCGGTGGCGAAGATGGCCTGCGGGTCGAGTTCGCCGGTGACCGGGCCGGGCAGGGTGGCGGCCAGGCTCGCGCTGCCGGCGGCCTGGCTGTTGCCGTTGCCGTTGGCGTTGGCGGTCGCGTGCGTGCTGCCGGGCCGCGAGAGCAGGAAGGGTGACTGGAAGGCCTGCATGGCGTCGCTGACCTTGAGGTCCTGCAGGATCCGCCAGGGGGTGGCACGGTCGATGTCGGTGCCGCGGCGCAGCAGCTTGGTGGTGTAGATCGTGCCGTAGCTCAGGGCCCGGGACACGGTGGAGGCAACCGCGACAGCGAGCATGACCGGCAGGGTCAAGGTGAAGTCACCGGTCATCTCCACCACGCTGGCCAGCGAGGTGAGCGGGGCCCGGGCCGCCGAGGTGAACACCGCCCCCATGCCCACCACCGCGTACAAGGCGGGGGGGCCGGCCGCCGCCCCGAACAGGTGGTGGGCGATGTCACCGAAGGCCATGCCCGCGGTGACGCCGATGAACAGGGACGGAGCGAACACCCCGCCCGAGCCGCCGATGCCGATGGTCAGGCTGGTCGCGGCGATCTTGGCCACCGCGAGCAGGATCAGGAACCACAGCACGTAGCCGCCCGCCGTGGCCTGGTACATGACCGGGTAGCCCACCCCGTACAGCTGCGGGATCGCCAGTAGCAGCAAACCCAGGGCGACGCCGCCGACGGCGGGCCTGGCCCACGGGGGACGATCGCCCCACAGCCGGTCGCACAGGTCCTCGGTCTTGTACAGCACGGCCTTGAACGCCAGGCCGAACAGCGCCGCGATGACCGCCAGCACCGCCACCAGCAGGTAGTCGGCGGGATGCGGCAGCGAGATGCCGGCCGGGAACCCGGACAGGAACGGCTTGGAGCCCAGGAAACCGATGGCGGTGGCGTCGGCCACCATGGCCGACAGCATCACCGTGAACAGGGCGTCGATCGAGAACTCGCGCAGGATGATCTCGACCCCGAAGAACACCCCGGTGATCGGCGCGTTGAACGTCGCGGCGATCGCGCCGCCGGCTCCGCAGGCGACCAGGATCCGCAGCCGCTTTTCCGGGACCCGGACTCGCTGGCCCACGGTTGAGGCCAGAGCCGAGCCGATCTGCACGATCGGGCCCTCCCGGCCCACCGACCCCCCGACCCCGATGCACAGTGCCGAGGCGAGCGCCTTGACCACGCTGACCTGCGGCCGGATCCGGCCGCCTTCCTCGGACACCGCGATCATGACTTCGGGTACGCCGTGCCCGCGGGCCTCCGGAGCGAACCGGGTGATCAGAGGGCCGTACAGCAGGCCGCCGATGACCGGGATGACCACAAAGAAGCCCAAGCCCAGCCAGGGCAAATGGGCGCTGCCCACGTACCCCTGCTGGCCGAACTCATCGTGCCCGGTGGCCAGCCAGGTGAAGAAGTAGATCAGATAGCGGAACGCCACCGCGCCGAGCCCGGCACCTATGCCGACCAGCAGGGCCAGCAGGAACAAGCCGCCGCGCCCGCTGCGCAGCCAGGCTGCGGTGCGCACGATCCAGGGCGGTCGATCCTGCCTGGGTGCGGGCACGGTCGCGTTACTCAATTGCCTTCCTTCCTCGCACAGGTGGGTCCGGAGTGGCCGGGCCGAGTCAGGCGGGAACGCCTGCGGGCGGCACGTCCGCCGCTGGGGTAGGTGGCCACAGGTGCTCGGGTACCTCACCGGCGGCAGCGGCGAAGGTCTCGAACGCCGAAGCGATGGCCTGCTGCTGGGCGCTGGGCAGCTTGGCCAGGATGTCCTCGATCAGGACCCGCCGGCGGGCGGTTGCCTCGTCCACCACTTGCCGGCCGTCGGCGGTGAGCGAGACCACCACCGAGCGGCGATCGTTGCGGCCGCGATGGCGGCGAGCCAGCTTCTTCCGGACCAGCCGGTCGGTCATCCGCCCGGCCGTCGACGGGGCCACGTCCAGGGCGGCGGCCAGATCGACCATGCGCTGAGGTCCCCGCGAAGCCAGCACGACCAGCATCCGGTACTGGGCGATCGTGGTGTGCTCGGCGGCCGCGCCGAGCGACCGCGTGCTGACCGCGACCAACGTCCGGCTCGCGGTCAGCACGGCGTCGATGACAGTGCCCTCCACCAGCGCCTCCGCGACGTTCGCACCTGTAAATAGTTGCAGGATGCAACATTACGACCTTACATCACTGGCCTTATGCACGCAAAATTTTGTATCGTCTTACGACGGTTCTAAGGGCCGTCTGGTGGTCCGGAGTCCTGCTCGCCGGGGAAGAAGGCGATCAGGCCATCGTCGACTCCGCACGGTGCTGAATTTCTTCGGCCAGCACCGTGGCCGCGGAGTGGGCTACATCGCGGCTGGCCGTCAGCAGGGTCAGGGGCCCGCTGCGAGCCAGATCACCGAGCCGGTCCAAAGACTGGCTGACCTGGCCATTGCGCAGTTCATCCTGGTAACGGCGGGCGAACTCACCAAATCGCCCGGCCTGGTTTCCGTACCAGCGGCGCAGCTGGCTGCTCGGTGCCACGTCCACCGACCACTGGTTCACCGACTCGGCGTTCTTGCGGATCCCCCGTGGCCACAACCGGTCGACCAGAACCCGGCACCCGTCATCCTCTCCCGGCGGGTCATAGACCACGCGGACCCGTACCGGGTGACCGGGCACCCCCGGGACGGCAGCGCCGTTGGAGGAGTGACTGACCAGGTAGCTCTGCCAGGTCGGCACCAGGCCACTGGCCAGCCGCGAGAGCTCTTCCAGGTGCAGAGCGGCCAGCTTTTCCAGTGCGGCCGCGCCCTTCTCGGTGAGCCGGAGCCGGACGACGCGCCCATCCGCGGGGTCCGGGACCCGCTCGATCAGTCCCAGCGATCCGACCCGCTGGGCCAGCTCTACCGTGCTGTGATGCTTCAGCAGCAGGTACCCGGCCACGTCGCTGATGGTCGGGCCCCGGGGGTCGTCGTGGCCGCGGATAGCGAGCAGGAACTGGTGATGCGCGGGAGTCAGCCCGACCGCTTGCGCCTGCTGCTCGCTCCAGTGCAGGTACTGGCGCAGGCTCGTCCGCAATCTCAGCAGCCGCTGGTAGTCCGCGTCCTCCAGCTGAAATCGCACCACACGATCGACAGTACTGCACCCGATCTGCCATGCCCCGCCAGAAGGATCGGCGCCACCTCAAAGAGGCCACTGGTTCAATCCCTGTGTAATTCGGCACGGGTCCCGGTCGTTGTAGCTGCGACGAGGAATTGACTACAGGTTGACCTGGGGATGGCGAAGGTGCTGGCCGGCGGGCAATGTCCGATCGTGACCATGGCGGTGCGGGTGGCACGGCTCGTGGCCGGGCTGGCGGCGGTGGCCGTGCTGGCGGCGGCCTGCGGCTCCGCGATACCGGTGCAGTCCCACCCGCCCCGCCCGGCCTCGGCGGCACCGGACCCGGCCCCGCCCCCGGGCCGGACGATCGTCGTCGACGGGCGCCGGGCGGGCCCGGTGTTCCAGGGCATCGGCGCGCTCAGCGGGGGCGGTGGCAACTCCCGGCTGCTGATCGACTATCCCGCCCGGCAGCGCGCGCAGATCCTCGACGACATGTTCACGCCGCGCTACGGGGCCTCGCTGCAGATGCTCAAGCTGGAGATCGGCGGCGGCGGGTTCTCCTCCGACGGCTCAGAACCATCCGTGGAGCCGGTCCGCGGCCGGCTGGACTGCGGCGGGGGCTACGAGTTCTGGCTGGCCCGCCAGGCCCTGGCCCGCAACCCGGCCATCAAGCTGTACGGCCTGCAGTGGACGGCGCCGTCCTGGGTCCGCGACCCGTACGGCGGTCTGTGGAGCACCGCCGACGTGCACTACGTGGTCAACTGGCTCCAATGCGCCCGGCGCAACGGCCTGGAGATCAGCTACGTCGGCGGCTGGAACGAGCATTACCTGGGCACGCCGATCGAGCGGGCCTGGTTCGTGAACCTGCGCCGGGCCCTGGACGCCGCCGGGTTCACCGGCACCCGGATCGTGGCCGCCGACCAGACTCCGCAGTTCTTTGAGGGGCTCGGGCGGCCGCTGGGCTACTTCCCGCTGTTCGCCTGGCGGACCGTGGCCGACGACCTGGCCGAGGATCCGGCCTTCGCCCGGGCGGTCAGCGTCCTGGGCATGCACGACATCTGCGGGCTGCCCACCACCGGGTTCCGGTGCCTGGTCGCCGCCAGGGCCCGGGCCATCGCCAGCCGCCTGGGCAAGCCGCTGTGGGAATCGGAACTCGGGGCCACCCCCGACTCCGGCACCGACCCCTTGCACGCCGGGCCGAGCGGGCTGGCCCGCGCGCTCAACGACGCCTACGACCAGGCGGCGATCACCGCCATCCTGGTCTGGCCGATGGTCGACGCGGTCGCCCCGGACCTCCCGTACCAGAACCGGGGACTGCTCCAGGCCGACCAGCCCTGGAGCGGGCACTACCAGGTCAAGCCGCTGACCTGGGTGATCGCCCAGACCACCCAGTTCACCGAACCCGGCTGGCGGCACGTGTACGGGGCGAACGGCATCCTGCCCGGCGACGGGAACTACGACACCTACGACAGCTATCAGGCCCCGGACCGCTCGGCCTGGACCCTGGTTGCCGAGACCTCGGTCGCCACCGCGGCGCGGGCCGTCACCATCCACGTCACCGGCGGCCTGCCCGCGCGGGTGGTCCACGAGTGGAGCACCAACCTGCGCGGACCCGGCCAGTTCGTCGACCGCGGTGACCTCATCCCGCACGAGGGCACGTTCAGCACCGTGCTGCGGCCCGGGTTCGTGTACACGTTCACCACAACCACCGGGCAGTCGCGGGCCGGGGGGCACCCGGCCGCGGTCCCGGCGGCCAGCCCGGAGCCACTGCCGTACACCGCCACCCCGGACGCGGCCGGCATGGGCCGCCTGCTCAGCCCGATCGAAGGCTCCTTCGGCTACGTCCACGGCGTGCTGACCCAGACCACGGTGAACAAGCCGGTCGAATGGCACGACCTCGGCCCCGGCATCGCCCCGTACGCGATCGCCGGCCAGAACACCTGGCGCAACTACACGGTCTCGGCCCGCGTGGTGCTCCCCCGGTCCAGGACCTCGCCCTCGCCCCCGGGCGCCGCGCTGATCGCCCGGTTCCAGGGCTTCCGCCGCACCACGGTCAGCCACTTCCGCGGCTACGAGCTCAAGGTCAGCAGCGATGGCACCTGGCAGCTCGCCGTCAACGGACCCGCCCCCCGGACACTGGCCGCGGGCCGGGTGGCCGCCCGGCACACCTACGCCATGAGCCTGACCACCCGCGGCACCACCATCTCGGCCCGCATCAACGGCACCCGGGTCGCCACCGTCACCAGCCGCGCCTACCGCGACGGCCCGGCCGGGCTGGCCAGCCTCGGCTACTACCCGGTCCGCTATCCCCGCTTCAGCGTCGGCTGACCTCGGCCGCGCCGCCAGGGCAGGGCGCGACCATGGGCTACGGTGCTGGCCATGACTGACTGGATCTTCCAGTTCAGCGGCAAGGGCAGGCGCAGCGACCTGGAGGCCGCGCTGGCGCTGTCACCGCTGCGATCATGGCGGACGCCGCGCTACCGGGATCGGACGACGGCGGGCGACCGCGTCTGGGTGCAGGTGGTGGGCCGGGACGCGCCCGGCATCTACTTTCAGGCCACGATCGTGGCCCCCACCTACGAGGACCCCGAATGGCAGGTGGACGATTCCCCCTACGCGCGCTGGCGGACCGACATCACGGTGGAGCACCGCATCGATCCGCCGCTGCTGAGAGCCGAGCTGCGGGCCGCGGCCGAGCTGAGCTCGTTCTGGCCGTTCCGCGGCTTCCAGGGCTCGACCATGCCCGTGCCGGCCGGCATCGCCGCCGCGCTGGGGGAACGGGCTGAGCCCCGGCTGGCCCCGCTGTAACGACCGGCCGGTCAGCGGCGTTCGGCCACGATGAGGACGCGGCGCATCATGGTGTCGACGGTGGCGGCCATTTCGGCCAGGTCGTGGCGCACCTTCTCGACCGGCTGGGCGTGCTCGGCGGCCAGGTCCTCGGCCGATTCCATGAGCAGGCGGTCGATTTCGCGCTGGCGGCGTTCCCAGTCGGGGGTCTCGTCGTAGGCGAGGACGTCGAAGCCGGCGGCCTCGAGGGCCGGGCGGTGATCCGGGATCTGCGGAGGGCGGCCTTCGGGCTGGCGGTGATAGTCCCAGCTGGTCAGGACCAGACGGCCGCCGGGACGGAGCACGCGGGCCAGCTCGCGGGCGGCAGCCTGCTTGCTCGGGGTGAACAGCAGGGCGTCGATGCTCATCACCGCGGCGGCGCCACCATCGGGCAGCGGGAGGTCCTCGAACGAGCCCTCGGCGGTGCGGACCCGGTCGGCCAGGCCGAGGCGGGCGGCCCGGTCGCGGACCTGGGCCAGCCCGGCCGCCGCGATGTCCACCGCCAGGTAGTCGGCGCCGGTGGTGGCGGCCACCCACAGGCCCGGTCCGCCGCGCCCGGAGCCGACGTCGGCCAGCAACTCTCCCGGGCCGGTGCGCACCTGCTCGGCGATGCGGGCCAGTTCGCTGCGCGAGGTGTAGCTGTACGGGGCGACCTCGGCCGGGTACTCGTCACCGAGGACGGCGCCCCAGACCCGGGCTTCCACGGCGGACGCGGGCTGGGCGAAGACCTCGGTGAACGACGCGGCCCAGTGCTCACTGCTGGCCCGGGCGCCGGGCGGCCCGCCCGCGGGGTCACTGGGCATCCAGGACCATCCACTTCCCGGTTTCGGTCAGGGGCGCGGGCCGCCGGGCATCCTCGACGTGGAGGCTCATGCCGTGGTCACGGCCTGGCGGATCAGCTGGGCGACCTCGGCCGGGTCTTCCAGGTAGGGCTGGTGGGCCCGGCCGGGCAGGGTCTGGTAGCGGCCGCGGGGCAGGCGGCGGGCCAGTTCCGGTGAGCGGGTGAACAGGAACGGCACGTCGAGGTCGCCGCAGGCCACCGTGACCGGGACCTGGATCTCGCCCAGACGGTCCCAGGCGTGGACGCCGCTGGTCCCGGCGTCCTCGGGGACGTCGTTGGCGATGATGACGGCGTTCATGGCCAGGGCCAGGTCGCGGGCGGGACCGGACACGCGGCCTTCGGGCTGGGCCGGGCCGTCCAGCCACACCCACGTGTCCAGGCGGTTGAGCTCGTCGTGGTCGCCGTCGGCGATGGCCTTGTCCCACAGCTGCATGAAGCGCTGGCCGTCCGCGTCCAGATCCAGCTGGGGTGCGCCGCTGACCGCGGTGCCGAGCAGGACCAGGCCCGCGACCCGGTCCGGCGCGGTCAGCGCGGTGTCCAGGGCCAGTCCCCCGCCGGCCGAGGCGCCGGCCAGCCAGACGGGGCCGTCCGCGACCTGGTCCAGCACGGCCAGCAGGTCGTCGACGTGCGAGAACGGGCCGGGGCTGGGCGGAGTCTCGCCGTAGCCGCGCCGGTCGTAGGCGACCACGGTCAGGCCCGGGGCCAGCAGCCCGGCCGTCTCCCGCCAGCCGCGGCGGTCGGCGACGCCCTCGTGCAACAGCACCAGCGTGGGACTCCCGCCCGGCCAGCGCTCGGCCGCGAGGTCGATGCCGGGCCGGGAGACGCTCAAGGATTCGCTCACGGTCCCCCATCGTCGCCGGGGTACCGGGAACGCACAACACCATTTAGCTGGGAGGCCGGCCCGGTTAGCTGGGAGACGACCGGGCCGGGCTCAAGCGGTGGAGCGTCTCAGTCCGGGCGGAGAGGGAACGGGGCGCCCAGGGCTTCGGCGAGGATCGGGGGGATGGGGCGCTTGCCGGAGCCGTCGGTGGCGATGACCACGTAGACGGTGCGGGCGGTGCAGGTGGGCTGGCCGTGGCGGCGGGTCTGGAAGTCGAGGGCGAAGCTGGTGGTGCCGACACGGGCGGTGGCGACGGCGACGTGGACGTCGTCGCCCCAGCGGAGGCCGGCGGTCCAGTCGATGTCGGTGTGCACCAGCTGGACGTCGAAGCCGGAGTCGATCATCTTCTGGTAGGACAGGCCGTGGCTGGTCAGGTAGGCGTTGAAGGCCTCGTCGAAGTAGGTCAGGTACCAGGCGTTGAAGACGACGTTCTGGGCGTCGACCTCCATGTAGCGGACCTGGACGTGGAACTCGAAGACGCCCGGCTCAGCCATGGACCCATTGTGCCTGCTCGCGGTCAGGTGATGAACGCGCCCCGGCCGGACATCGGAGTGCGAAACCCGCCGTTGCTGTAGAGCAGCTGGGCGGTGATCCAGCCGCCCTGGGCGGAGCAGAGGAAGCCGGCCAGGTCGGCGGTCTCGGCCGGGGTGCCGAGCCGGCCCAGCGGGGTGAGGCCGGTCAGGGTCTCCTTCAGTTCCGGGGCCATCCAGCCGGTGTCGACCGGCCCGGGATTGATGACGTTGGCGGTGATGCCCCGGTCGGCCAGCTCGTGGGCGGCGGCCAGGGTGATGCGGTCGGCGGCGCCCTTGCTGGCGCCGTAGGGCAGGTTACCCACGGTGTGGTCGCTGGTCAGGAAGATGATCCGGCCCGCCCCGGGGGTGCCGCGGAACCGGAGCCCGAACTCGCGGATGAGCAGCCAGGTGGCCCGGGTGTTGACCGCGAAGTGCCGGTCGAAGCTTTCCACGCTGGTGTCGAGCAGGCCGGAGTCGACCGACTCGCAGTGGCACATGATGAGCGCGGTGACCGGACCGAGCCGTTGCTCGGCGGTGTCGAAGACCCGGGCCGGGGTGTCAGGGTCGGCCAGATCGGCGTTGATCGCCGCGGTGGCCGCGCCCTGGGCGGTCAGCGTCCCGGTGACGGTGCCAGCCGCGTTGGATTCGGGACCCCAGGGCATCCGCTCGTCGTAGGCGGTCCAGTAGGTGAAGGCGATGTCCCAGCCGGTCCCGGCCAGGCGGGCCGCGATGGCCGCGCCGATGTTGACCGATCGCCCGACCCCCGTGACCAGGGCCAGCGGCCGGCCCGATGTCGTTGTCATCGCCCCATGATGTCAGCGGCGGGCCAGCGGCAGGGCGAACCAGAGCAGGCCGAACATGACCAGGACCAGACCCGCGATCACGCTGCCGGTGGTGTAGCCGACCACGAAGCCGGCCACGAGTAGCAGGGAGCAGGACACGGCCAGGCCCACGGTGATCAGGCCCAGGATGGCCATGACGTTGGCCGCCTGGACCAGCCTTTCCTTCTCACCCTGGC
>DASXMW010000040.1:0-3562 GCA_036495425.1 Streptosporangiaceae bacterium | reverse complement strand
CAAGGCGGTCATCGTCGTCGACCAGCTGCCCAAGACCAGCACCGGCAAGATCCAGAAGAACCTGGTCCGCGACCAGCACGCGGCCCACTACCAGGGCTGACCCCCCAGGATAGGAGCCCCATTGCCCGAAGCGACCCGCGGCTTCGCGGTCCTGCGCGGCGGCGTGGCCGACGCGGCCGCCGTCGCCGCCGAAGCCGAGCGGCGCGGCTACCAGACCGCCTGGAGTCCCGAGTTCTACACCCGGTCCGGGATCGTCACCCTGGCCGCCATGGCCCAGACCACGCAGCGCGCGCGGATCGGCAGCGCCATCGCCTACGGGGTCGGCCGCACCCCGCTGGTGCTGGCCACCGAGGCCCGCAGCCTGGACGAGCTGTCCGGCGGCCGGCTGGTCTACGGGCTGGGCACCGGTACGACCAGGATGATGGCCAACTGGCACGGCGTCGATCCGTCCGGGCCCGCCTCGCGGATGGAAGAGCTGATCCCGCTGCTGCGCCAGCTGTGGCGCCTGCACGAGGGGCCGGTCCGCCACGACGGCCGCTTCTACCACGTGGACATCACCCCGACCGCCGAGATGGGGGCCCCGCTGCGCACGGACATCCCGGTCTTCACCGCCGGGGTCAACCGGCGCATGATCGAGGTCGCGGGCCGGGTCGGCGACGGCTACATCGGCCACACCCTGTTCACCCCGGCCTACTTCGACGAGGTCGTCCGCCCGGTCATCGCGGCCGGGGCCGACAAGACCGGCCGGGACCCGGCGAAGGTCGAGATCGCGGCCATGGTCATCTGCTCGGTCTCCGACGACGAGGAGCAGGCCCGCCAGGAGGCAGCCCGCCAGCTCGGCTTCTACGCCGCGCCCCGCACCTACGGCACGGTGCTGGAGGCGACCGGATTCGGGGCGGCCGGGGAGAAGATCCGGGCCGCGTTCGCGGCCCGCGACATCCCGGCCATGACCGCCGCCGTGCCCGAGGCCATGGTCGACGCCATGGCCGCGGCCGGCACCCCCAAGCAGGTCCGGGCCAAGCTGGCCGAGTTCGGCCGCCACGTCGGCCACGTGATCGTCTACCCGGTCAGCTTCGGCCTGACCGAGGAGCGCAGCCGCCAGGTCACCACCGACCTGCTGGCCGCGGGCGCGCCCGGCGGGGCCGGCGATGGTTGACCCGGCCGCCACCGCCCCGGAGTGGTTCACCAAGGCCCTGGCCACCGAACCCGAGGTCCGCCGCGTCGACGTCGACGGCACCGCCATCAGCTACCTGGCCTGGGGCGGCCCCAGCCAGCGCGGCATCGTCCTGGTCCACGGCGGTGGCGCCCACGCGCGCTGGTGGGACCACATCGGCCCGCTGCTGGCCCCGGACCGGCAGGTGCTGGCGCTGGACCTGTCCGGGCACGGCGAGAGCGGTCGCCGCGACGACTACTCGCTCGACGTCTGGGCCCGCGAGATCCTGGCCGTGGCCGCCGACGCCGGCCTGACCGAGCCACCGACCGTCATCGGGCACAGCATGGGCGGCCTGGCCACGCTCCGGCTGGCCAGCCTGTACGGGGCGCAGATCGCGGGCGCGGTGATCATCGACTCCCCGGTCCGCGACCGTGACCTGACCCCCGAGGAGACCGCGGCCCGGGAACAGCGGGCCTTCGGCCCGCTCCGCGTCTACCCGACCCGCGAGGACTGCCTGGCCCACTTCCGGCCGGTCCCGCTCCAGCCGACCCTGCCCTGGATCGCGCGGCACGTGGCCGAGACCTCGATCCGCCCCGTGGCCGCCTCCCCCGAACACCCGGACGGCGGCTGGACCTGGAAGTTCGACCGGCGGATCTTCGCCCGCGAGCCGTTCGGGGCCGCCCTGCTGACCCGGCTTGACTGCCGGGTGGCCCTGTTCCGGGCCGAGCACGGCATCGTGTCGGTGCAGATGAGCGAGGTCATGTACGACCGCCTGGGCCGGGTCGCCCCGGTCATCGAGATCCCGGCCGCCGGGCACCACGTCATGCTCGACCAGCCGATAGCCCTGATCGCGGCCCTGCGCACGCTCCTGTCGGACTGGGACCATTCCCGCCCGGCGTCGAATTTATATATCGAAAGTCATCGCCCCGGCTCCCCGCCCCCGGCCCGGGTGCCCGCCGCGTACGAGCCCGCCCCGGCCCGGGGTGCCCGCGGCCCGCGAGCTCAGCCCAGGGACCCAGGCTTCGGCACGCCGATCGGGTTCAGCGGGGGCAGCAACTCGGTGCAGGCCACGGCCAGCGGGGTCAGCGCCGCCGCGAGTTCGGCCACCCCGGCGTCCCCGAGGCTCGCCCACGGCCCCGCGGCAGCCCGGTCGGTGGCCGCTTCCACCGCCGCGTGCACGTCCCGGCCCGCCGCGGTGATGGCCCCGCCGGCGTCCAGCAGCCCGCGCCCGGCCAGCCGGTCCCGGGCCGCGTCCCACTGCTCGTCGCTCCAGCCCCGGATCGGCTGCATGGTCTCCCGGGGCAGGTCCAGGCCGCAGCGCAGCACCAGCACCTCGGTGCCGTCCAGGCCCGCGGCTAGCGCGGCCGCGAAGTGCCCGTCGCCCCGGTGCTCGCGCAGGGTGGTGGCCGCCTGCCACAGCCGCTCCAGCTCGTTGTCGCTGTCCGGGAGCGCCCCGTTGGCCGCGGCCAGCGGCCGGCCCGGGTAGTCCAGCCCGTCCAGGACCGGCCCGAGCAGGCCCGCGGCCGTCTTGACCAGGTCCTCCTGCCCGGCCAGCAGCCCGCCCAGGGCCGTCGCCGCCCCCTCGCCCCGGACCCGTACCGCGTCGGCGGGCGAAATCAGTTCCCACACCGACGGCAGCGCCCGGCCCACAAAGGACGGCGCGAAGTTGTAGAACGACGCCGTCACCACCTCGGGCCCGGCCGCCCCCAGCGGCGCGGCCCGCCCCGCGAAGTACCCGCGCCAGAACCCTCGCAGCCCCGCCGCCTTGAACGCCTCCAGCGCCTCGGGCGCGAAGTACGTCACCGCGTGCACCGGCTCGAACAACGTCCACATCTGCCGCGCCACCGCGGTCTCATCAGCCATGTCCCGATCATCCCGCGCCCCGCCTCCCAGCGCCACGCCGCCCAGGCCCGCCGCGGTCCCGCCTCCGCCCGCTCCCGGCCGCCGTCCGGTCATCCCGCTCCCGAACGCGAGCCATAAAGCCGCGAATTTCCCCTTGGTAACGCTTAGTTACCTCTTCGTGATAGGCGGCCGGAATTTCACTGTTCACCCCGCTGCCCGGTCCGAATTCCGTTAGCGTCCAGCGCTGATACCAGATTGCCGCAGGCTCACCGGCAGGAGAGGAATCCGGCGTGGCGCGCTCCCGAAATGACCGGCCCCCCGCGGGTCGGCCCCGGCACGCCGCCGCCCGGGCCAGATCACGGAACAAAATCAAGGTCGCGGCGGCCATTGTCGTGACCGGACTGCTGGCCGCGGCGACGATGGTGGGAGCCTCCACCCTCAGCTCCCGCGGCCCGGAGAAGGCCTCCCGGCTGGCCGGGGCCAGCTCGCGCCCCTCGCTGTCGGTGGTCCCGGCCCAGGAGGCCACCCGGGCCCGGGCCGCGGCACCGTCCGGCTCCCGGACCTCCG
>DASXMW010000039.1:0-21369 GCA_036495425.1 Streptosporangiaceae bacterium | reverse complement strand
CGCCCGGCCCTGGCTCTACGGCATCGCGATCCGGCTGATCGGCAAGCACCGGCGGTCCGAAGCCCGGCACCGGCGGATGCTCCAGGCGGTCCCGGCCGATGGGCGGAACGACGATGAGGGCGACCGCAGCGCCGAGCGGGTCACCGCCCAGCAACTCCGGCCGCGCCTGACCGAGGTGCTGGACGCGCTGCCCGGCCGGGATCGCGAACTGCTCCTGCTGGTGGCCTGGGCCGGCCTGACCTACGCCGAAGCCGCGCAGGCGCTCGGGCTGAGCGAGAGCGCGGTCCGGTCCCGCCTGCACCGGATCCGGGTCCGGACCCGCAAAGAACTGGGCGGCGCCAACCCCGCCCGCCTGCACGAGGAGAACGACCGTGGATGAGATCACCCTGTTCGCCGAGCTGAAGCCGGCGCCGCCTGAGGAAACGACGGACATGCAGGCCCGCGCCCGGGCCCGGCTGGGCCGCGCGATCAGCACGCCCGGACCAGCTCCGGCCCGGCCCTACCGCCGGCGCCGGCTGGCGTTGGGCCTGTCCGTGGTCGCGGTGGCCGCCTGCGCCGCCACGGTGGTGCCGTCCGTGCTGTTCGGCGGCCAGAGCACAACGCTGGCCACCCCGGCCTACGCGGTCACACGTGGGGCCGACGGCACCGTCAGCGTCACGATCTATGACATCGCCACCGCCGCTGACGGCGCCGGCCTTCAGCGGGCCCTGCGCGCGGAGGGCGTCCCCGCTCTGGTGTGGGTCGGAGAATTCGGCAAACAATCCATCGCCAAGGCGGTATGCCAGGCACCAGCCAGTGACTTCGAATCGCAGAAGGTCCAGGAGGCCGTGGTTCGTACCGAACTCAACGGGCACCTGATCGGGCCGGGTGACATCGTCATTTTTGGGCTCCCGGCCCAGCTCACTCCCGCTGAGCGCGCCTCCTACAAGAAGGACCCAGGTTTGCGCTACATCATCCACCCCTCGGCCATGCCGGGCGGATCGGTGCTGTACATCAGGAGACTGCTGTCCGCTGGTGGGCCGGGCCAGCCCCTGCAGCAGGAGATAGGACCGCCGGAAGTCCTCAAGCACGACCGGCTGCCCTGTTAGCTCAGGCCGCCAGTTCGGCGGCGCGCTCGATGAGGTGGACGCGGGCGGCGTGGTCGGGGGCCAGGGGGGTGACGAGCAGGGTGGTCACGCCCGCATCGCGGAACGCGGCCATCCGCTCGGCCACGTAGCCTTCCGGGCCGATCAGCGCGGTCTTCTCCAGCAGGTCGTCCGGGACCAGGGCCTCGGCCTCGGCCTTGCGCCCGTCCAGGTAGGCGTCCTGGATGTCGTCGGCAACAGTGCCGTAGCCGAGCCGGGTGGCCAGCGCGTGGTAGAAGTTCTGGCCGCGGGCGCCCATGCCGCCGATGTACAGCGCGAAGAACGGCCGGGCCAGGTCGCGGTAGCCGGTCACGTCGTCGCCGATCATCAGCGGGGCCATGGCCACCGTGTCCAGCGGGCCGAGGGCCGGGTCGCGCCGGGCCAGGCCGTCGGCGACCGGGCCGCCCCAGATCTCGCCGGCCTTCTCGGGCAGGTAGAAGAAGGGCTGCCAGCCCTCGGCCAGCTCGGCGGCCAGGGCCACGTTCTTGGGCCCGACCGCGGCCAGCATGATCGGGACCCGCTCCCGCACCGGGTGGTTGATCAGCTTCAGCGGCTTGGCCAGCCCGGTCCCCTGGTCGGCGGGCAGCGGCAGCTGGTAGTGCTTGCCGTCGTAGACCAGCCGGTCG
Source organism: Streptosporangiaceae bacterium (assembly GCA_036495425.1). Lineage (GTDB taxonomy): Bacteria > Actinomycetota > Actinomycetes > Streptosporangiales > Streptosporangiaceae > Bog-532. The sequence goes on along the minus strand of DASXMW010000039.1, from coordinate 19,619 downwards.
CGGCGCCACACCATCCGGCAGATCTCGATCAGCTCGCGGCTGCGGCCGACCGGGGCGTCGTAGGGGACGCCGTGCCAGCCCTCGATGACCTGGGGCCCGGACGCCCCGATGCCCAGGGTGAACCGGCCGCCGGACACGTAGTCCAGGCCGGCCGCGGTCATCGCGGTCAGGGCCGGGGTGCGCGAGTACAGCTGCAGGATGCCCGAGGCCAGCTCGAGCCGCTCGGTCCGGGCCGCGATGTAGCCGAGCTGGCTGACCGCGTCGAAGCTGTAGGCCTCGGGAACGAACACGATGCCCAGGCCGGCCTTTTCGTAGTCGGACAGCTCGGCCACGGTCTCGGCGAAGCCGCCCGCGTAATTGATCGACATCCCCACGCGCATCGGCCAGCCCGCCTTTCGAACGGCATTCGGTTCTAGGGGGAGACTAACGGGTCAGCGGGTGGCCTGTGAGCCCACCAGGCGCCGGACGATGTCAGTGCAGACCAACTCGGGTTCGCGACCTTCGGTATCAATGGTGAGCGTGGCCACCTCGGAGTAGGCCACCAGCCGGCGGCGGTAGACCTCGGCCAGGTCGGGGCGGCGCAGCATCGGGCGGCCGTCGTCGCCGCCCACCCGGTCCAGGGCCGCCTGGTAGGGAACGTGGAGGTAGACGGTGTGCTCGGCCGCCTCGAGCACCCGCCGGGTCTGCTCGTGCTCGACCGCGCCGCCGCCCAGCGCCAGCACCAGCCGCGGCCCGGTGAGCAGGGACGCGATCGTCTCCTGCTCCAGGGCCCGGAACGCGGGCTCGCCGCGTTCGGCGAAGATCTGCGGCACCGGGGTCCCGGCCCGCTCGGCGATGACCACGTCGGCGTCGGCGAACGGCAGGCCCAGGCGGGCGGCCAGCAGCTGGCCCACGGTCGTCTTGCCCGCGCCCATGAAGCCGACCAGCACGATCACGAGGCTGGTGCCCGCGGCTTGACCAGCTCGGCCACGGCCTGCAGGGCCAGCTGGTAGGACAGGAAGCCGAACCCGGCCACGGTCCCGTCGGCCACCCCGGACACCACCGAGGTGTGCCGGAACTCCTCGCGCGCGGCCGGGTTGGACAGGTGCACCTCGATGAGCGGGGCGGTCCGCATGGCCAGCGCGTCCCGCAGCGCGTAGGAGTAGTGGGTGAACGCGCCCGGGTTGATCACGATCGGAGTGCGGGTGTCGATGGCCTCGTGCACCCAGCCGATCATCTCGGCCTCGTCGTCGGTCTGCCGGACCGTGACATCGAGGCCCAGCCGGCGGCCGGTCGCCTGGCAGGTCTCGGTGAGGTCGGCCAGCGTGGCCGAGCCGTACACCTCGGGCTCGCGGACACCGAGCCGCCCCAGGTTCGGGCCATTGAGGACCAGGGCCTGCGTACTCACGGGCACACCTCCAGGTAGGCCTGCTCAAGCAGTTCCTCCGGCGGCGCCTCGAAGATCGCGGGCTGGGCCACCGCGTCCAGCACCACGAACCGCAGCTTGGCGTCCCGGGCCTTCTTGTCCACGGCCATGGCCGCCCGCAGCTCCGGCCACAGGTGCGGCCGGTAGGCGGTGGGCAGGCCGACCGAGGTCAGCACGCTCCGGTGCCGGGCCGCGGTGGGGCCGTCCAGCCGCCCGGCCAAGCGGGACAGTTCGGCCACGTAGACCATGCCGATGGCCACCGCGTCGCCGTGCCGGAACCGGTACTGCTCGGTGCGCTCGATGGCGTGGCCCAGGGTGTGCCCGTAGTTCAGGGTCTCGCGCAGCCCGGCCTCGCGGAAGTCGGCCGCCACCACCCTTCCCTTGAACCGGACCGCCCGCTCGATCAGCTCCCGGGTGTGCCGGCCGTGCGGGACCGTGGCCCCGTCCGGGTCGTCCTCGACCAGGTCCAGGATGACCGGGTCGGCGATGAACCCGGCTTTGATCACCTCGGCCAGGCCGGCCACGTAGTCGGGCCGCCCGCAGGTCTCCAGCGTGGCCAGGTCGGCCAGCACCCCGGCCGGCGGGTAGAACGCGCCGACCAGGTTCTTGCCCGCGGGGATGTCGATCGCGGTCTTGCCGCCCACGGCCGCGTCGACCATGCCCAGCAGGGTGGTCGGCACCAGCACGACCCGGATCCCGCGCAGGTAGCTGGCGGCCACGAACCCGGCCACGTCGGTGGTGGCGCCGCCGCCGATCGCGACCACGCAGTCGCGCCGGCCCACCTGCTCGGCGGCCAGCCGGGACCACAGGCCCGCGGCCACGCTGATCTGCTTGGCCGCCTCGCCGTCGGGCACCTCGGCCACGATCACCTGGTAACCGGCGTCGTCCAGGGCCCGGCAGGCGGCCCTGGTGATATCGGCCACGGCCTGGGGGTGGATGACCACGACCTTGCCGGCCGTGGGGCCGACCAGGGCGGGCAGTTCGCTCAGCACACCGGTGCCGACCACCACGTCGTAGGAGCGCTCGCCGTCGACCGGAATCCGGGTGATGCTCATTGGCCCGCCAGCCAGGCTTCGATCTCGTCCGCGACCTCTTCCGGGGCCAGCTCACCCGCGTCCACGGTGAACGTGGCCAGCCGCTCGTAGACCGGACGCCGCTCCTCCAGCAGGGTGCGCAGCCGGCCGCGCGGGTTACCCGGGATGACCACCCGCGGCTTGTCGAGCCCGAGCCGGCGGGCGATCGGGCCGAAGTCGGCCGACAGGTAGGCCACCGGCTGCCCGGCCAGCAATTGCTGCACGGCTGGGTCGAGCACGGCCCCGCTGCCCAGGGCGACCACGGCTCCGCCCGCACTGAGCGCCTGGCGCGCGGCGGCCCGTTCCAGGTCCCGGAAGGCGTCCTCGCCGTCGTCCACGAAGATGTCGCCCACCGGCTTGCCCGCGCTGGCCTCGATCTGCGCGTCGGTGTCGACGAAGCGGGTGTTCAGGCGATCGGACAGCAGCCGGCCCACGGCCGACTTGCCCGCCGCGGGCGGCCCGGTCAGCACGACCAGCGGCCGGCCCGCACCAGGCCCACCAGCCCCATTGGACTCGTCGGCCTCATTGGACTCGTTGGCCTCATTGGCCTCATTGGTCCCGGCAGTCTCAGAGGTCACGTGATCACCAGCGACTTGAGGTAGGACTCGGCGTTGCGCTGGATCTCGGCCACCGAATCGCCGCCGAACTTCTCGGTCACCGCGTCGGCCAGCACCAGCGCCACCATGGCCTCGGCCACCACCCCGGAGGCGGGCACCGCGGTCGCGTCGCTGCGCTGGTTGATGGCCTTGGCCGGCTCGCCGGTGGCCACGTCGATGGTGTCCAGGGCCCGGGGCACGGTGGAGATCGGCTTCATGGCCGCGCGGACCCGCAGCACCTCGCCGTTGGTCATGCCGCCCTCCAGGCCGCCGGCCCGGTTGGTGCGGCGGCGCACGCCGTCCGGGCCGGTCTCGATCTCGTCGTGGGCCTCCGAACCACGGCGCCGGGCGGTGGTGAACCCGTCCCCGATCTCCACGCCCTTCATGGCCTGGATGCCCATGACCGCGGCGGCCAGCCGGGCGTCCAGCCGCCGGTCCCAGTGGGTGAAGCTGCCCAGGCCGGGCGGCAGGCCGTGCACCAGCACCTCGACCACCCCGCCCAGGGTGTCGCCGTCCCTGCGGGCCTGGTCGATCTCTTCCACCATGGCCCGGCTGGTCTCGGCGTCGGCGCAGCGGACCGGGTCCTCATCGATGCGGCCGGCCTCCTCCGGGCCGGGCACCAGCCCGTCCGGGGCGCTGACCGCGCCCAGCGCCACCACGTGGCTGAGGACCTCCACACCCAGCGCCTGGCGGAGGAACTGCCGGGCCACCTCGCCCAGGGCGACCCGGGCCGCGGTCTCCCGGGCGCTGGCCCGCTCCAGCACCGGGCGGGCGTCGCGGTGGCCGTACTTCTGCATGCCGCCCAGGTCGGCGTGCCCGGGCCGGGGCCGGGTCAGCGGGGCGCTCCGGGCCTGGTCGGCCAGGACCCCGGGGTCCACCGGGTCCGGGGCCATCACCGTCTCCCACTTGGGCCACTCGGTGTTGCCGACCCGGATCGCGACCGGGCCGCCCAGCGTGACCCCGTGCCGGACCCCGCCGGTCAGTTCGACCTCGTCCTGCTCGAACTTCATCCGGGCGCCGCGGCCGTAGCCGGCCCGGCGCCGGGCCAGGGCGGCCGCGACATCCTCGGTACCGACCCGCACTCCCGCGGGCACTCCCTCGCAGATGGCCACGAGCGCACGCCCGTGCGACTCACCTGCCGTAAGCCAGCGCAGCATGGGTTCGATCCTAGTGAGGCCGGCGATCAGGAAAGACCGGTCGCGATGATGACCGCCAGCGCGCCCGCCACCATGAACGGCCCGAACGCGATCTGGGACCGGCGGGTGGCCCGCCCGGCCGCGATCAGGGCCAGGCCGGCCGCGGCGGCCAGCACGAACCCGGCCGCCAGCCCGATGACCAGCGCCCCCAGCCCGGTCCAGCCCAGGTACAGGCCCAGCAGGCCGGACAGCTTGACGTCGCCCCAGCCGATGCCGGCCGGGTAGATCAGGACCAGGATCAGGTAGCAGGCCAGCGCCCCGGCCAGCCCGATGATGGCGTGGACCAGGTGGCCGGGGCCGTGCCGGACGAACGGGGTGGCCGCCCCCAGCGCCACGATCGCCACCAGGTAGGAGGGCAGGGTGAGCAGGTCGGGCAGGCGCTGGTGGGCCACGTCGATGAAGGCCAGGGCCACCGACACCGCGGCCAGGAAGCAGAACGCGGGCAGCGCCGGGCTGGCCCCCAGCCCCAGCCCGAGCAGGGCGAACGTGACCGCGGTGAGGATCTCGGCCGCCGGGTGCCAGGCCCCGAAGTCCTGGCCGCAGTACCGGCAGGTCCCGCCGGTGCGGGCCCAGGCCGCCAGCGGGATCAGGTCGGCCGGGTGCAGCCGGGCCATGCAGCGCGGGCACTCCCCGGCCGGGCGCCGGGTCAGCTCGTGGAACGACCCGGACACCGTGCGCGCGGCCGGGGCCCGGTCGATCAGCACGGTGACGTAGTCCCCCACCACCAGGCCGGCCGCGCCCGCCACCGCCGCGGGCAGCCAGGAGATCATCCGCGGCTCACCCGCGCGGGCGGGGCGCGGCGGCGGCCGAGAACTCGATGCCGCGCCGGAGCCGGCCGCTCAGCCGGGCCGCGATGGCCTCGGCCGCCTGCTGCACGGCCTGCTGGAGTTGCCGGCCCGCGGCGGGCGGGCCGCTGCCTGGCTGGTTCGGGGCGGCGGGCTGGAGCAGCAGCCGGACGGACAGGTCGGTGCCGTCCGGGCCCGGGGCCAGGTCCGCGCCCGCGACACCGGGGAAGCCGGGCCGGGCCGGGACCGCGGCCAGGGCGGCGGCCACGTCGGCCCGGATGTCGGGGTCGGTGTGCGGTTCCGGCGGCGGCTCACCCGCGGCCAGCGCGGCCAGCCGGGCCCCGTCCACCGCCACCGGCACCGGCCCGGCCACGTCGATGACCACGGCGCACTGGCCGTCCACGGCCGAGCCCCACACCTGCCCGGCCGGGGTGGGCACCGGCCGGGCCTCCGCCCGCCAGCCGAGCAGCGCGGCCAGGCTGGTGAAGGCCAGCAGCGCGGGCCGCCCGTCCCGCCCGATCAGGGTCGGGAACGCCATGTCCCGGGCCATCCGGTGGTCACAGCCATCGTCCCCGTGCTGGTGGTCATGGGTGTCGTCCCCGGGCCGCTCCACCAGCGGGACCAGCAGCCGGGACCTGGCCAGCGCGGTCAGCATCACCCGCTCCGATTCCTGGCCCGCCGCGTAGCGGGCCAGCACGGCCGCCAGGGTCGGGTCCGCGGTCCCGTCGTCGCCGGCGGGCCGCCGGCCCCCGGGGTTCAGCCCAGCCACGGGTCCGACCCTACGCCGCCCGCCGGCCGTCCCGCCCGGCGCGGCGAAGAGGCCGCGGGCTGACCCACCGGCCGCGGGAATTCGGCCCCCCGCGTTCGCTTATCACAAGATCATTACTATGGGGGCGGTAAGGCCCGGGCTTTGACCGGGGCCGGGCGCCCTGAGATGAGCGGGCGCTTAACCCGGATAAGGTCTGGCCAATGCATGGCTTGCTGTAACCGATCGACTTCTCTAAGTAATTGAAGGTCGGTAAAAACGGGCCTGACCAGCCGCAGGGCCACGTGATTGGCTGAATCAGTTGAGAGCGCAATAGGGATATGGGACTCTCGTGAACGGCGCAGCGCTGCAGCTAGGGAAGGGGTTCCTATCCCCGCCGATTCGCCGGGATTCGGTCTGGGCCGATCAGGTCCGGGCTGGCGAGCTGAACTGGTATACCCGGCCGGTTTTTCAGGGCACGTAAGTCAGGCACGCGGAGAGGGGCTCCAGGTGAGGTTCGCGGTTGGCGGGCGGGCCGCCGTGCCGCCCCCGGGGCTGCGCACCCCATGGTGACCCGCACCGGGCCTGCCGGGCCGCGGCTCGAGCCGGGCACACCCATGCGGAAGGTGGTCCCGCCTCGCCTGGTCGGGCCGTACCTGAACGGCCAGCGGGCCATCATCGCCGGCTTCGTCTACCGCGCCCGGGACGTGGCCTTCCGCGATCCGGCCGAGTGCTTCACCGCCCTCGGGCTCGGCTACGGGGGATCGGAGTTCACCGCGGACGTGCGCGAGATCTACTTTCTCGGCTGGCTGGCCCGGGAGATGGACACCTACATCGCGGCCTCCGGACCGGACGACACGAGCCGCTGGCCGGGTCAGGCCGGACCCGCGCTGGCCCGGACCGTGACCAGGCCCGGGCCAGCCGTGGCCGAGTTCTACACCGATCCCATGCCGATCCCGGTGGGCGCCTCGATCTCCCGGCTCACCGCGCGCGGCGATGACCTGGTCGCCAGGTATGACGGCCTGGTGTGGCGGCGGCCGACGAGGGAGGCCTGAGGCATGCGGTACCGGCTCATGGCGAGCTTCCAGGGTGCGTCGTACCAGGCGAACGTGGGCCCGGCCGACGAGGAGGTCACCCTGTTCGCGGCCAGCCCGCCGCCGGAGGCACTCGGCTTCCGCTCCTCGTCCAACCACTGGCGCAAGAGCGTCCGGGTGGACGACATCGACGCCCTGTGGGAGGCCCGGCCGGTCGGCCGCTACCGCGGCGAGCGCTGCATGGTCCTGGACGACCTGGGCGACCGGATGCACATCGCCTACCTGGGCCGCGACCTCTACCTGGCCCGGCGGCTGGGGTTCTGGGAGGTGGACCGGGGCGTGTTCGAGGTCGTGGTCCCCCGCCAGGACATCGACGACCTGCGCGAGGAGCGGGGCGAGTACGAACTGGCCGGGCCGGCCCGGAACGGCCACAACCCCGGGGGCTGGGACCGCGGGCCGCTGCCGACCTGGGCCCACACGCCCCGCGACGACTACCGCCAGCCCGCCCCGGACACCGGGCCGCTGCGCGCGGTCGGCCCGCACGAGCTGATCGACACCGGCCCCTCGTGGGCCGCGGACCCGCGGCTGCCCGACGTGGGCGCGGCGGTCAACGGGGACGCCCGCGACGAGCACGCCCAGGACCCGCGCGACACCGGCACCTGGGCCGCGATCGCCGACCCGCCGGCCACCCGGGAGCCGGGTGGCCCGTTCCCCCGGGCCCGGGGTGGCTGGCAGGCCCGGGACACCGGCGGCTGGCAGGCGCCCGACACCGGCTCGTGGGATCCCCGCGAGGTGGAACGGGCCGCCGCCCGGGAGCGGGCCGCGGCCGGCGCCGACTGGGGCGACCAGCAGCGCTGGGGCACCCCGGGCTGGGACGCCAGCCGGTCCGCCGCCAGCTGGGGTCAGCGCGACGTGCCGGTGGCCGGGGCAGCCGGCGCCGGGGCGGCGGGTCCGCCGGTCACCGGGCCGGCCACCGGGCCGTTCACGGGGCCGTCCACCGACAGCTGGAACGCCAACGACGTGACCGACCCCGGGGTCGGCAACGGCGCCTGGACCAGCCCCGACGTGGCCGCGACCGACCCGGGCCGGTGGGACCCGCAGGACACCATGGCCTGGAGCCCGGTCACCTCGGGCGAGTGGGAGCACGACGAGCCCGGCTGGAACGGCCATCCGGGCACCGGCGCCCGCCCGGCCGCGGGCTGGGAGCCCCCGGAGGCGGCGCGGCCGGCCTACCCGCCGCAGACCCAGGACGCGGCCGCGGTCTGGCACGGCTCACCGTTCCCGGAGGACACCGGCCGCTGGAACCGCCCGGACCTGCCCCCGGCCCCGGGCGCGGCGCCCGGGATGGCCCCGGGTCCGGCGGCGGGCACGGCCACCGGGGCTCCGGCCCCGCGCTACGACGACCCGCCCCTGGCCCGGCAGGCGGCCGCGATCACCGGCGCCTACGCCGCCCCGACCGCCAGCGAAGTGAGCGCGCCCCCGGTCCCGGGCCGCACCGGCGCCTCGCCGGGCGCGCCGGATCCCCTCGCCACCCCGGGGGTCGCGGGTGCGGCCGCTCCCGGAGCCACACAAGGGGCACCGGGCGGCAGCCGGTACGTCGGCCGCCGCGCGGCCCGCAAGCCGCGGGTCACCACCCAGGCCATCTTCTCCCAGCTGCTCGACCTGGCCGCCATCCCGCAGTCCGCCTACGCGGTCGACCAGGAGGTCGACGGGGCCATGTGCCTGATCCGGGCCCGGGGCGGGTACGAGGTGTTCAGCGCGGCCGACCAGTCCCGGCACGAGGTCCGGTTTTTCGAGGACGAGGAAGCCGCCTACTTCTACCTGTTCGGCGTGCTCGCGGCCGACGCCATCCGCAACGGCCAGCTCGGCCCTAAGGGCTGACCGCCACCGCCGGACGGCCGAAACTCCCGCCAAAAAGTGTTATCTCTGCTGCCTCACCAGTCAGAGATGACTCAGTGACCGCAAAACCCTCAAGCCGATCACTGAGCGCAACTATTGCGGAACTCTTACGGCGTCACATGTCTTTTTCAAAAGACTCCACCTCGGGGACGCGACGGGCTAGGGTTCAATAGCCGGCGGGGCTGACGGTCCCCCGCTCCCCAAGCAGCCCCGTCGGCCCGAATCTCAGCACGGGGCGCTCACCAGCGCTTCGCTGGCCAAGAAGTTCGTTACCGGCAAACAACTGCCCGGCCGGCAAACCCGTGGTCACAGCCAAACCAGCGCCCCACCGGGCGCTTTTCTGTTTTACCGGCCGCCGTCGCGCCATTCTTCGAGATACGGAAGTCCGGGCCGGTGTGTTACCGATGACGGTGACCGTGCATTTCTTTTGCCGAATGCCGCCGCCCGGCAATTGGCTCGGCTATTGTCTGGCCTTTATGCCATCATCCGGTGGTCCCGGGCACCCCGGACCCGGGGTACGGTGAGTGCCGTGCCGCGCAGGACGAGCGGGCGAGGGCGCCCCGCGCCGGAGCGAGATCCCCGATCCCGGCGGCCGGGCCAGCCTGCGGGCGCCCCTCCCCCGGCCCAGCGGATCGTTCCCGGCGTGGCCATCCTGGCCCTGCTGGACGTGCTGCGGGGGCCGCTCCGGGCCGGGCGTGTGCTGGCCGCCACCCCCGCCGTCCGCTACCTGGATTTCGGCCCGGCCGGAGTGATCGCGCTGACCGCGGCCGGGGCCGGCTGCCCGCCCAACGCGGTCACGCTGAAGATCAGCACCCTCGAGCCCGCGCCGGACGAGCCGCCCAGCCAGCCGGGGGACGACGCCTGGGCGGGCGGCGAGCGGGTGCTCACCGGCGGCCTGGAGGTCCAGGTCCGCCGCTGGTGGGATCCGTGCCCGGTGTTCGGGCCGCTGTCCCGGGCCCGGCTCGACCACGGCGTGACCACGCTGGCCCGGGTGTTCGCGGCCGCCGCCGCCCGGCCCGGGCTGGAAGGCCAGGACAGCCCGGCCATGCTGGCCGCCTGCTGCGCGTCCGGTGACCTGGCCGGGGCGGTCGAACTGGCCGAGAGCCTGGTCGGCCTGGGCCCGGGCCTGGTGCCCAGCGGCGACAGCATGCTGTGCGGGCTGCTGCTGGCGCTGCGGCTGCTGGGCGGGGCCACGGCGGGCGGGACCCGGCCGGTGTGGCTGGCCGACTGGCTGGGCGCGGCCGTGACCGGGTACGCCGACCAGCGGACCATGCCGCTGGCCGCCACCCTGCTGCACTGCGCGGCCCGCGGCCAGGCCTCGGAGGAGGTGGCGGCCGTGCTGGGCGGCATCGCCGGCCAGGAGCCGGTCGAGCCCGCCGCCCGCCGCCTGCTGGCCGCCGAGCAGGCCAGCGGGGCCGAGCTGACCTGGGGCCTGATGGCCGGCTGCGCGGCGGCGCTGGCGCTCAGCGTGCCCTGAGCCGGGGCGCTGAGCCGGCCGGGGGCGACCCCCCATCGCGCGGCGAGGTGATCACTGCCAGGATGGCTGGCATGACCTCTGGTTCCCAGGCATCAGGCCTCGTCCCCGGCACCGATCAGCAGCCCCCGGTTCTGGTCACCGGCCACCAGTACGAGCTGACCGCCGGTGACTACCACGCGGTGGTGACCGGGCTGGGCGCCGGGCTGCGCGAGCTCAGCTACGCGGGCCAGCCGGTGGTGTACGGGTACGAACCGGACGAGCTGCCGCCCGGCGCGGCCGGGCAGCTGCTGGCCCCGTGGCCGAACCGGGTCGACCACGGCCGGTACGAGTTCGAGGGCGCCTCCTACCAGCTGGACCTGAGCGAGCCCAAGAACGGCAACGCCATCCACGGGCTGACCCGGTGGGCGGTTTGGGCGCCGATGCATCAGGAGCCCGGCCGGGTGCTGCTCCGGCACCTGCCGCACGGCTACACCGGCTACCCGTTCAGCGTGCAGGTCGACACCGAGTACGAGCTCACCGCCGGGGCGGGACTGCAGGTCACGGTGTCGGCCACCAACCGCGGCACCCGCCCGGCCCCGTACGGCACCGGCCAGCACCCCTACTTCACCGCGGGCCCGGCCCCGCTGGCCGAGTGGGAGCTGGAGCTGCCCGCCACCCGCTGGCTGCCCCTGGACGAGCGCGGCATTCCGTCCGGCCCGGTCCAGGACACCAGCGGGACGCCAGTGGACTTCCGCGACCCGCGCCCGATCGGGGACACCGTGCTGGACCACGCCCTGACCGGGCTGGACCGGGCTCAGGACGGCCTGGTGCTGGCGCACGTGCGTTCGGCTGACCGGCAGGTCACCATGTGGGCGGGCGCCGGCTACGGCTGGCTCCAGGTGTTCACCAGCGACACCCTGCACGGCGAGCGGCACCGCCGGGCCATCGCCATCGAGCCCATGACCTGCCCGCCCAACGCCCTGGTCAGCGGGGAGGACGTGATCGTGCTGGCCCCCGGCCAGACCGTCTCCCACAGCTGGGGCGTCACCGCCACCGACGCCTGAGGACCTCGGCTGGCCGCGCCGGGCCGCCCCCGCGGGTCAGCCTAGGGCCGGGCAGGAACACCCACCGGGTACAGCACGTCTGGGCCTAGTCCGGGACCATGCCGCCCTCGCTACCAGGTCGGGACCAGGCCGCCGTCGATGATGACGTCGGCGCCGGTGATGTTGGCCGCCCGCTCGCTGGCCAGGAACAGCACCACGTCGGCGACCTCGGCGGGCTGGGTGAACCGGCCGGTGGGCGACTGACCCGCGGCCTGGCTGGCCACGTCGGCGGCCTGGGCTCCGGTGGCCGCGCCGACCGTCTGCGCCACTCCCCCGGCCCCGAGCCACAGGTCGGTGGCGACCGGGCCCGGGCTGACCGTGTTGACCCGGACGCCGTGCGGGCCGACCTCCTTGGCCAGGGCCTTGCTGAAGGCGGCCAGGCCGGCCTTGGCCGCGCTGTAGTCCAGCACGCCCGGGTCAGGCAGCCGCGCATTCACCGAGCAGACGCTGACCACCACGCCGGCCTGCGCGGCCAGCATGGACGGCAGCGCGCTGCGGGTGGCCCGGACCGCGGCCAGCAGGTCGAGGTTGATGGTGGCCAGCCAGTCGTCGTCGGTGATGCTGAGAAAGCCGCCCGGCCGGGCCGGGGCGCGGCCCACGTTGTTGACCAGGATGTCCACCCGGTCCCCGGCCGCCGCCACCAGCTGCGCGGGCCCGTCCGGCTGGGCCAGATCCACCTCGATCGCCTCGACCCGGCCCGCCGTGACCAGCTCGGCCAGGGCCGGGGACACGGAGGTGGCGCCGGTCACCACCCGCGCTCCGCTGCTGGCCAGTGCGGTCACCACGGCCAGCCCGATGCCCTTGCTGCCGCCGGTCACCACAGCCGTCCGCCCGGTCAGGCCCAGATCCATGAGGTGCTCCGTTCCTCGGTCACTCCCCCGCGCTGATCACGAGCCAGCGTGAGTTTTTTCGACCAAATCGATGACCCGGGCCAGGTCGGACGGGGTATCGATGTCATCCGGCCGGCCGGTGCCGGTGCAGTCGACCGTGGTGACCAGGTCCGGGTGGGCGCGCAGGAACGGGCGGGCGCCCGCGTCGCCGGTGGTGGTGGCCAGCACCTCGGCCCAGTGTTCGCGGGCGATCAGCACCGGGTTGCGGGGGCGGCCGTCGTAGGCGGCCACCGCGACCGCGGCCCCGGCCGCGTGGGCGGCGATCAGGCGGCGGACCGCCCCGGCGCCGACCAGGGGCTGGTCGGCCAGGGCGATCACCACCGCGTCACAGCCGGCCGGACCGCCGGATGGTAGGTCGCGGGCGGCGGCCAGGCCGGTTACCAGCGAGGAGCCCATACCGGTGCGCCAGTCCGGGTTGGCCACCAGCGTCACCCCGGGCAGGGTCACGGGGGTGGCCCCGGTCACCACGATGATCGGGTCCGCTCCCCCGGCTCGCAGCAGCCCGGCGCCGCGGGCGGCCAGGGTCTGGCCGCCGATCTCGACCAGCGCCTTGGGCCGGCCCAGGCGGCTGCCCCCGCCCGCGGCCAGCAGGATCCCGGCGACAGATGGCATGGGACCAGGGTAGCGAGGGTGCCGGAAAACCTGTGGCCGCGGTGACCCCGGCCTGCTTACGCTCGCCCCGTGCCCACCACCCACCTGCTCGCGTTCACGCTCACCGCGTTCCTGCTGATCGTGGTGCCCGGGCCGAGCGTGCTATTCACCGTCAGCCGGGCCCTGGCCCTGGGCCGGATCGCGGGCCTGGCCACCGTGGTCGGCAACACCCTCGGCGTCTACGTCCAGGTCATGGCGGTGGCGTTTGGCATCGGGCCGCTGGTGGAGCGGTCGGTGCTGGTGTTCAACGTGATCAAGCTGGGCGGGGCCGGGTACCTGATCTTCCTGGGCGTGCAGGCTGTCCGGCACCGGAAGCGGCTGGCCGAGGCGCTGGCCGCGACCCTGGAACGCAAGGGCATCGCGCGGATCGTGGCCGACGGGTTCCTGGTCGGGGTGGGCAACCCCAAGGTGATCGTGTTCTTCGCGGCCGTGCTGCCCCAGTTCGTGGACCGCGCCGCCGGGCACGTGCCCGGGCAGCTGCTGGTGCTGGGGGCACTGTTCGCGGGCATCGCGCTGGTCTCGGACTGCGCCTGGGCGCTGCTGGCGGGCTCGGCCCGGGCCTGGTTCGGCCGGTCGCCGCGCCGGCTGGAGCTGATCGGCGGCACCGGCGGGCTGGTCATGATCGGCCTCGGCGCCACCCTGGCCGTCTCGGGCCGGAAGGACTGAGCCGGGCCGGGCCAGGTTACTCGCGGGCGGCGGTGACCGGGTGGATGCGGCCTTCGGTGTTGCTGAGGGGTGCGCCGCTGCCGCCCCAGCGGAGCTGGATCAGCTCGGCCGCGATCGAGATCGCGGTCTCCTCCGGGGTGCGGGCGCCGAGGTCGAGGCCGATCGGTGAGCGGAGCCGGGCCAGTTCGTCCTCGGTCAGGCCGGCCTCGCGCAGCCGGTCCAGCCGGTCGTCGTGGGTGCGGCGGCTGCCCATGGCCCCGATGTAGCCGGCCGGGGTGCGCAGGGCCACCTCGAGCAGCGGCACGTCGAACTTCTGGTCGTGGGTGAGCACGCAGATGACCGTGCGCTCGTCCACGTCGGCCTGGGCCAGATAGCGGTGCGGCCAGTCCACGATCACCTCGTCGGCGTCGCGGAAGCGAGCGGTGGTGGTGAACACCGGCCGGGCGTCGCACACGGTGACCCGGTAGCCGAGGAACTTGCCGGCCCGGGCCACCGCGGCCGCGAAGTCGATGGCCCCGAACACCATCATGTGCGGGGCGGGCGCGAACGAGTTCACGAACACGGCCAGTTCGTCGCCGAGCCGCTCGCCGGTGGCGCCGTAGCGGCGGATGCCGGTCTGGCCCTGGGCCAGCAGGCCCCGCGCGTCGTCGTCAATCGCGGCGTCCAGCCGGTCTCCGGCCCCGAGCGAGCCGGACACGGTGCCATCCCCGTAGATGACACGGCGGGCGCCGATGGCCCCCGGGCCGCTGATCACCGTGGCCACGGCCACCGGCTCGTCCCGCTCCACCGCCGCGGCCACGTCACCCAGCTCGGGGAACAGTTCCCGGCTGACCGGCTCGACGAAGATATCCAGGATGCCGCCGCAGGTCAGCCCGACCGCGAACGCGTCATCGTCGCTGACCCCGTAGGTTTCCAGCACCGGCTGGCCGGTCTCCATGACCTCGCCGCACAGCTCGTAGACGGCGCCTTCCACGCAGCCGCCGGAGACGCTGCCCACCACCTCGCCAGCCGAGGTGGCCAGGGCGGCACCCGGCTCGCGCGGGGCGCTGCGGTAGGTCCGGACCACGGTGGCCAGCGCGAACGTCTCGTTCGCGTCCCACCACTTCATGATGTCGGTCAGGACGTCGCGCACGTGATCACCCCACTGTCGCTACACAGTGACAACTGTAACCGGGGCCTGGTTATTCGACGATCTTGGAAATGGGGATCTCCAGGATGTCCTGGGCGCCGGCCGCCTTGAGCGCCGGGATCAGCGTGTTGACGCCGCGCTTGGGGACCACGGTCTCGACCGCGTTCATGTTGCCCCGGGCCAGCGCGGTGATGGTCGGGGACGACAGCGCGGGCAGCATGTCGGTCACCGCGTTCAGCTGCTCGGCGGCCACGTTCAGCTTGAGCAGCACGTTGCCGCGGGCCTGGATGGCCCCGCGCAGCAGCAGCGCGATGTCCTCCATGGCCGTGCGCTTCTCCTCGTCGGCCTGGGCCGCCGAGGAGGCGACCAGCTCGGTGTAGCTGGTCAGCAGGGTGTCCAGGATGCGCAGCCCGTTCTTGCGCAGCGACGAGCCGGTCTCGGTCAGGTCGACGATCGCGTCCACGATGTCCGGGACCTTGGCCTCGGTGGCCCCGTAGGACGGGATGATCACCGCCTTGACCCCGTGCGACTCCAGGAACCGCTTGGTCAGCGACGGGAACTCGGTGGAGATCCGGACCCCTTCGGGGAGGTCGGTCACGTTCTTCCAGGGCGCACCTTCTGGTACCGCCAGCACGACCCGGACCGGGCGCGAGGTGGCCTTGGAGTACTGCAGTTCGCCCAGCGAAACCACGTCGGCCTGGGTCTCGGTGATCCAGTCCCGCCCGGTGATGCCCAGGTCGAACAGGCCGCGCTCGAGGTAGGACGGGATCTCCTGCGGGCGCAGGAACCGGACCCGCTCGATGCGCGGGTCGTCGATGGAAGCGTGGTAGTCGCGGTCGGAAGAACGCCGCACGGTCAGGTCGGCGGCGTCGAACAGGTCGAGGGTGGCTCGCTCCAGCGAGCCCTTGGGCAGGACGAGGGACAGCACGGCAGAACCCCTTGACGGCGAGAGGACGCTTCGGTGGGCAGGCTCAGGGCGCGGGACGATGACGACCGGGAAGGGTCAATGTCGGGTCGCGGCGGTGTCCGCGACCCTGCGCGGCTGCGGCGGCGACGGCCGGCGGTCAGGACCGGAACAGCGGATGGAACGCAGCAGGAGCGCGGTGTCCAGCGCCGCCACGACGGCCTCCCATCCCTTGTCCTCGCTACTGTCCGGCAGCCCGGCTCGCGCGCGGGCGTCCTCTATGGTGTCACAGGTGAGCACCCCATTGCCCACCGGAGTGCCGGCGTCCAGGGCCGCCCGGGTCAGTCCCTGGGTGACCGAGTCGCACACGTACTCGAAGTGCGGGGTGCCGCCGCGGATGACCGCGCCCAGGCAGACCACCGCGTCGTTGTAGCGGGCCAGCTCGGCCGCGACCACCGGCAGCTCGACCGCCCCCGCCACCCGCAGCACCAGCGGGTCGTCGATGCCGCAGGCCACCGCGGCGGCCGCGGCCCGCTCGACCAGCGAGTCGGTGATCTCCGCGTGCCACCGGGTGCCCAGGATGGCCAGGGTCAGGTCGGAGGCGTCCACGGTCTCCAGCACCGGCCGGCCGGTCCCGCTCACGCCGACTCCCTCGTGGAGTCCGTCCCGGCCTGCGGCCGGGCCGGCAGGTCGTCGATGGTGTGGCCGAGCCGGTCCCGCTTGGCGGCCAGGTAGCGCAGGTTCTGGGCGGTGACCGTCACCGGCATCGGCACCGGGGTCACGTCCAGGCCGCGCTGGGACAGCCCGGCCACCTTGTCCGGGTTGTTGGTCAGCAGCCGGGCCGAGCGCACGCCCAGGTCGGCCAGGATCTGAGCCCCGGTCGAGTAGTCGCGGGCGTCCACCGGCAGGCCGAGCTGCAGGTTGGCGTCCACCGTGTCCGAGCCGTGGTCCTGCAGCTGGTAGGCGCGCAGCTTGCTGAGCAGGCCGATGCCGCGGCCTTCGTGCCCGCGCAGATAGAGCACCACCCCCCGGCCCTCGGCCGCGATCAGGGCCATGGCCGCCTCCAGCTGAACCCCGCAGTCGCAGCGCAGTGAGCCGAACACGTCGCCGGTCAGGCACTCGGAGTGCACCCGGGCCAGCACCTCCTCACCGTCACCGAGCTCGCCCAGGACCAGGGCCATGTGCTCGGTGCCGTCGACGGTGTTCAGGTAGCCGTAGGCCTGCCAGTCGCCGTAGGCGGTGGGCAGCGTGGTCCGGGCCTGCTGGCTGACCATGGTCTCGGTCCGGCGCCGGTAGTCGATCAGCTGCTCGATGGAGATCAGCTGCAGCCCGTGCTCGTCGGCGAACTCGCGCAGCCGCGGCAGCCGGGCCATGGTGCCGTCCTCGTTCACGATCTCGGTCACCACGCCCGCCGGGCGCAGCCCGGCCAGCCGGGTCAGGTCGACGGCGGCTTCGGTGTGGCCGCGGCGGCGCAGCACGCCGCCCTCGGTGTAGCGGAGCGGGAACAGGTGCCCGGGCCGGACAAAATCAGACGCCGCCGCCGACGGGTCGGCCAGCAGCTGGATGGTGCGGGACCGGTCGGCCGCGCTGATCCCGGTGCTGACGCCGGTGCGGGCGTCCACGCTGACCGTGAACGCGGTGCCCAGGTGCTCCTGGTTGTCGCTGGTCATCTGGGGCAGGTTGAGCCGGTCCAGGTCCTCGCCCAGCATGGGCACGCAGATCAGGCCGCGGGCGTGCCGGATGGTGAACGCGAGCAACTCCGGGGTGGCCGACTCGGCCGCGAACACCAGGTCGCCCTCGTTCTCCCGGTCGGCGTCGTCCACGACCACGACCGGGCGGCCGGCGGCGATGTCCTTGATGGCCCGCTCGACCGAGTCCAGCTGGGGACCGGGCCGGAACGGGGTGGCGGTCATCGGGCCACCGTCCCGGCGGCGAGCTTCTCGACATACTTGGCGATCACATCAACCTCCAGGTTGACCGTTTCTCCCGGCTGCTTGTGTCCCAGGGTGGTGCGCTTGAGGGTCTCCGGGATCAGGCTGACCTCGAACCAGTCCCCGGTGACGCCGGTGACGGTCAGGCTGATGCCGTCCACCGCGATCGAGCCCTTATCCACGACGTACCGGTCCAGGCCGGGCGGCAGCGCGATCCGGACCACGTCCCAGTGCTGGCCCGGGCGGCGGGACACCACCTCACCGACGCCGTCCACGTGCCCCTGGACCAGATGGCCGCCGAGCCGGTCGGCCAGCCGCACGGGGCGTTCCAGGTTGACCGGGGAGCCGGGGGCCAGCGCGCCCAGGCTGGAGCGGGTCAGTGTCTCGCGCATGACGTCGGCGGTGAACGAGTCACCGGCCGAGTCGGAGACGGTCAGGCACACGCCGTTGACCGCGATCGAATCGCCGTGGGCCACGTCGCTGGTCACTTCGGGGCCGCGTACGGTCAGCCGGGCCGCGTCGCCCAGATCGTCAAAGCCGACGACCTCACCCAGCTCTTCCACGATTCCGGTGAACATCCGCGCTTCCCTCCTCGGAGCCGGCCTTCTCCTGGCTCCGGGGGTGCGCGGGCAGAATGCGCGCGAACGCATCCAGCACGCCGAGCTCATGCCCGCCGCGCGCGTGCTGCCTCCCATCCGGACTTTAACCGTCGGTCCCGGAGTTCCACCGGGTCAACCAGAGCCCTTTCATGGGCGCTGGGTCGCGGACTGTCACCGCCGGTTCGGAGTTTCACCGACCCCGGAGCACGCTACGTACTGGTAAGCATTCTGCCATAAGAGGTATTCCCGGCCGCTGCGTCGTGCGTCACACCGTTCCGGTCAGACGGGCAGATCGCTGGACAGCCGGGTGATCTCGCGCATCTTGTTGGTCGCGTCCAGCGCGGCGATCTTGTAGGACTCGGCCAGCGTCGGGTAGTTGAACACCGCGTCGACCAGGTAATCGACGGTGCCGCCGCAGCCCATCACGGCCTGCCCGATGTGCACCAGTTCGGTGGCTCCGGTGCCGAACACGTGGACGCCGAGCAGCTGGCGGGTTTCCGGCGAGACCAGCAGCTTGAGCACGCCGTAGGAGTCCCCGATGATCTGCCCGCGGGCCAGTTCCCGGTACCGGGACACGCCCACCTCGAACGGGATGCAGGCCTCGGTCAGCTGGTCCTCGGTCTGCCCGATGAAGCTGATCTCCGGGATCGAGTAGATGCCGATCGGCTGCAGCAGGTGCGCGGTGTGCACCGGCTCGCCGAAGGCGTGGTGCGCGGCCTGCCGGCCCTGCTCCATGGAGGTCGCGGCCAGGGCCGGGAACCCGATCACGTCGCCGACCGCGTAGATGTGCGGCACCTCGGTCTGGTAGTTCTCGTCCACCTTGATCCGGCCGCGCTTGTCGGCGGCCAGGCCGGCCGCCTCCAGGTTGAGTTCCTCGGTCTGGCCCTGGCGGCCCGCCGAGTACAGCACGGTGTCGGCCGGGATCTTCTTGCCGCTGGCCAGCAGGGCCAGCGCGCCCTGCGGGTGGGCCTCGACCGCGGAAACCGTCTCGCCGAACCGGAACGTCACCGCCAGGTCGCGCAGGTGGTACTTGAGCGCCTCCACCACCTCCAGGTCGCAGAAGTCCAGCATCCGTTCGCGCTGCTCGACCACGGTGACCTTGGTGCCGAGGGCGGCGAACATCGAGGCGTACTCGATGCCGATGACCCCGGCGCCGCACACCACCATCGACCGCGGCACCTTGTCCAGGTGAATGATGCCGTCCGCGTCGATGATGGTCTTCTCGTCGAAGGCCACGCTGGCGGGCCGGGCGGGCCGGGTGCCGGTGGCGATGATGATGTTCTCCGCGCTGATCCGGCGGCTCGTCCCGTCGGTGCCGCGGTCGATCTCGATCACGTTCGGCTCGGTGAAGTGGGCCAGGCCGGGCAGGATCGTGACCCGGTTACGGGTCAGCTGGCTGCGCACCACGTCGGCTTCCCGGCTCACCACGTGCTGGGTGCGCGCGGTCAGGTCGGCGACGGTGATGTCCTCCTTGACCCGGTAGCTCTGGCCGTACATCTCGCGCTGGTCCAGGCCGGTCAGGTAGAGGATCGCCTCGCGTAGCGTCTTGGACGGGAT
>DASXMW010000038.1:0-2643 GCA_036495425.1 Streptosporangiaceae bacterium | reverse complement strand
GCCGGCCGGCAACGTGGCGGGCGAGGGGGCGAAGATGGCGCTGCTCAGCCTGCGCGAGCGGGCGGGCGGCCTGGCCCTGCTGGAGGAGGTGAGGTATGTCGAGCTCTCCGACCGCGCCGACTTCAACGACCGCTTCGTCGAACAGCTCAGCTTCCCCCCAGGTTGAGGTCCTCGCCTGCGGGGCCCTGGCTGGGCACGTCCGGGAGATCGTGGCGCGCCGCGGCTGGCCGGTCGCCGTACGGTCCCTGCCCGCGGTCCTGCACAACCGGCCGCAAAAGATCATTATTTTGGCCGAACGGTACGTGGTGCGTGCCTTGGACGCTGGCCGCACCGTCGCCATGGCCTACGCCGACTGCGGCACCTACGGCGCCCTGGACGAGCTGTGCGCCCGGTACGGGCTGCGCCGGCTGCCCGGGCTGCACTGCTACGACGTGTTCGCCGGGGCGTCCCGGCTGGCGGCGATGTTCGAGGCCGAGCCGGGCACCTACGTGCTGACCGACTTCCTGCTGCGCGGCTTCGGCCGGCTGGTGCTGGCCGAGCTGGGCCTGGACCGGTACCCGGAGCTGTGGCCGGACTACTTCGGGCATTACCGGCGGCTGGTCTGGCTGGCCCAGGAGCCGACCCCGGCGCTGGCGGCGGAGGCGGAGCGGGTGGCGGGGATGTTCGGCCTGCCGCTGACCCGGGTCGACACCGGGGTGTCGCGGCTGGAGCGGGCGCTGGCGGCGCTGGTCTGCGAGGCGGTCCCGTGGGCGGCGTGACCGACTTGCTGCACAGTTTCCTTTCCCGGCCGCGTTTCGAGGTGATCCCCGCTCGCGCTACCGAAGCGGCGGTTGCGGAGTGGGTGCCGGCCGGGATGACGGTGACCGTCACCGCCTCGCCGGTCAAGGGGCTGGAGCCGACCGTCGAGCTCGCCGAGAAGCTGGCCGGCCGCGGCTACCGGGTGGTCCCGCACCTGGCCGCCCGGTCGGTGGCCAGCGACGCGCACCTGACCGAGATCGTCGAGCGGCTGCTGGCGGCCGGGGTGGACGACGTGTTCGTGCCGGGCGGGGACGCCTCGCACCCGGCCGGGCCGTTCGAGGGCGCGCTGCCGCTGCTGGAACGGCTGGCCGCGATGGGTAACCCGTTCGCCCGGACCGGGATCACCGGGTACCCCGAGAGCCACCCCAAGATCCACGACGACGTCACCATCCAGGCCATGTGGGACAAGCGCAGGTACGCGACCTACATCGTGAGCAACGTGTGCTTCGACGCGGCCCAGCTCGGCCGGTGGATCCAGCGGATCCGGGCCCGCGGCGTCACCCTGCCGCTCTACGTGGGGCTGGCCGGGCCGGCCGAGCGGACCCGCCTGCTGCGGATGGCCGCGGTGGCCGGCGCGTCGGAGTCGGCCCGGTTCATCACCCGGCACCCCGGCTGGATCCTGCGCTTCTGGGTGCCCGGCGGTTACAGCCCGGACCGGCTGCTGGACCGCGCGGCCCCGGTGATCACCGCGCCGGACGCGGGCGTGGCCGGACTGCACCTGTTCACCTTCAACCAGCTCCAGCAGGCCGAGCAGTGGCGGCGGGCCGCCCTGGAGCGCACCGGAACCGACAACCCACAGCGACTGGCGGGATGAGATTCATGAGTGATATTCCGGCTACTCCGGCGCGGGCCAGCGCCGTCATCATCGGGGCCGGCATCGTCGGCAACAGCCTGGTCCACCACCTGGCCCTGCTCGGCTGGCGGGACCTGGTGCTGGTGGACAAGGGCCCCATGCCCAACCCGGGCGGCTCCACCGGCCACGCCTCGAACTTCATCTTCCCCATCGAGTACTCCAAGATGATGTTCGACCTGACCACGGACAGCACCGAGCAGTACCAGGACCTGGGCGTGTTCACCCAGAGCGGCGGCATCGAGGTGGCCCGCACGCCGGAGCGGATGATCGAGCTGCGCCGCCGGTGCTCCCAGGCCAAGTCGTGGGGCATCCCGGCCGAGATCCTCTCGCCCGGTGAGGTGAACAAGCTGGTGCCCTACCTGGACGAGTCGGTCATCCTGGGCGGCGCGCACTTCCCGACCGTGGGCGTGGTCGACTCGCTGCGGGCCGGCACGCTGATGCGCGAGGGCGCGCAGCGGTCCGGCGCGCTCACCGTGCTGCCCGGCACCGAGGTCCTGGGCATCACGGTGGATGGCGCTGCTGGCCTGGCCGGCGGTGCTCCCAGGCCAAGTCGTGGGGCATCCCGGCCGAGATCCTCTCGCCCGGTGAGGTGAACAAGCTGGTGCCCTACCTGGACGAGTCCGTCATCCTGGGCGGCGCGCACTTCCCGACCGTGGGCGTGGTCGACTCGCTGCGGGCCGGCACGCTGATGCGCGAGGGCGCGCAGCGGTCCGGTGCGCTCACCGTGCTGGCCGGCACCGAGGTGCTGGGTATTTCTTTGGACGGCGGCCGAGTGCGGGGCGTCTCGACTTCGGCGGGTGAGATCGAGACCGATAACGTCGTCATTTGCTGCGGGGTGTGGTCGCCGCGGATCGCCCGGATGGCCGGCGCCCGGCTGGCGCTGACCCCGACCGTGCACCAGATGATCAGCGTCGGCCCCATCGCCCTGTTCGCCGACACCCCGGGCGAGATCTCCTACCCGATCGTCCGCGACGTGGACACCAACATGTACG
>DASXMW010000037.1:0-47611 GCA_036495425.1 Streptosporangiaceae bacterium | reverse complement strand
CGGCTGGTGCACCACGGCGTGGCCGGGGGCGACAGCTGGGGCATCCGCCAGGCGCTGGCCGCCTGGGCCACGACCTCGGCCGCGGTCGCCAGCGGGGACCCGGTGCTGACCGGGCGGCCGGCCAGGAAGTCGCGCACCGTGCCCCGGACCCCGGGATCGCCGAGCAGGCCACCGTGCAGCGCGGCCACCACCATGGTGTGCGCGGGCAGTTGGCAGGCCGGCAGGGTGAGGCTGTCGGCCAGCGGCACCACGGCCAGCCAGCGCCTGGGGTGCAGCCGGTTCTCCTGGATCGCGGCCTGGGCGTAGCGGGCGCCGACCTGGTTGACCGAGTTGATCAGCCTCTCCGCCCCCGAGGTGCCGAACGGGGACAGGCCGCCGACAAACCAGACCACGGCCTGGAGCGCGTAGCCGGGCACGTCACCGCGGGCGTCGCGATCGTCGGACGGGTAGCTGACCTGGCCCGGGTTGACGATCGGGCTCAGCAGCACCACCGAGCCAATGGGCACGTCCGGGTGCCGGGCCAGCATCGCGTACACGCCCAGCGTGCCCTCGCTCTCGGCTACCAGGTCGACCGGGCGCCCGGTCGCGGCGTGCATCCGCTCGACCTGGGCCGCGATGCGGTCCCCGAGCTGGGACAGGGGCAGGTCGCTGGCCGCGGCCTGCTGCGGCAATGGCCAGCCGGCGGCGCTCAGGCCCCGGTAGGAGAACTGCTCGGCCACCGCGCCGCCCCCGATGGATCGCAGCGTGGTGGCGGAGGAGCAGCAGGACGAGCCGAAGCCGCGGACCTCCAGCACCGGGGGCAGCTCCGCGGCCGCCGAGCGGGCCGCCGCGGGTTTCCCGCTGGTGCTGGCCCGGGAGTGGCCGTCGTGGTGCGGGGCCGAGGCCACCGCGAAGCCGGCCCGGGCCACCCCGAGGACCAGGGCGATGGCCAGGATCACGGCCATCGGGGCGACCGGGAGGCGGCGGGTGGCGGCGGACCAGGGCCGGGGCGCGGGCACAAGCGGGGGCGGGCTGAGGGCGGCGGCCTGGGTGCCCGGCGCGATGCTCAGCGACCGGGTCAATGGGCTGGTCAGCGACGTGGTCACGCCGTACCAGGCACGCGCGTTGACCACCCCGGCCAGGCCCGCCACCGGGATGGCCCAGCCGGCCGGCACCCGGTTGATCAGCAATGCGGCCGCCGACATGACCACGAACTCGGCCAGCACCCAGCCCGCCGCCCGCAGCGGTGGCAGCGTCCGCCACCACCAGCTGGCCGCGCTGCCGTGGCTGAGCAGCAGCGCGTACAGCATCAGCACCGGGAGCACCCCGAGGAACGGCCACGAGAACGGCAGCAGGGCCACCCCGAAGACCAGCGCCACCAGCGGGGACAGCAGGAGCACGGCGCAGATGGTGAGCGCGGCGCTGGACCCGAGCAGCAAGGTGGGCCGGGGCCGGGCCAGCTCCCGCGGCCAGGCCAGCCAGGCCAGCACGGCGTCGAGCACGCTGCGCGCGGCCACCAGCGCGAGCAGGGTCAGCATGAACCGGGGCCAGGTGCCGCCCAGCCCGAACAGCCAGCGAAGGTCGTGGAACACGGCCAGCGGCGCCAGCGCCGTCACTTCGGGTGACAGGGCGCGGGCGCCGGGCGCGGTGGCGTCGACCGCCGCGGCTTCGGCCATGGGCACGGCCACGGCCACCGCGATCAGCAGCCGGCGGCCCAAGAAGCCCCGGTTACGGGCGAGCAACCGCTGGCCAGGCCCGGGCGATTCCGGCTGGCCAGGCTCGCGGCCGTCGCCTACTTCCCGGTCAGGCATCCCGGAAGCCTGTCCTCTGTCCGCCACATACGCTCACCCCGCGTGACGTAGATCGTGGCCGGCTACGGCGGCCACGCCGCCTTCCACCCCCTACCAATCGTAAAACCGGCCGCAACGCGATTCTCTGCCCGGCGCCCGTACCGGATATATATAAGAGAATGATATAAATAACTTATGGATTCGCGAGAGGGGACGGCCGGGGCCGCTGTGGATGCGGCGGAAGGGGCCGCCGGGGCCGCTGCGGGCCCGCCTGCCGGGGCCGTTGCAGGCCCGCCTGCCGGGGCCGCTGCGGCCGGGGTGGCGCCACGGGACGAGCTGGCCATGGGGGTGGCAGCCGGGATCGAGCGGCTGCTGAGCCTGCTGCGCTGGCTGACGCCGCCGGACGGGCTGTCGTTCACGGCGGCGGCCACGCTGGCCACGCTGGAGCGGTCGGGCCCCTGCCGGCTGACCCTGCTGGCCGTCCAGGAAGGCGTGACCCAGCCGGCCATGACCCAGCTGGCCGTCCGGCTGGAGGAGGCCGGGCTGGTCACCCGGTCGCCCGACCCGAACGACCGGCGGGTGGTCGAGGTCCGGATCACCGCCGAAGGTTCGGCCCTGCTGGCCCGGCGGCGCCGGGCCCGGGCCGAGCAGCTGACCGGGATGCTGGCCCGGCTCAGCCCCGGGGATCAGGCCGCGCTGGCCGCCGCCCTGCCCGCGATGGACGCCCTGACCAGCCAGCGCGACCGCACCCGCACCTCACCGCACGGAACAGAACGGAGCACTGCATGAGGGCCACACCCGGGGCCGCGCCGGTCGCGAACCCGTTCAAGCAGCCGAAGGCCGTGTTCGCGGTGGCCTTCGCCTGCGTGGTGTCGTTCATGGGCATCGGCCTGGTCGACCCGATCCTGCCGGCCATCTCGAACAAGCTGCACGCCTCGCCCAGCGAGGTGACGCTGCTGTTCACCAGCTACCTGGTGGTCACGGCGGTGGCCATGCTGATCACCAACTGGGTGTCCAGCCGGCTGGGGGCCAAGAAGACCCTGATCGCCGGGCTGATCCTGATCGTGATCTTCAGCGCGGCGGCCGGCGCCGCGCCCAGCATCAACGCCATCATCGGCTTCCGGGCCGGCTGGGGCGTGGGGAACGCGCTGTTCATCGCCACCTCGCTGGCCGTCATCGTGGCCAGCGCCAGCGGCGGGTTCGCGGGCGCGATCGTGCTCTACGAGACCGCGCTCGGGGTCGGCATCGCCATCGGCCCGCTGCTGGGCGGCACGCTCGGCGAGCTCAGCTGGCGGGGGCCGTTCTTCGGCGTCTCGGTCCTGATGGCCATCGCCCTGCTGGCCACGGTCGTGCTGGTCGAGGACATCCCCAAACCCGCCCACAAGACCAGCCTGTCCGCGCCGCTGCGGGCGCTGCGGCACCGCAGCCTGCTCACCATGTCGCTGACCGCGCTCTGCTACAACTGGGGCTTCTTCACCGTCCTGGGCTACGCACCGTTCCCGATGAAGCTGAGCCCGATCGAGCTGGGCCTGGTGTTCACCGGCTGGGGCGTCCTGGTCGCGATCTTCGCCGTGTTCGGGGCGCCGCGGCTGCAGGCCTCGCTGGGCATCGCCCGCACCATGTACCTCAACCTGTTCGCGTTCGCCCTCGTGGTGCTGGTCATCGCGATCTGGACCACCGACCGGGCGGTGCTCATCCCCGCGGTCATCGTGTCCGGCATCTTCATCGGCGTGAACAACACCGTCACCACCCAGGCCGTGATGACCGTGTCCCCGGTCGAACGCCCGGTGGCCTCGGCCGCCTACAGCTTCGTGCGCTTCATCGGCGGCGGCCTGGCCCCCTACGCGGCCGGGCGGCTGGTGGTGGCGATCAACATCCACGTGCCGTTCTTCATCGCGGCCGGCGCCCTGGTGGTGGGGATCGGCGTGCTGGCCACGGCCCACTCGCTGCTGGGCGAGGCCGAGCGGGTCCAGGCCGCGCAGGCCGCCCCGGCCACCCAGCAGGCCGAGGAGGAAGCCGAGGAGGAAGAGGCGGTGGCCATCGCCGACGGCTCCGAGACGTGAGCCAGACGAGACCCTGAGACCTGACGTTGACGTCAACATCCGTTACGATTCACCTGCCAATGATCGCTTGTCGGTGAATCTGGGGAGTTGTATGTCTGTGGCGGGAAAACCGTCGGCTGATCCGGTTGCTTCGGACCGTCGGGGCGTGAACTACAAGTGGATCGCGCTGTCGAACACCACGCTCGGCATCCTGATGGTGACGATCAACCAGTCCATCCTGCTGATCTCGCTGCCAGACCTGTTCCGGGGGATCAAGCTCAACCCGCTGGTGCCGGGGAACACCTCGTACTTCCTATGGGTGTTCATGGGCTTCCTGCTGGTCACCGCGGTGCTGGTGGTCAGCCTGGGCCGGGTCGGCGACATCTACGGCCGGGTCAAGATGTACAACCTCGGCTTCGCCATCTTCACGATCTTCTCGATCGCGCTGTCGGCGACGTTCTTCACCGGGTCGGCCGGGGCGTTGTGGATCATCATCATGCGGATCTTCCAGGGCGTCGGGGGCGCGTTCCTGTTCGCCAACTCGACCGCGATCCTGACCGACGCCTTCCCCGAGGACGAGCGGGGCAAGGCCATGGGCATCAACGGCATCGCCGCGGTGTCCGGCTCGTTCCTCGGCCTGCTGCTGGGCGGCGTCCTAGCCCCGATCGAGTGGCGGCTGGTGTTCCTGGTCTCGGTGCCGTTCGGGATCTTCGGCACCGTCTGGGCCTACCTCAAGCTGGTCGACAACGGGGTGCGCCGGCAGGCCAAGATCGACTGGATCGGCAATGCGCTGTTCGCGATCGGCCTGGTCGCCGTGCTGGTCGGCATCGTTTACTCGCTGCTCCCCTACGGCGGCCACCCCACCGGCTGGACCAGCCCCTTCGTGCTGAGCTCGATCTTCGGCGGTATCGCGGTGCTGGCCCTGTTCGCCTGGGTCGAGACCAAGGTGCCAGAGCCGATGTTCCGGCTCGGGCTGTTCCGGATCCGGGCCTTCACCGCGGGCAACATCGCCGGTCTGCTCGGCGCCCTGGGCCGGGGCGGTATCCAGTTCATGCTGATCATCTGGCTGCAGGGCATCTGGCTGCCGCAGCACGGGTACAGCTTCAGCCAGACCCCGCTGTGGGCCGGCATCGCCATGGTCCCGCTCACCATCGGCTTCCTCATCACCGGCCCGCTGGCCGGCTGGCTGTCCGACCGGTACGGGGCCCGGCTGTTCGCCACCGGGGGCCTGGCCATCTCCGGCGCCAGCTTCCTGCTGCTGGAGCTGCTGCCGATCAACTTCAACTACATCTGGTTCGCCCTGCTCATCCTGTTGTTCTCGGTGGGCATGGGGCTGTTCTTCTCCCCCAACCAGGCCTCGGTCATGAACAGCCTGCCGCCGGACCAGCGCGGCGCGGGCGCGGGCATGCTGAACACGTTCCAGAACTCGGCCACCGTGCTCTCCATGGGCCTGTTCTTCACCATCGTCACCCTGGGCTTGGCCAACAACCTGCCCAAGCACCTGTACAGCGGGCTGGTGGCGGCGGGCGTCGACCCCACCGCGGCGCACACGGTGGCCAACGAGCCGCCGATCGGCAGCCTGTTCTCCGCGTTCCTGGGCTACAACCCGGTACAGCAGTTGCTGGCCCCGACCGGAGCCCTGCAGAAGCTGTCGCCCAGCCAGGCCGCGTACATCACCGGCCGGTCGTTCTTCCCCAAGCTGATCGAGCAGCCGTTCGCCGACGGCCTGCACCTGGCCTTCACGTTCGCCGCCATCGCCACCGTGATCGCGATCATCGCCTCCGCGGTCCGGGGCAAGCGTTACCTGCACGCCAGCGAGCCGCTGGTGGAGGAGCTGGCCGAGGGCGCGGCCGAGTCCGGCGGCCTGCTGGGCCTGGAGCCGCTGGCCACCGACGGCCAGGACGCGCCGGCCACGATCGGGGACCCGGCCGCGGCCAGCAGGCCGAACGGGCCGAACGGGTCGAACGGGTCGAACGGGTCGAACGGGACCCCTGGTGCTAATGGGGCTTCCGGGGTTGGCGGGGCTTCCGGGGTTGGCGGGACCGGTGGGACTGCCGCTCCCAGTGCTGGGACGCCGGCGGCCGATGGGTGAGGCACGAGAGGCGCCGCCGGACGGGCCGCTGCTGGGAATCGGGGCGGCGGCCCAGCGGCTCGGCGTGTCCGAGCGGGCCCTGCGCTACTACCACCAGCTGGGCCTGCTCGTGCCGGCCTCGACCACCCCGGGCGGGCAGCGCCGGTTCTCCCCGGCCGACCTGGCCCGGGTCGAGCGGATCCGGGAACTGCAGACCCTGCTCGGCCTCAACCTGGACGAGATCGCGGTCGTGCTGCGCAACGAGGACCGGATGGCCGAGATCCGGCTCACCTGGCACGACGAGCGGACCAGCGCCGCGGAACGGCGCCAGCTGACCCAGGAGTGCGTGGTCCTGCAGGAGGGCTTGCGGGCCACGGTCGAAGCCAAGCGGACCGCGCTGGCGGGCTTCCTGGCCGACCTGGACGCCCGCATCGGCCGGGGCCGCGCGTTCCTGGCCGAGCAGGACGAGCCGGTCAGCTGACGGCGGTGGCGTAGACGACGACGTTGCTCAGGTAGGAGTGGCGGGCCCAGTCGAA
Organism: Streptosporangiaceae bacterium; assembly: GCA_036495425.1. GTDB lineage: Bacteria > Actinomycetota > Actinomycetes > Streptosporangiales > Streptosporangiaceae > Bog-532. Next base: position 41,193 of record DASXMW010000037.1, on the reverse strand, counting down.
CGTGCCGCCGCAGGTGATCAGGCGCAGCTCCGGGCCGGGGGCGGCACCGTAGACGGCGGTGGTCGGGAAGCGGTCCTTGGGGTAGAGCCCGACCCGGGTGACGGCGAAGACGGCCATGGTGCCGTCGGCCCGGCGGACGTAGACGCGGTCGCCGGGCCGCAGCAGGCCGAGCCGGTAGAACACGGCCGGGCCGCTGACGCTGTCGATGTGGCCGGCGATGACGGCCGGCCCGATGGCGCCGGGCCGCGGGCTGCGGTCGTACCAGCCCGCCACGTCGAAGCGGTCCGGGACCTGGAGGGCCCCGGACGGCGTGAGGCCGAGCCGGATGAGCGGGGTGCTCACCTCGATGGCCGGGATGGTCAGCGCGACCGGCGCCGCCACCGGGGCCGATGCGGCCGCCGGGGCGGCCGGGATGGCCGGGGCGGCCGCGGCCGTGGTGGTCGTGATGGGCGGGGCGGCCAGGACTCTGGTGACGCTTGGTTTATGGGGGGCCACGGCCAGGGCCACCGAGCCGCAGGCGATCACGGCCAGGCCGGCGACCAGCGTGGCCAGGGCCGTGACCGCCTGACGGCCGCCGCGCATCAGGGCCGCGCGCTGGCCCGGGCCGCGCCGCGGCCCGGGCCGGACCGGGCCGCGTGGAAGCGGCGGGTCCCGGCCAGGCTCAGCATCGCCCCGGCCGCGATCGCGGCCAGCCAGGGCCAGCGCCCGGGCGCGGGCCGGGGCGCGGTGCCGCCCAGCCCGGTGGCGGCGCCGCCGGCCGGGGCCACCTGGCTGCCCGCCGCGTCCTCCAGGTCGGTCAGGCGCAGGCCCTTGGACCCGTCCAGCACGACCAGGGTGTGGATCGAGTCGGCCGGCAGCGGGACGTTCATCGACGCCCGCTCGCTCTTGCCGGTGACCCTGGCCGTGTCGTGCCCGGCGGCCACCGCCCGGTAGGTGGTGACGCTGGCGAAGGCCAGCTGGCGCATGGTCAGGTGGCCGAGCGACAGCGTGACCAGGTGCTGGCTCAGCGAGGCCTGGATGACCCGGACCAGGGCGTGCCCGGACGGGGCGGCGATGGTGTCGTCCATGACCTGGAGCCGCAGGCCGGCCACGGGCCCCATGCCCGCCACCGTGTACGCCTGGCCACGGCGCACCACGAAGCCGGTGGACAGGATGGGCTTGGCCGAGCCGCGGGCACCGGCCGCGCGCATCGACACCGTGTACTGGCCGGCCGGCACCCGCTGGTAGGGCGAGACCGTGCCGTAGCTGACGTGGTGCAGGACCAGCCGGGCGGCCGGGTCGCCGAAGTTGTACAGATACACGTCGACCGCGGGCGCGTTGGGCGACAGGTGGGCCAGCCGGATCCAGCCGGTGGCCGTGGCCGCACCGGCCGGGGCGGCCCCCAGCAGGCCGGTGAGCAGCAACAGCGCGGTGAGCAGCGACACCAGGGTGGCCGCGGCCCGGCGGGCCGCGGTGGGCAGTGCGTTCATAGATCCCCCTCGGATCGGCCGGTCAGGGAGCGGCCTGGGCGTTGAGCAGGCCGGCCGGGCTGGGGGCCGCGAACTCAATGGTCAGCACGGGCCCGCCGTCCGGCCGGGTGATGGCCGCGTGCGCGGCCAGGTAGGGCGAGCGCTGGGCCCGCACGAACGCGAGCATCGGGCCCAGCGCGGCCGGCGTCGCGGTCAGCTGGACCGTGCGCAGCGGCGTGCCCGCTCCGGCGCCGGGGCCGGATCCGCCGAACGACACGATGCCCAGGGACTGGTCAGCGGCCATGGCCGCCAGCGTGACCAGCAGCCGGTCGTCGACGCGCCCGTCGCGCAGCGCGGCCCGGGCCGGGCCGGCGATGGTGAGCCGGGAGTTGCGCAGCAGCTGGCGGCCGGCCGCCTGGCGGGCGGCCTGGTCCGCGGCCAGCGCGGTGGTGAAGGCCCGGGCCCCGTCCGGGGCGACCGAGCGGACCACGATCTGCTGCGCGCCCGCGCCGAAGCTGGCGATGACCTGGGGCGCGTACACGCCGGCGAGCCGGGCGCCGAACTGGGCCCGGACGGCCGGCGTGGCCAGCACCACGTCGGAGCCGAGCGGATCGGACGCCCCGGACCGCAGCACCAGCAGGTTCCCGGCGGGCACGCCGTGGGTCTGCAGGGCGGTGCACATGGCCGGGTCGCAGGCCACGATGACGTCCCGGCTGACCTGCCCGGCGACCCAGGTCGCGGTCTGGTCCCGGGCCACCACGGCCGGGCTGGGCGGCCCCGCGGTGCTGACCGAGGAGGACAGCCGGTCGGTGTTCAGCGCGCCGCTGGCGGCGGCGGTGAGGAACGCGGTCACGGCCACGGCCACGGTGGCCACCGCGTACGGGGTCAGTTTCCGCCGCAGGCGCCGGCCCGCCGAGGGACGCGGCGCGCGGTGCCGGCCCTCGGCCACCACCTGCTGCTCCAGCTCGCTGACCCGGAGCAGGTGGAAGCTGGCCTCGCGCTGGGCGGCCCGGTCCTGCGGCCAGGAGGTGAGCCGCCAGCGCCAGTACTCGGCCGCGCGGCGGTGTGCGTCGGCCAGGTCGGCGCCGCGGCCGCGGGCGGCCAGCAGGTCGTGCACCCCGGTGGCGGTGGCCGGGTGCACCGACACCACCAGCGGGTCGGCGTCGCCGTCGGTCCAGGGGTCGGCCTTGAGCAGGCCGGCCGCGCGGACCTCGTCCAGCAGGCTGGTCAGCTCGGCCGGGCTGTAGTGGCCGACCGGCAGCAGCAGCACGTCCCGGCCGATCGGCGCGCGGTAGGCCGAGGCCCGGACCAGCAGCCCCTGCGCGGCCGGGCTGAGCCGGTCGAACAGCTCGGCCAGCAGCGTCCCGGCGGTGGCCAGGGCGGCCGTCTCGGCGGCGGGCGAGGCCAGCTCGGTGGGGGCCGGGACCGGGGTGCCGGGGCGAGGCGCCGGTGTCCCGGCCGCGGCCAGCACCGGCCCGGCCAGCCGGCCGGCCAGGTCCGTGAACGGGCGGCCGCCGCGGGCCAGCAGGCTGTCCAGGTACTCCATGGCCCGCGGGTGGCCGCCCAGCAGCCGCCACACGAGGTCCAGGTCGTGCTCACCGAGCAGGTTCAGCGCGGGCAGCGAGGTGGCCAGCTCGATCGCGCCGGCCCGGGACAGCGGGCCGAGGTGCCGGAACCCGATCCGGGGGCCGGCCACGTCCGGCAGCGCGAACTGGTGGCGGCAGGTGATCAGCAGGCGGCCGCGGTGCGGCCGGGCCGCCCAGGACGTCAGCAGCTCGACCAGGTCGGGGTCCCGGATCGTGCAGGTGCCGGCCTCCAGGGTGAGATTGTCGTCGAAGTTGTCCAGCACCAGCAGCACCGGCACCCGGCCCAGCACGTGCTGGCGGAGCAGGCCCATCCGCTGGGTCCAGGGCAGGTCGGGCCGGTCCGCGGCCGCGATCGCCTCGGCGGCGGTGCCGCCCCGATCCGTGGCCAGCGGGTGACGGCGCACGGCCTTGGCCACCGCGGCCAGGAACGTGTCCGGGGTGATCTCGCCGGTCAGCGAGGAGACGGCACAGTCCGGATCGTGGTGCGGGACCCGCGCGGCGATCTGCGCGGCCAGGACCGATTTGCCGATGCCGCCGACCCCGTGCACGACCAGGCCGGCCAGGGTGGGCCCGGCCAGTTCGGCCGACCAGCGGCGGCGCTCGGCCGACCGGATCGGCAGCGCGGGCACCGGTGGCGGGCCGGTTTCTGACGCCCGGGCGTGCCGCCCGGCACCGGGCAGCTGGACCACTTCGGCGTCCGGCGTGTCCGTCGACGGCGACGCTTCGCTGGCTTTGGGCGATTCGCCGGTTAATGCCGAGTTGCCCGGGCGCAGCCGAATTATCTTTCCCGACATAACGGGCACCATCCTCCCCGCATCAACCAGTAAGTATTGGCTCCTCAGTTATATAGCACGCCTGCTGCGCGAATAGGGGCCTCTCACGCCTTTTCTCACTAGGCCGATTTTACCGGGAGAGAGTATTTTCGGCTATTATTATGATCTATATATCGAAGGTCGGTTGGTTACGTTTGTCCAATGATGCGGCTATTGCCGCTATGGTGACCCCGTGAGAGCTTCGGCGGTCGCGGTGACCTGCAGAGACGCCCGGGGTCACAGCAGCGGAGTGACCCCGGGCGTCATCAATTACCGGCTGCGGGAATCAGCGGTGGATACGCCAGCCAGTGCCAACCCCGACCAGATGCAGGGCCAGCAGGGCCAGGCCGACAAGCAGCAGGCTGGTCGGGTCGAAAACGGCACTGACGGCCGTGCTGGTGGCATTGATGATGAATGCGATCGCAAAAAGAATGGCCGCAATAATGGCGAGCATGGCAGGTCCTTCCGGTCAGCAGGCGGCCCGGGTCGCACCGGCTGGCAAACGCGAGGTCAGCCGGCTGCAGGCGGCCGGCGCCTGGCTTTGTGAGGGGGAACGGGGCTGGCCACCCCGGTTAGGCGGCCCGGTTTTACCCGGGAATTCGGTCACTAACCGGCCACGTCAGGTAATGGCGGCGAAGCTGTTACCGACTCGCCCTGAAACCGTCATTTAAAGCAGCTGACCAGCACAAATACCGGGCCGTTGGTATTCGCCGTTTCCTAATGCATCGAATGATGGTGGCCGGGCACTTAACCACCGTGACGTCGAATACCTGGCCCCGGTCCTGGCGGGACCTGCGCGCCCCCCGTCCGGCCGTGGTCATCGTGGCCGCGGCCCTGGTGGTGGCGCTGGTCGTGGTGGTGGCGGCCACCCAGAGCGCGGGCGGGACCGGTCCTGGTCCGGCCGCGGGCACCCGCTCCGTGTCGGTCACGGCCGGCCGGGCGGCCACGGTCGACCTGGAGGGCGTGCCCGGCCAGCTCACCATCACCGGCTCGGGCACGGACCAGGTACGGCTGACCGGGCAGCTGCACTGGAGCGGGCACGCCCCGGCCGCCTCGGTCCGCACCGACCGCGCGGCCCGGGCCCTGCACCTGGACTACGTGTGCGCCGCGGGCAGCCCGTGCACGGAGGACTACCGGCTGAGCGTGCCCGCGCACACCGCGGTGGTGCTCAGCCAGCCGTCCGGGCACGTGGTCATCCGCGGGCTGAGCGCCCCGGTGCGGATCACCGCGGGCAGCGTCGACGTCAGCGCGACCGGTCTGCGGTCCCCGGCGCTGACCGCGACCATCACCTCCGGCCACCTGGCCGCGGCCTTCGCGGCGGCGCCGCGCCGGATCAGCCTGGTGCTGACGTCGGCGCAGGCCACCCTGCACCTGCCCGCCACCACGCCCGGCTACCAGGTCAGCCAGCAGGTGACCTCGGGCTACGTGCACGTCGGGGTGCCGCGGGCGGTCAGCTCACCGCACCGGGTCAGCGCGCGGATCAGCTCGGGCGAGTTGGAACTGCTGCCCTGAGCCGGCGGCGGCCGGCTCCCGGCTCCCGGCGGCCGGCCGCCGCCAGACCCGGCCAGGGTCACTCCGGCCGGAGCTGCGGGTAACCGGCCACCTGCTGGTCCAGCCGCGGCGGCCCGGTGATCACCACTGACCGGGCCTCGGTGGCGCTGGTCACCGTGAACCCGTGCGGCACGTCCCGGGGCACGAACACGAAACAGCCCGGGACCACGGTCCACCGCTCGTGCCCGCAGAACGCGGACATCTCCCCGGCCAGCAGCAGGAACATCTCGTCCTCGCCCGCGTGGACGTGGGAGTGCACGACCAGGCCGGGCGGGTAGACGAACTCCATCACGGCCAGCTGGCCCGCGGTGTCCTGGCTCGAGGCCTTGATGACCGCCTCGGCGCCGTGGAAGTCGTAGGCCGCCCCCTGGAACGGCCTCAGCATGTAACCGGCCACACCGGCTCACCTCCTACCGGGCTGATCGTGCTGGGACGCCGCGGCGGCCGGGTCCAGGTCGGCCAGGCGCAGCAGCTGGCGGGGCTGGGGCGGGAACGGCGTGCTGCGGCCGATGGTCAGGCCCGGGCCGACGTGCAGCAGCTCGCCCGGGCCGAGCGGCCGCCAGCCCGGGTCGTCGTCCATCCGCTCGGTGGCGAGGACCACCGACGGCCGGGCGGCCAGCTGGTCCGACCGGGCGTTGATCCGGCCGCTGCGGGCCGCCAGTGGCGCGCCGGCCGAGCCGCCAGCGGGGCGGTCCAGCATGTAGAGCTCGTGGGTGGCCGGGTAGCGCAGCGCCCACAGGTCGGTGGCGGTGGCCAGGACCAGGTTGACCGCGAAGACCGGCAACCGGTCGGCGATCCAGCCGATCGCGCGGACCAGGCCCGCGCCCACGTCACCGCCGTGGCGCCGGGTCTCGCCGGTGATCAGGGCGAACACCCGCTCGCTGTCGGTCTGGCCGGCCACCAGGCCCGCCGTGCCCAGCTCGGCCAGGCGCTGGTCCAGCCGGTCCAGGCCCTGCACCACGCCGTTGTGGGCGAACAGCCGGTCATCCTGCAGGAACGGGTGGGTGTTGGCCAGCGTGTGCGCGCCGGTGCTGGCGTACCGGACGTGGGCCACGAACGTGCTGCCGCGCAGGTGCCGGGCGGCCCGGGCGAACTCGGTGTCCTGCCAGGCGGCGATGGGCTGCTTGTCGACCCGCGGGCCGCCGTCCGGGCCGAAGCACCCGATCCCGGCCCCGTCCGGGTTGCGGTGACTCTGGGCGTCGAGGCTGTCCGGCGCGTCCAGCAGCCAGAACTCCGCGTCGGCCAGGCCGCCCGCGTGCAAGCCGAACAACCGGCACACTGCGTGATCACCTCCGGGCCGCCGGCCGCGCCGGTCACGAGCAACCGGCGGGCGGGCGAGCATAATATCTTCCGAGCTAGTCTCCCCCGGCTAGCCCCGCTATGGACGAAGGACCGGGACGGAGAATCAATGGTGTTCGAGGCCGATGACATTCGGAATTGGCGGGGCCACAACGTGGTCGACGACTCAGGGACCAAGATCGGAGAGCTGGAAGCGCTCTACGTCGACACCCGGACCGACGAGTACGCCTTCGCCACGGTCAAGATCGGCATGCTGTCCCGGCAGCGGCTCGTGTTCGTGCCGACGGCCGGGGCAATAGTCGGGCCGAACTACCTGAAGGTGGCCTTCCCCAAGAAGCTGGTGCGGGACGCGCCGTCCATCGACACCGACGGCGAGCTGCTGGCCCCGGACGAGCCAGCAGTGTTCCGGCACTATGAGCTGCCGTATGATGCGAGCGAGACCGAGCGCCTGCTGGCCCGGCGATAATCAGCGGGTAACGGGGAAGAGGCACCGGCATGGCACTGTTTCTGTTCATCATCATCATCGCGATCGTCCTGGGCGTCCTGGGCGCCGTGCTGCATGGCCTGTTCTGGCTGCTGATCATCGGCATCGTGATCTTCCTGGCCAACCTGGTGTTCGGCGGCATGCGGCTCGGCAGGCGCCGCCACAGCCGGACGCCCCGCTAGACGGTCAGGCCGCGACCGCGCACAGGGCGCGGCGGTGAGCCTGGCACCAGCGGCGAGCGCGGATCATCGTGCCGCCGTTCTCGTTCCAGGAGTCGATGAAGCCGGCGTGCCCGGCCCGCACGCCCTCGGCGATGATCGCGCAGTCCCAGTCGTGGTTGGGCACCACGGCCTCGGCCACCTGGGCTCGCCCGGCTGCGGTCAGCCCGTAGGCGTCCAGCAGCAGCCGGAACCGGGACAGGGCCCGCCCCTGCCGGGAGTCGGTGACGTCGCGCTCGTCCCGCAGCGGGCACCAGTACCGGGCCGCGGCGGCCAGGTCCCAGCTGATGCCGCCCGGGCCGGCCAGGTCGAAGTCGATCAGGGCCACCGCGCGGCCGCCGCGGAAGATGAAGTTGGCCGGGTAGATGTCGTTGTGGCTGACCAGGCCGGTGGTGAACCGGGCCGGGATGGCCCGGGGCCAGCGGTAGCCGGCCGGGCTGAACGAGGCCGCGGCCTGGTGGTAGCGGCGCAGCAGCCCGGCGATGCTGATCAGGGCGGCGTCGGTCAGGGTCTCCTCGGCTAGCGGTGACGTAGCGGCCAGACCTTCGATATAGGAAAGAGTGTCGGTGCTGGCGTCCGCCCCCAGCAGCCGGGGGGCGCCGTCGAAGCCCACCGCGACCAGGTGGGCGAGCAGGGCGTGGGTGGCGGCCCGGTAGGGCGCGGCCGGGCGGCGGACGGTCTGGCCCACCCGGAAGACCAGGCCCCGGTTGGCCGTCCCGCCGGTCAGCGGCGTGACGCCTTCGTCGGTGGCGGGCCCGCCGGTCACGACCCCGGCGCCCCCGCCGGGATCATCCGCTGGCGTGCGCGGCCGCACGACCGCGTGGGCGGGTGCCGTCGAGGAGAGCACGGGCGAGACTGGTGTGGGTGACCAGGCCATTGACGATCTTCCCTCGGAGAACGGCCAGCACCGATGAGCTCTTTCCGGCCCCGTAGGCCACGGCGAGCACGGTCGGGATCGAGGCGAGCACCGGTCCTGGCGTGATGATCATCCTGCTGTCGAGTGGCGTGGCGAGCGGCGCGCCGCCGGCGTCGAAGAACGCCCCGCCGATGTCGGTGTGCACGCCGATCTCGGCCATGGCCTCCCGCTCGGCCGGGGTCAGCGCGTCGTAGATGGTGGACAGCCCCGGCTTCCAGGCGCCGATGCTCAGCATCGCGATCGTCACCGAGGGGACCAGGGCGAAGGCGTCGGCCACGTCGGGCTGGCGGCGGATCGCGGCCGCGGTCTCCGGGTCGGCCACGATCATCGGCGCGTAGAACACGTGCGCGCGGCCGCCGCCGACCCGGGCCACCCCGCGCACCAGGTCCAGCAGGTCGCTGCCGTCGGGTGAGGGCACGGCCCCGGTGAGCTGCACGATCGGGCAGGGCGGGAACCGGCTCAGGGCCGCGGTGAGGCCGCTCAGCGAGCGTGCCCAGGCCATGCCGAGCACGTCGTCGGGGGTGATGATGTCCATCAGGGCCTGGCCGGCCGCCTCCCCCAGCCGCTGGCGCAGCGCGGGCACGTCGTCGTCCGGGAAGCTGAACACGAACGCGTGCCGCAGCCCGAACACCGAGCACAGCTCGGCCGACAGCCCGGCGTCCAGATTGCCGCCGGGCAGGCCGATCTCGATCCGGACCATGCCGCTCTCGCGGGCCGCGTCCAGCAGCCGCGCGACCCGGAACCGGCTGATGCCCAGCCGGTCAGCGATGTCGACCTTGGACAGCCCCTCCAGGTAGTACTGGCGCGCGGCCCGCGCCGCCAGCACCACCTCCGACGGCCGGTCGACAGACAGTCCAGGCATGTTCCGCCCCATTTTCGCATCGTAGCTAGTGCTCATATGAGCGTCTAGGTCTCAGTTTGACCTATGCCCGCGCTGGAACGAACCGCGGTTCGTGCTTACCATCGTCTCGCTGCCGGTGCTGGTCGCCGGGTTCGCCGCCCAGGACAAGCTGGTCCAGGGCCTGTCCCTGGGAGCGTCAAATGAAAGCCGCGGTCATCGCCGACATCGGCACGGTGGAGATCGCCACCGTGGAGGATCCCACCCCCGGCCCGGGCCAGGTGGTGGTCAAGGTCGCGGCCTGCGGGCTGTGCGGCACCGACCTGCACATCATGCGGGGCGAGTTCGCGCCCAAGCTGCCGATCATTCCCGGCCACGAGTTCGCCGGGGTGATCAGCGCGGTCGGGACCGGGGTGACCGGGATCGGCAGCGCGCCGCCGCTGCGCGAAGGCGACCGGGTCGCGGTCGACCCGTCGCTGTACTGCCACGAGTGCCACTACTGCCGGATCGGGCACGACAACCTGTGCGAGCAGTGGGGCGGGATCGGGGTCACCGAGCCGGGCGGGGCCGCCGAGTACGTGGCGGTGCCCGCGGCCAACTGCGTGCGGCTGCCCGAGCACATCGCCACTGAGGACGCGACCCTGATCGAGCCGCTGTCCTGCGCGGTGCGCGGCTACGACGTGCTCAAGAGCCAGCTCGGGGCGCACGTGCTGATCTATGGCGCGGGCACCATGGGCCTGATGATGCTGTCGCTGGCCCAGCGCACCGGCGCGGTCAGCGTGGACGTGGTGGAGCTGAGCACGGACCGCCGGGAGCTGGCCGCGAGCCTGGGGGCCAGCCGGGTGGCCGCGTCCGCCGGCGAGCTCACCCGGCCGCACGGCTGGGAGCTGGTGGTCGACGCCACCGGCAACGGCCGGGCCATCCAGGACGGTCTGGAGCGGGTCGGCCCGGCCGGGACGTTCCTGCAGTTCGGGGTGGCCGACTACGCGACCCGGGTCACCATCGATCCGTTCCGGATCTACAACAAGGAAATCACCATCACCGGGTCCATGGCCGTGCTGCACAGCTACGAGCGGGCCGCCGAGCTGTTCGCGTCGGGAGTGCTGGACCCGCGGACGTTCATCACCGACCGGCTGCCGCTACAGGATTACGCGGCCGCCATTGACCGGTTCAGTTCCGGCGCTGGGCTCAAGACCCAGGTGCTGCCCCAGACATAGTGCCGGCTCCGGGGCTATTCGACGTCGGAGCCCTCGGCCAGCACCGCGGCGACCAGGTCCCGGAGGGGGCCGACCAGGCCGCGCTCGGCAACCTGGATGGAGTGCTGGCCGTCGCTGACCTGATACACCGGCCGGCCCGGGTCCGGGTTGTAGGGCGGCGGCAGCTCCAGGTTGGCGCGGTCGAGCAGCTGGCGCCATCGGTCGGCGTCCGCGCGTTCCTCGGGCTGGACGCTCGCGCGACGGATGCTGCCGTCGCCGAGGATGCGCGTCACCTCGATGTTCATCGCCTTAGTCTGTCCGAAATCCGTCGTCCTGACACCTGCCGGCGCTTATTGAGAACGATCTATCCGTGCGCGGGGCCGGCCCGCGGCCCGGGAGAGCCAGTTTTGCCCGGAGATATCGGGTGTTTCAGCGGGTTATGCGCCGGTTAGGGCCTGCGAGGCTGATCACCGGCGCGACCCTCGCCGGGCGGAGCGGCCGGGCGACGGCAGCTGATCGCAGCCGTAGCCAGGGCGGCCGATCGCAGCTTTAGCCCAACAGGAGGGTTAGATACCCGCCGTTCGGGGCATCCGCACGGGCATGGCTGTACTTCGACCTGTCGCGCGGCCCATGCTGGCCTCCATCTTCATCCTTCAGGGCTTCGACTCCCTGCTGCACCCGGACACCAAGGCGCCTGCCGCGGAGAAGGTGGTGCGGCCGCTGGCCGAGCGGATCCCCGCCGTGCCGGACGAGGTGGAGCAGGCGGTGCGGATCAACGGCGCGGTGCAGGTGGTGGCGGGTTCGCTGCTGGCCATCGGCAAGTTCCCGCGGCTGTCGGCCGCGGCGCTCGCGGCCACCCTGTTGCCCACCACCGCCGCCGGTCACCGGTTCTGGGAGAGCGACGACAAGCAGGAACGGGCCCAGCAGAAGATCCACTTCCTCAAGAACCTGAGCATGCTGGGCGGCCTGCTCATCGCGGCCGGTGACACAGCGGGCAATCCTTCCGTGGCCTGGCGTAGCCGGCACGCGGCCGAGACCGCCAAGCGGGAAGCCGCGCTCACCGCCAAGAGCGTACGGGCCGGGGCTCAGGCCACCTCGGCCAAGGCGGAAGCGAAGGCGGCCCGCGCGCAGGCCAAGGCCGCGCGGGCGGCGGCCAGGGCCGCATCCCGGACCTCCTCCCGCACCGCCAAGCTGACCGCCAAGGGCGGCGTCGCGGCGGGCAAGGCCAGCGCGGTGACCAAGGCCGGGGCCAAAGCGGGCAAGAAGCTGACCGACGCCCTGCCCGTCGGCTGAGCGGGGCCGCGTCGCCTGACCCGCAGCCGGTCAGCCCGGGCGGGACTCAGGCGATCCGGCGGGCCCCCGGTCCGGGCTGGGTGGTGACCTCGCGGGCCGAGTCCAGTTGGTGGCCGGCGTCGCACTCCAGGTGCAGCCGGACCGGCGCGCCGCAGTCCCCCCGGTGGGCCAGCAGCAGCGGCGGGCCGGCCGGGCCCTCGGCGTACTGGTCGCCCCAGTGCATCAGCGCCACCATGATCGGGTAGAGGTCGAGGCCCTTGTCGGTCAGCCGGTACTCGTGCCGGGCCCGCTGGCCCGCCTCCTGGTACGGGACGCGGCGCAGCAGGCCCTCGTGGACCAGCCGGGACAGCCGGTCGCTGAGGATCTGGCGGGGGGCCTGGGTGCGCCGCTGGATGTCGGCGAACCGGCGGACGCCGCTGAACGCCTCCCGGAGCACGAGGAACGTCCACTTCTCCCCGATGATGCCCACGGTGGCGGCCACCGCGCAGTTGGCCGGGTCGTAATCCAGGATCCAGGGCTGTGCCATGCCGACATGCTAAGTCTGGTTGACAGACTCAGCAATCCGGGCCCATGCTGAGTCTGTGAACGGAACTCAGCCGGGGGGCGGGGTGGAGGTGGCGGCCGTGGCGGGTGTGACGGGGCCGACAGGTGTGACAGGGCTGGCCGGTGGGACCGGGCCAGCGGATGCGAGCGGGCCGGGCTGCGGGACCCGGCCAGCGGAGGTGACCGGGGCGGCGGGAACCCGGGAGTGGCGGGTCCGGCCCGCCAGCGCGGCCGACACGGACACGCTGCGGGTGTTCCTGACCGGGCTGTCGCTGCGCACCCGGTACCTGCGCTTCTTCGCGGGGACGCTGCCCGTCACCCCGGCCTTCCTGAGCCGGATGACCGGCGGCGTCACCGCCCGCGGTGAGCGGGTGGACGCGCTGGTGGTGACCGCGGGTCAGGCCGGCCCCGGCCACGAGGTGGTCATCGGGCACGGGATGGCCACCGACACCCACGACGACGCGGGCCGGGCCGTGACCGAACTGGGCGTGGTGGTGGCCGACGCCCATCAGGGCCGGGGCGCGGGGTCGGCGCTGATCCGGGGCCTGACCACCCGGGCCCGGGCCCGGGGCGCTTCCACGGTCATGATGGACGTGCTGGCTGAGAACCGGGAAATGCTGGCCCTGATCGAGCACTACTTCCCGGTCGCCCGGTACGGCCGCACCGGGCCCTACGTCTGCGTCCACGTCCAGATCCCCAGCCTCCAGGAGGAACCAGCACGTGAGCCTGCCATCGTCGTCAGCCCCGCAGACCGCGCCGGCCGCCCCCGAGCCGAACCACCACGAGCGGACGCGGACCTACCAGTGGGGTGACCCGTCGGTCTCGGCGGCGGTCGCGCGCCAGCTCGACGGGCTGGCCTTCTTCCGGGAGATCGCGGCGGGCACGCTGCCGCCGCCCCCGATCATGTCGACTCTGGGCTTCGAGGCGGTGGCGTTCGACCCGGGCCGGGCGGTGTTCGCGTTCGAACCCACTGAGTACCAGTACAACCCGATCGGCTCGGTGCACGGCGGGGTCTACGCCACCCTGTGCGACTCGGCCTGCGGGTGCGCCGTGCACACGCTGCTGCCGGCCGGGGCCTACTACACGTCGCTGGACCTGTCGGTCCGGTTCATCCGGCCGATCACCTCGGCCACCGGGCGCCTGGTGTGCGAGGGCACGGTGGAGAACATCGGCGGCCGCACCGCGCTGGCCACGGCCCGGCTGACCAACGCCGACGGCAAGCTGTTCGCCCACGCCACCAGCAACTGCCTGATCTTCCGCCCGGACCAGAACGGGCGGTAAGGGGCGGGGGCCCGCCACGGAACGAGCCAGGGCTGTCGGTGAGGGAGTAGGGGGCCGCCGCGGAACGAGCCAGGGCTGTCGCGGTGAGGGGTGGCCACCAGGGCAATGGTTACTTTGCACCGGTGATAGCCGGGGCGAAGTAACCATTGCATCGGCAGTGGGGCTCGCTCCGCGCGCTGGCCGGGATTCGGGGGGGCTGGGAAGGGAAATCCGCAGATACTGCGGAAAAGCCTGCCCAGCTCTGGATGTCCACCGGTCCGTGGGGCGGGGGCGGTTACTTCGGGGGGTCCAGGTGGTAGACCTGGCAGGCGTTGGCGTACATGACCAGGTCGGTGGTTTCTTCGTCGGGGCAGAGGGCGGCGACCGCGCGGGCGTTGCGGGCGATGCCGGGGATGCCGGGCCAGTCGGTGGCGAAGATCATGCGCCGGGTCAGGCGGCCCCAGTGGTGCTTGGCGTAGTACTCGCGGAGCCGGGACGGCGGCAGGCCGGACAGCTCGATCCACACCCGGTCGCTGGCCAGAGCCATGAACGCGGCCGCGTCGTACCACCAGCCGCGGCCGCCGTGGGCCAGGACCAGGTTGAGCCGCCGGAAGTCGCGCAGCACGTCGTCGAGCACGACCGGGTCGGCGAAGGTGTTCGACGCGCCCGGGAACGTGCTGGTGCCGCAGTGCACCACCACCGGCAGGCCGGCCTCCTGGCCCAGGGCGTAGGCCGGGTACAGGGACCGGTCGTTGGCCCAGATGCCCGCGTGGACCGGGTGAATCTTGAGCGCGATCGCGCCCAGGTCCAGCTGGCGCTGGAGCTCGTCCTCGACCGGGTAGTGCAGATGCGGGTTGATGTTGGCGGCGACCTTGATCCGGTCCGGGTTGTGGGCGGCCAGCGGCACCATGTCCTCGATGGCCTGGACGCCGGTCACCCGCGGGCTGTACTCGGCCAGCACCACGGCGACGTCCACGCCCTCGCCGGCCAGCAGGGCGTCGAACCGCTCCGGGACCACCGTGCCGTCAGCGTCGTACAAGCTGTTGACCTGGTCGATGGCGCCGTAGTCCCTGGCCCACTCGTCCCAGGCCACCTTGACCGTGGGCCGCCGGGCCGGGTGCAGGTGGACGTCGATCAGCGGGCGGCCGTCCAGCATCAGGGCTCCTCGCGGGGCCGGACGGCCAGCCGGACCCGGCCCTTGGCCACCAGCTTGCCCGCCTCGTCGGTGATGCTGACGTCCCACAGCTGCAGGGTCCGGCCCTGCTGGGCCGCCCGCGCCTCGACCCGCAGGCGGCCCTGGCGGACGGGGCGGACGAAGTCGGTGAAGTTGTCCACGCCCACCGCGAACTGGCCGAGGTGGTAGACGGACGCGGTGGCCCCCACGCTGGCGGCGGTCTCCACCGCGCCGGTGTAGACCGCGCCGTGCACGATGCCCATGGGCTGGTGGTGCTCGGGCCCGGTGTCGATGTGCCCGGTCAGCCAGGTGCAGCCCTGCTCGGTGTCGCCATCGTTACCGAGGTCGTCGATGATCAGGCCCAGGGCCCGGGTGAGCGGGCTCAGCGGCAGGTCGCGAAAATTGAGCGTGGGCACCGGGGCAGCTTAACCGGAGCGAGAGGTGAGCCGATGATCGAGGCGGTGGTGTTCGACCTGGACGGGGTCCTGATCGACTCCGAGCCAGTCTGGGAGCACGTGCGGCGTGGGCTGGTCGAGGGGTACGGCGGTCACTGGGCCGATGACGCGCAGCAGCGCCTGATGGGGATGAGCACCCACGAGTGGGCCCGCTACCTGAGCGAGGACCTGGGCATCGGGCTGCCCCCGGACCAGGTGGCCCGGCTGGTCATCCGGGCCATGGCCGGGCAGTACCAGCACCACCTGCCGCTGCTGCCCGGGGCGGTCGAGGCGGTCCGCCGGATGGCGCAGCGGTGGCCGGTGGGGCTGGCCAGTTCCTCGCCGCCCGCGCTGATCCACACCGTGCTGACCACGGCCGGGATCGCGCCGCTGGTCACGGTGTCTGTTTCTACCGAGGAGGTGGCCCGGGGCAAGCCCGCCCCGGACGTCTACCTGACCGTGGCGTCCCGGCTCGGCGTGGCCCCGGAGCGGGCGGCGGCGGTGGAGGACTCCAGCAACGGGCTGCGGTCCGCGGCCGCGGCCGGGCTGCACGTCATCGCGGTGCCGCGGCCGGAGTACCCGCCCGCGCCCGACGCGCTGGCCCGGGCTCAGGCCGTGCTGGCCGGCCTGGACGAGCTGACCGTGGACCTGGTGGCCGGGCTGGGCTGAGGCGGGCTGGGCTGACGACGGCCCGGCTCAGTCATCCAGGGACTGGACCAGGAGCCGGGACCCGGGCGGGGCGATCTTGGCGTAGTCGGCCGCCGCGGCCTGGCCGTGCTTGCTGGCCAGGGCGGCGTCGAGCGCGTCCCGGTCGGCGAAGTACATCTCGGTGACCCGGTGCCAGAGGATGGCTCCGCCGTCGGCCTCGGCGACGATCCGGCCGGTCTCGACCTTCTGCAGGCCGGGGAAGGCGTGCACCAGCGGCAGGTGCTGATCCCGGTAGTGCTGCTCGAACACGTCCGGGTCGTCCGGCTGGGTGTACAGGGCGATGAGTTTGACCGTCATGGCAGGACCCTAGCTCAGGACACCGCCTTGGGCCGGCGGGCCCGGCGGATGGCCTGCTCCAGCTGGTCACGGGTCATCTTGGACCGGCCCGAGATCTCCAGTTCCCCGGCCAGTTGAGTCAGCTGGGTCTTGCTCATCTCGGACAGGTCCTGCTCGTCGTCCTGTGACGAATGGGACGAGCGAGAGGAGCGGGAAGGGCGAGACGAGCGGGAAGAGGTTGACGGGGCGGCGTCCTTTTTCTGGTCCTTGGCCCCGCGGCCCTTGGCCTGCTCCACGCTCTGGCGCAGCATCTCGGTCAGGTCGACGACCTTGGACGCGCGCGGGGCCGGGGCCGCGGCCTCGATCTCCTCGCCGTTGCGCTTGCTCTCGATGAGCTCCTCGACCCGCTCGCGATAGGTGTCGCGGTACCGCTCGGGGTCCCAGTCGGTGGTCATCGACTCGATGAGCTGGCGGGCGATGGTCACCTCGCGCGGCTTGGCCGTGAGGCCGGCCGGCTCGTAGCCGGTGGCTTCGACCGGGTCGCGGATCTCGTCCGCGAAGTACATGGTCTCCAGGGCCAGGATCTTCTCCTGGGGCCGGACCGCGACCAGGTACTCCTTGCTCCGCATGACCAGGGTCGCGATGCCGACCCGGTTGGTGGCCGACATGGCCTGGTGCAGCAGCTCATACGAGCGGTCGGCCCCGTCCCCGCGCGGGGCCAGGTAGTAGGTCTTCTGGAAGTAGATCGGGTCCACCTCGGACAGGTCGACGAAGTCGGTGATGTCGATGGTCCGGGTCCGGCCCGGCTCGACCGACTCCAGCTCGTCGTCGGTGACCAGCACGTAGGTGTCCTCGTCGACCTCGCGGCCCTTGACGATCTCCTTGAACGGGACCTCTTCGCCGGTCCGTTCGTTGATCCGCTTGTAGCGGATGCGATCGCTGGTCCCCTTCTGGAACTGGTTGAAGTGGACGGTCCGGTCCTCGGTGGCGGCGTACAGCCCGACCGGGATGTTGACCAGCCCGAAGGCCAGCGCGCCGCTCCAGATAACTCGCGCCATCACTTCCTCCTACCCATGCGCCCCCGTGATCACCAATTGTGCCTGGTCATCGGGGTGAGTGGGAGATCGGTCCGGCAGACCGGTCAGCCAGTTGGCCTTGCGCCAGGGCTGGCCGTTCTCCATCCACAGGTGGATGGTGGCGGCCCGGCCGGGACGGTGACGCGGGGTGACCGTGGCCGGCGGCACGCGGGCCGCAGATCGGCACGCCGGGCCCGGCCGCCGCTTTTGCCGAAGATCACGCGACCACGTTCAGGCAGGGCTCCGGGTCCATCTGCAACTTGCACTGAAAGCTAAATTGATCGTTGACCCGAATCGTGCGCCGCATCTGTCTGGGGCTGGTCGCCCAGGGTTAGCATTGACCCCGATACAGGAAATTCCGGTGAATGGCCAGGAGCGTGGAACCGGTGCCCGAGCCCGCCAGCCCCACCGTCCGCCGCCGGCGGCTGGCCGCCGAACTGCGCCGGCTGCGGGAACGCAAGGATCTAACCGGCGATTTCGTGGCCAGCCGGATGGGCTGGTCGGCCTCGAAGATATCGCGAATCGAGAATGCGCACACCGCGCCGAGGCCCACGGAGATCAAAAAGCTGCTGGCCCTCTACGGCATCGAGGGCCGCTACGCCGACGAGCTGATGGAACTGGCCCAGGAGGCCAAGCGCAAAGGCTGGTGGAAGGCGTATTCGGACGCCCTGCCCGACCTGCACACCGCCTACATCGGGCTGGAGGCCGAGGCCACCGCGGCCTCACACTGGTCGCCGGAGGTCGTGCCGGGCCTGCTCCAGGCCGAGGACTACGCCCGTGAAGTGCTGCGAACCGCCAACGGGGCCGCACCGCCGCGCGAGATCGAGCGCATGGTCGAGGCGCGGATGGTCCGCCAGCGGCTGCTGCACCGGGACCCGCCGTTCGAGCTGACCGCGGTCATCGACGAGTCCGTGCTGATGCGGCTGATCGGCAGCGACGACATTATGCTCCGGCAGATCAGCCGGCTGCTGGAGGCGTCCGAAAACCCGCACCTGAGTTTGCGGATCCTGCCGCTGAACGGCGTGCACCCGGTGGTGGCGGGCGCCTTCATCCTGCTCCAGTTCGGCGCGGTACACGAGGTCGGATATCACGACATCGCCTACATCGAGCACTTCACCAACGCCGTCTACATCGAGGCCGAACGTGACACGTTCCAATTCCAGATTGGCTTCAAGAAACTCAGCGAAGCCGCGCTCGACGCGGATGCCTCCCGCGATCGGCTGATGCGGGCCCGGGACCACTGGAAGTAATTCAGCCGGCCCGGACAGGCAGATTGACGATTTCGTAGCAACGATTAGCCGATTCATCGGTGGGGCGAAGTTGCACCAGCCTTCGATATATAAATTGGTTTGAATACCGGCGTGAACAGTAACAATGAGCTGGTTTAGACGAATAGCCGCATAGGGGTCATCAACTGCTACACCGGTTCAGTCCGGCCCGTAAAGGTCACCGCGGCCGCAGGTCCATCGTTACCGGATATTGCGACGATCACCCTTTTCAAAGTGCATCTCTGCACTAGGATCGTGCTTATTCACCGGCACCTGATCTCCGTTCCCGCCGGCCTGCGGGCGGAACGGCAGAGCGGTCCCGGAGCGAATCAATTGTCTGCCTCAATCTCAGCCAGAGGTGTGCCCAACGATGCGTTCCGTCAACAAGCAGGACGCTGAGCGATTCAGCACCGGCTCCAGCGACTCCACCGGTGCCGGGTGGCGGACCAGCTCCCGCTGCTCGCACGGCGACTGCGTCCAGGTCGGATCGCTCCCGGCCCGGTCCGTCGCGGTCCGGGACACCAAGAACCGGGGCGCCGGCCCTGACCTGGTGTTCGCGCCCGCGGCTTGGAGTTCCTTCATCGCGGGGGTCAAGCGCGGCGCGGCCGCGAGCTAGCGCGGCCCGGCGACGCCGCCCCATTTCCGCTGGGGGCGTGGAAAGTGGTACAAGGGGGTCGTGGATCAGCTTCGGGTATCGGTTTCCGGCGGCGACTCGTACATCGTCGTCGCGCTGGCGGGCGAGTCCGATGTCTACACCTACGATCAGTTGCGCGGCACGCTGGAGACCGAGGCCGCCAAGGGGGTCGCGCTGCTGGTGGTGGACCTGGCCGGGCTGGAGTTCATGGACTCCACCGGGGTCCAGGTGCTGCTGGACATCCGGGTCATGATGAACGGGCACGGCGGCAAGCTGGTGCTGGCCCAGCCGCAGAACACGGTGGCCCGGGTGCTGAACCTGGTCGGCGCCGACCAGCTGATCCCGGTGTTTCCCTCGGTGGAAGAGGCGATCGCGACGCCGCTCAGCTGAGCGGTCAGGAGTGCCTGGCCACGGTGGCGGCCAGCTGCGACCCGGACAGCCAGCCGTCGTGCGACCAGACGATCTTGCCCTTGGCGTTGGTGAGCGTGAACCAGGGCTGGTCCTGGACGCCGTAGCCGTCGGCGACCCGGCCGGTGGTGTCCAGGGCGACCTGGTAGCCCAGGGGCTGGCCGAGGCCCTTGAGGTAGGTCCGGGCCGTGGTCGCGGCGGGCTCGGTGACCGCCTCGTCCACCGCGGTCAGCGCGGGCAGGTGCCGGGCTGCGGCCGTCTTCGTGTACTGGTTGAGCCCGAGGAGCTGGGACCTGAGGTCACCGATCTCGGACAGCCAGGTGGCGAAGAAGACGGTCAGGCGGGCCCGCCCCGGGCCCAGGGTCACGGTGGCGCCGGGCTCGGTGGTGGCCAGCCGCACGCGGTCGTGCGGGGTCTGCCCGGCGATGTAGGCCAGCGACTGGGCGTGGGCCAGCTGCGGGTGCCCGGGCAGCAGGGTGGCCAGCTCCTGGGCCACGACCTGGGCCGACTGGGTGATGCTGGAGTACGCCATCGGGGTCAGGTAGACCGTCCGCTCACGCCCCTGCGGGTCGATCACGTACAGGGCCGGGGTGTGGTCGATCTCGTCCCCGACCACCTTGGCGTAGATGTGGAAGGACTTCCAGGCCGCCTTGAGCTGCGGCAGCGTGCCGGTGAGGAAGTCCCACCGGTTCACCATGTTGTGCGCGCGGGAGTAGCCCAGCACGTCCGAGGTGCTGATCGCCGCGGGGTTGGCGTCGATGCCGAGCAACTGGACCTGGTCCCCGGCCCGGCCCAGCATCTGCTTGGCCTGCAGCATGGCCAGCGTGGTCAGCGGGCAGACCGTGGTGCACTCGGAGTCGACGAACCCGATCAGCACCGCCTTGCCGCGGAACTGCCTGAGCGACATGGGCTGGCCGAACTGGTTGGTCAGCTTGATGCCGGGGGCGGCGCTGCGGCCCAGCGACGTGCCCTGGTCCAGGTTGGGGTTGGCCGCGGCCGCGCTGGAGCTGGGGGACGCGGCCGGCGAGGTGCCGCCGCCACCGGAGCAGCCGGCCAGCGCGAGGGCGGCTGCGATCACCGCCCCGGCGGCCAGCGTGTAACCCCGTGACCTCAGCCTGCCCACCATGTACCCGAGGCTACTACGGGGTGTCGTTATGGGTGACCGGGACGCTTTGCTCCGGTTCCCGGCCGGGCTGGGCGGCCGGGGTGTGATCACGTTCCACGGCCAGCGACGGGCTGGCGGGCAAGGCCCCGGGCCGGGAGGCCGCGGGCTCGCTGCTGTCCATGGGCTCGTCGCCCACGATGACGAAGCCGCCGTGGCTCCAGGTCAGGTAGCGCCAGCCCAGGTTGATCAGCGCGGTCACCCGGTTCCGGCCGCCGAGCAGGTAGAACAGGTGCAGCCCGAGCCAGCCCAGCCAGGCCAGGAGGCCGGTGAAGTTCGGGCCCTTGGCCAGCTCGACGACCGCCGAGGCGCGGCCGATCGTGGCCGCCTGGCCTTTGTCGTGATAGTGGAAGGTCTCGGTCGGCTGCCCGGCCTCCAGCCGCATGATCTGCCGGGCCGCGAACGAGCCCATCTGGATCGCGGGCTGGGACACCTGCGGGGTGGGATTGTCGGTGACCAGCCCGATGTCGCCCGCGGCGAAGATCCGGTCCTGGCCCTTGACCCGCAGGTCCGGGCCGGCCTCGATGCGGCCCGCGTGGCCCTGGGGCAGGCCCCAGCCCTTGGCTTCGGGCGGGGCGGCCACCCCCGCGGTCCACACGGTGATGTCGCTGCGCAGGTCCCGGCCGTCCTTGAGGATGACCCGGTCCGGGGTGACCTCGGCGATCGCGGTGTCGAGCTGGACGTCGACGCCCCGCTTGACCAGCTGGTCGCGGGTGTAGTCGCGGAGCTTGGGCTTAAACGGCCCCAGCAGCGAGGACGTCATCTCGACCACGCGGACGTGGATCCGGGACGGGTCGACATCGGGGAACGTATCGCGCAGCACCTCGTCCCGCAGCTCGGCCATGGTGCCGGCCAGCTCGACGCCGGTGGCGCCGCCGCCGACCATGGTGATGGCCAGCTGGGCGTCGGGCGACCCCTCGCTGAGCCGCTCCACGTCGGCCATGAACCGGTTCCGCAGGGTCACCGCGTCGCGGCGGGTGTAGAGGCCGTAGGTGTACTGCTCGGCCCCCTTGATGCCGAAGTGCGAGGCCGACACGCCGGTGGCCAGGATCAGGTAGTCGTAGCCCAGCTGGCGGCCGTCATCCAGCGTGATCTGCTGCTTGTCGGCGTCGATGGCGGTCAGCTCGCCGCGGGCGTAGCGGGCGTGGTGCTTTCGGGCGTAGCCGCCGACCGCGTAGGACACGTCGCCGGGGTTCAGTCCCCCGGTCGCCACCTGGTACAGCAGCGGCTGGAATGTGCTGTACAGGTTCTTGTCGATGAGCGTGACGCGATACCCGGACTTTTTGAGGCCGCGCACCGCGTACAGGCCTGCGAACCCGGCTCCCACGACCAGGACGCGCGGGCGGTTACCGGTCGTCTCCAGAGTCATGAGGCTCCTCTCCCTGTACGGTCCCAGCGGAAACCCGAGGGGACCCGGATCCGGCCGGTTCGTCCCCGGCCGAGGTGTTCTGGGGCCGCTCGGGTATTTTCTCATCCCCGTCCCCGTCCCCGTCCCCCGGGAGAGGGCTCACGTGCGCGGCCACAGCAGGGCGGCGTCAGCGGTAGATGGCGACCAGTTCGGGGTCCTGGCAGAGTTGGCCGGCCAGGGCGGGGGCCGGGGTGGCCGGGGCCGAGCCGGGGGCGGACGGGGTGCCGGACGCACCGCTCGGGCCGGACGTGCCGCTGGCGCCGCGGGTGCTGCTGGGCGCGGAGGACGGGGTGGTGCTCCCGGACGCGGACGGCCCGGCGCTGCCGCCGGAGGCGGACGGGCTCGGGGACGTCGCGGACTTCGGGGCCAGCTTGCGGCAGGCGGCCACGATGACCTTGGCCCCGTCCGGTTCGGCGCTGCCGCCCGGGCCGCCCAGGTCCACGAAGTAGTGCGGCCAGGGCACGTGGGACGCGGTCCAGACGACCCGCTGGGCGCCCACGTCGTAGCCCCAGGCCTCGCCGTTCGATCCCTGATCGAGGCCCAGGGCCACGCCGTTGTGCACCGCGAACAGCCCGGCCGAGCCGGCCACCGCCGACCCCGGGGCGCGGGCCAGCACCTGACCGCTGGCCGGGTCGACCTCCAGCAGCGAGGTGCCCTCGGTGAGGTAGAAGCGTCCCTGGGACGGATCGCTGCTCTCCGGGATCACCCCCTTGAGCGACCAGAGCCGGAGCCCGGTCAGGCCGTCGAAGGCGGTCACGCTGGTGTTCGACGAGAACAGGACCACGTTGTCGACCAGGCCGCTGAGCGTGCCGGGGAATGAGGCCACCGACGGGCGGACCACGTTCTCCACCCCGGTGGCCAGGTCGATGCGCCGCAGCGCGGTCACCGGCTGACTGCCCAGGTAACCGCCGGCCGCCACCGTCACGTACAGGTCGGCCCCGTCCACCTGCCAGGACTGGGCCGCCGAACCGGTCGGCCGGCGCCAGCGCGGCTTGCCGGTGGCGTTGGTGTAGGCGGTGACCGCGCCCGGCCCGACCACCACCGTGGTCTGGGCGGTCGCCCAGACCGCGCCGCCGAACCGGCTGGCCGAGTGCCAGTGGTACTGCTTTCCGGTCGCGCTGCTGAGCACGATCTCGGCCCGGGACGCCCCGCCCGGCCCGTAGGCCACCCCGGCCGTCACCACCCCGGGCCACACCCGGACCGACACGATGGCCGCGCCGGCCGGGAACCCGGGCAGCTCGTCGTCCCAGCGGATCTGCCCGGTCCGGGAGTTGTAGGCGCGCAGGCTCATGCCCACCCCGACCACGGCCAGCCCGTTCCCGACCGCCGCGTAGGCCTGCCCGCGGACCGGGACGGTGCCGTTCAGCCCGGCGCTGACCGCCCACGTGCCCGGCAGCTGGCGGGACCAGAGGATCTTGCCCGCGGGCCCGGTGTGCCGGCAGTTGGTGTGGCAGGCCGCCGCCGACGGCACCGAAGCCGACCCGATCACCGGGTACGGCACCAGGGCCACGGCCAGCAGGGTCGCGGCCAGCACCGCCCGCCGGGCCCAGGTGAAGCGGCGGTGGCCGGCGCGGCCCGCCTTCCTCATGTGCCGGAGCCTGATGACGACACGGGCCCGGGCGCGGCGGAGCGTCCGGGCGAACGTATCGCGCGTCGCCACCCCGCCCTCCGTTCCGGCCCCCGGCCCTGCTCGTGCCCGCCCGGCTGCCCCAGCCCGGCGCAATTGACCCGGCACACCACGGTAGGGGCAAACGATGCCGGTGATGGCTGAGATAACCGGAATTGGACCTGATCATGAGACTTCACTCAGCCCCGTCCCGCCTCCGTCCAGTCTCCCTCGTCCGCCGGGCGGAGTGCTGAGTCGCCCGTGATTCGTGTGAGGGGGAAGCGGGGAGGCTGGGGAGGCGCGGCTAGCTCTGGGCCAGCTTGGTCAGGCGGTCGTGGGCGGCGGCGACGTCGTAGCGGTGGCGCGTCATGCCGGCCCAAGGGTCATCGGTGCTGGCCAGGCGCTCCGGGGCGGTCCGGAGCGTGAACTGCCCGGGCGACAGAGACGGGTCCTCGACCTCGGACCAGTGCAGCGGCGTGGCCACGTGCGCCCCCGGCCGGGCCCGCACGGTCCAGGGCGCGACCACGGTCTGGGCGTAGGCGTCCCGCATGACGTCGGCGTAGACCCGGTGCCCGCGGGCGTCCTTGCGCTGCTCGACGGTGACCACGTCCGGGTGCCGGGCGGCCAGCACCTCGGCGGCCTGGCGGGCGAAGGCCCGGGTCTCGTCGAAGCCCTGCTTGCGGTTGAGCGGCACGTGGACGTGCAGGCCCTTGCCGCCGGTGGTCTTCACGTAGGCGGTCAGGCCCAGCTCGTCCTCCAGCAGTGCCCGCAGCCACAGCGAGCACTGGCGGGCGGCGTCGAAACCGTCGTCGCCGGGCGGGTCGAAGTCCACCACCACCTGGTCGGCGCACTCTAGGCTGTCGACCCGGGACAGGAACACGTGGAACTCGATGACCGCCTGGTTGGCCAGGTAAACCAGGGTGGCGGTCTTGTCGCAGACCACGTGGCGCAGGGTGCCGCCCTCCTTCTTGACCTCGACGCTGGTGATCCAGTCCGGGAAGTACTTGCCCGGGTTCTTCTGGAAGATCCGCTGCTTGGTGATCCCGTCCGGGTACCGGCCCATGGCGATGGGCCGGTCCTTGAGGTACGGCAGCATCGCGTCAGCGACCTGGGCGTAGTAGCCGACCAGGTCGCCCTTGGTGATGCCGTCGTCGGGAAACAGCACCTTGCCGGTGTTGCTGAGCTCGAAGCTCTCCCCCGAGGCCTGGACGTGCTTGCCGTCGATCCGCACGCTCTGGCTCATTGCGGTACCTCCCGGACGACTTCGGAGGCGGCCTTGTCCCGGCGCAGACCCTGGAACCGCGGGTGGCGGAGCTGCAGGTCCCGGGTCCACTCCGAGAAACCGATCTGGGCCACCAGCTCCGGCCGGACCCAGTGCACGCCCCGCCGGGGCAGGTCACCGTAGTCGAACGGCGGCTCGTCCTGGCCGATCTGCTCCATCTCGGCCAGCAGGCTCTTCAGCGTCCTGGTGTCGAAGCCGGTGCCCACCTTGCCCGCGTAGGCCAGCTTGCCGTCGGGGTCGTAGTACCCGAGCAGCAGGGCGCCGAAGCCGACCCGGGACCGCTGCGGGTCGGTCCAGCCGCCGATCACGAACTCCTGGTTGGTCTCGCACTTGAACTTCAGCCAGTCCTTGCTGCGGCCCGCCCGGTACGGGGAGCTGGCCAGCTTGGCGATCAGCCCCTCCCAGCCGGCCTTACAAGCCTCGGCGTAGTAGGCCTCGCCCTCGGTGTCCCGGTGCTCGGTGAACCGCAGCGGGTCGCCGAAGTCCAGCAGCCCCCGCAGCACGTCCTTGCGCTCGCGTAGCGGGCGCGGCCGGATGTCCTGGTCGTCGGCGTAGGGCACGTCGAAGATGTAGTAGAACACCGGCACCTTGCGCAGGAGCTGGGGGCCGGGGTTGGTGACGTGGATGCGCGACTGGAGCAGCTCGAAGCTGGTCTCGCTGCCCTGGAAGGCCACGATCTCGCCGTCGATGATGAAGTCCGTCGTGCCCTGGTCGCGCAGGGCCCCGGCGATCTCCGGGTAGTTGTTCGACACTTCCTTCTGGTTGCGGGTCATCATCCGGATCGAATCCCCGGAACGGAAGGCCAGGCAGCGTTCGCCGTCCAGCTTGCGCTCGTACAGCCAGGCCGGGTCGGAGAACCGGTCCCGCGTGAGCGTGGCCAGCTCCGGCTCCAGCCAGTCCGGCTGCTTCCCCTTCTTCCCCGTACTGCTCATCCGGTCGCGCCCTTCCTGGCCGCGGCCGGGTCAGGGCCGCGTATCGGTTTCTCCGTCGGGCTTGCCCGGCACCGCGTTGCTGACCGCACGCACCGGGCCGGGACGCCCGTCTTGATCATCGTCCCCCGGGTTCTCCGTCGCCGCCACCTGGACCCCCGGTGCGTCGGGCACGTCGCCCTGCGGGGCGGGCCCCGACGGCATCATGTCTTCCACCGCCTTCCCGGGCCCGGTCTCCTCCGGCTCCTGGTTCGCGGCCCGGGCGTCCTGGGCACGCTGAAGCGGGGCGTTGCCGCCGCCGCGGTCGTCGTCGTGGCTGGCCGGGATCGGCTCGTCGCGCCGCTGGTTGGTCTGCTCGCCGTCGTACGGTCCCTGCGATTCGGTCATGTCCACCGCCCTACCCGGGTTTGAGACCCGGACACACAGGTAGGGAGAGCGTACGGTTCGCGAACTTTTCCGGAGGCTCCATGACCACCGCCCTGGCCGCACGCGCGCCGACGGCCCAGCGCGAGGAATTGAACACCCTCGAAGACGCCGATCTGCTGCGGCTGATCCGCACCCGGCCACGCGGCGACGACCTGCGGTCGGGGGCGTGCGAGACCCTGACCGCCCGCTACCAGCGGCTGGTGCGGTCCTGCGTCCGGCAGTACCAGGCCAGCCCGGAGTCGGCCGAAGAGCTCATGCAGGTCGGGTACGTCGGGCTGCTCAAGGCGATCAACAACTTCGACCCGGACTTCGGCGGCGACCTGGCCGCGTACGCCCACCCGTGCGTGACCGGCGAGATCAAGCGGCACTTCCGGGACAAGCGCTGGCAGGTCCACGTGCGGCGGTCGGCCCAGGAGCTGCTGCTGCAGGTGCGCGCGGCCACCGAGGACCTCACCCAGCGGCTCGGGCACGCCCCCAGCGACCGCGAGCTGGCCGGCTATCTCGGGATCGGCCCCGAGGACCTGCGCGACGCCCGCCGGGCTGACCTGGTCCTGCACACCTACTCGCTGGACGCCCCGGTATCCGGCGATCAGGGGCCGCTGCTGCTGGCCGACCTGATCGGCGCCGACGACGAGCGCGTCGACCACGCCGTGGACATGGAGGCCATCGGCGCCCACTGGAGCGAGCTGCCCGCCCGTGAGCAGCGCATCCTGACCATGCGCTTCTACGGCAACCTGACCCAGGCCGAGATCGGCGACCGGCTGGGCATCTCGCAGATGCACGTGTCCCGGCTGCTGGCCCGGGCCCTCGGCTACCTGCGGGACCAGCTGATGACCGACGGGGCCGATTCCGGCGCCGCGGGCTGAAATACGGGCCGGAAAGCGCACAGCACGGCGGCGGCGTAAAAGGCCGGCCGGCGGGAAGGCTCACGGCACTATGACGATGACCTGCCCGGCGCCCGCGTGCCACACCCCGGCAACAGCGTTAATTCGGTACTGTTCCGGGCATCTTGGGTACACCTACCAGCGGTCAGCCCCACTCCCACGAGCTAGGCCTGAGTTTTTCTCCGGAAAGGAGAACTCCCGATGAGGATCGGCATCAGCCTGTTCTGGCTCGCCGTCGGGGCCATTTTCACGTTCGCCGTCACGGCCAATACCTCCGTGTTCAACCTGCATATCTTCGGCATCGTCATCATGATCGTGGCCCTCATCAGCCTGCTCACGCCCAAGCGCGGCTACGAGTGGCTGGGCCGGCGGGTCTACGTCAAGCGCACCCGCCGGGGCGGGACCACCCGGGTGGAGCAGCGGGCCTACCCCCCCTACGTGCTGCAGAACCCGGGCACCGGCAACGCCGAGTCCGGCATCCCGGACCGGCCCAGCCTGGAGCCGGATCCCGAGGTGGGCCGTCTGGGCGACCCGACGCAGGTCGAAACGGACCCGGCCGAAGAATCGCGGCACGCCAGTTCCCCGGCCGAGGAGATGGCCACCGAGCGGGCCAACACGTACTACGCGGAAGACCCGGACCCGGCCGGGACCCCGCCGCCGGCACCCCCGCGGCAGGTGGGCCCCAATGACACCGAGGTCATCGAGGACGTCTACGAGGAGCCGCCCCGCTGACGGGTCAGCCCTGGGGTCAGCGCAGCTCGATGATCGAGGCTGAGGCGCCGCCCTCGTCCTCGTCCTCCTCGCCGCTGGGCGGGTCCAGCACCCGCAGGGCCAGCACGGTCAGGTCGTCCCGCATCTCCCCGGCCGAGAACGCCTCGGCCCGGGCCTGGATGCCCGCGACCACCTCGCTGGCCGACCGGCCGGCCAGCGTGACCAGCTCGTCGGTCAGCCGCTCCTCGAAGTAGCGCAGATCCGGGCTGCGGGTCTCGGTGAGGCCGTCGGTGAAGAAGAACAGCGTGTCCCCCGGGGCCAGCGCGACCTCCTCCAGGCCCGGCTGAGCCTCGGGGAACAGGCCCAGCGGCAGCCCGCCGCCGCCGGTCATCTCGACCCGGCCGTCGGCGCGGATCACCGCCGGGCCCGGGTGACCGGCCGTGCCCAGGGACACCTGCAGCCCGCCGCGCCGCCAGGCCAGCTGCGCGGTCTTGGCCGTGACGAAGCGGCCACCGGGCTCGGTGGCCAGCAGCACGTCGTTGGCCCGCTGCAGGACCCGGACCGGGTCCGGTTCCCAGTGGGCGATGACCCGGATCGCGTACCGGGCGGCCGCGGTCAGCGCGGCCGCCTCCTCGCCCTTGCCGGTGACGTCGCCGATGGTGAGCCCCCAGCCGTCGGGCGTCTGGTACACGTCGTAGAAGTCGCCGCCGACGTCCATGCCTTCGGTGGCGCTCATGTAGGCGGCGGCCAGCTCGATCCCGGGCACGTCCGGCAGCACCCGGGGCAGCAGGCTGTTCTGCAGCGCCTCGGCCACCTCGGACCGCCGCCGGAACAGCCGGTCGACCCGGATGGCCACGGCCAGCTGGCCGCCCAGTTCCTCGGCCAGGGCCAGGTCCGCGATCTGGAACGGGCCCTCCCCGGCCTGGCGGCACAAGGTGATGACGCCGTAGCCGCGGGCGCCCTCGGCGATGGGCACGGACAGGACCGAGGTGGCGCCCAGCTTCATCAGCAGCGGCACGCCGTCCGGCCCGGCGCCCAGCATGCTGGTGTCGTCCGAGCGGGCCTGGAGCAGGGACTTGCCGGTCTCGTGGACCTGGGCCGGGAGCGTGCCCGGCTCCGGCTCGGCGTCCCGCACCACCCGCGCGGCCAGTTCGGACTCCTCGCCGGTCGGGCCGACCGCGACCTGGCGGCGCAGCCGGCGGCCGCGGATCACGTCCACGATGACCCAGGAGGCGAACTCCGCGGCCAGCAGCCGCGCGCAGCGCTGCAGGGTCAGCGACTCGCTGAATGTGCTGTTCTCCAGGAGCAGCCGGGTGATCGCGGTCAGCAGGTCCATCCGCTGGGCCATGGTCCGCACGGCCTGCATGGTGGCCGCGCTGGGCTCGGTGACCGGGGCGGGCGGGACCTGGTCCGGCTGCTCGGCTGCTCCGGGGCTACGCGGCGGCCCGGGCCTGGGCACCGCCGTACGCGCCGAGGCCACCGTGGCTGGAGTGGCCCGTGGGGCTGTCGGGGTTTTTGTGTCTCCTGCGGCCGCTGTGGGTGCCGGGGCTCTTGCTGTTTTTGGGGTGGCTGAGGTGGCCGGGGTCGCTGAGGTGGCTGAGGTGGGCGGGGTGGCTGAATTTGCGGGGGTGGCTGAGGTTGCCGGGGGTGCCGGGGTCGCTGGGGTTGCGGGGGCGCCCGTCGTTTGTGAGGCTGCCTCGGTGGCGTCGGACGCGATCTCTGTGGCCAGAGTTGTCTGCGAGGTCGACGGGGCCTGAGAGGCTGGCGCGTTTTTCGAGGACTTTGAGGCCTTGGTTGCCTTGGCTGCCCTGGAGGGTTTTGAGGACTCAGAGGCCCCAGAGAGCCCAGAGGACCCAGAGGACTCGGAGGGTCCAGAGGGCTCGGAGGCTGGTGTGGCGCCTGATTCACCGTGAGCCGGGAGGGCGGGGACGTCGTGGCTGGCCGTGACGAGCAGCACGCTGGCGTCCTCAGCCAGGGTGATCGGCTCGACCGTGAGCCGGACCTGGACCACGCCGTCCTCGCTCAGCAGCCCGGCCTCGGTCTGCCGGGGCCGGCCGGTGCGCGCCGCCGCGGCCAGGTAGGTCTGGACCGCGGCCCGGGACGGCAGGTCGACGAACACCGTGAACGGCTTGCCCGCCGCGTAGGCCGGGCGGGAGCCGATGATGTCGCTAGCCCGGTTGTTGACCCGGCGGACGGTGCCGTCCCGTTCGAGCAGGAACATCGGCACCGGGGCTTCCTGGAACACCGCACGCAGCATCCGCCGCTCGGCCCGGGTCTGCTCGGACGGCGCGTCGGCCTTGCGGGCCGCGGCCTGGGCCTGCAGCGCGGTCAGCGCGTCGATGGCCCCGTCCAGCTCGGCGAAGGCCGCGTCCAGCAGCGGCTGGATCCGGGCCCCGGGCAGGCTGGCCGCCTGCTCGAGCGCGTCCCGCCGGGCGGTCAGCTCGGCGAGCTCGGACTCCGGCTCAGGGCCCGAAGGTGGCATGGGTGGTCCGTTCCGGTGTTACGCGATCGAGGTCACTGGCGGGGCTCGGCGGCGCTGATGTCGGCCAGGGCGGAGTCCTCGCCGCGGCTGACGGCCAGGTCACCGATGGACACGATGCCGACGATACGGCCGTCGTCCATGACCGGCAGCCGCCGGATCGCGTTCGCCTGCATGACCCGGGCCGCGTCGTCGGCCTCGTCGTCGGCGCCGACCGCGATCAGGTCCGGGCTGACCACCCGGCCTACCGGGGAGTCCAGCGGCGCCGCCTCGGCCACGGCCCGGACCACGATGTCGCGGTCGGTGACCAGCCCGCAGAGCCGGTCCCCGTCCACCACCAGGATCGCGCCGACCGCGTTGTCCCGCATGGCCTGAGCCGCGTCAGCGATGGACTGATCCTGCTGGAGCACGATCGGCTCGGCGGTCATCACGTCACGCACCTTGGTCACCGCTGTCTCCTGTCCTGGGGTCGGGCCGGGTGTACGCACCCTAGAGCACACCGTAATCGGCAGCCGCGCCGGCCTCGTTTGCCCTAGGGAAGAAGGGGTACCGCGTCATACAGTGAGAGCCAATTGCGCAACCACTAACCGGCATTTTGCTATGCCGCTTTTGACCATAGAGGCAGGTATGTCATGACCAGGCCGATCGTGCCCGACGACGGGCCGCCGCAGACCCGACCGGTGGTGGACGTACGCACACTGTGGGCGGGCGGGGTCGCCACCGCCATCGTGGCCGCGCTGGTCGCGCTGGTGGGCGTGGTGGTCTGCCGCTGGCTGTTCAACATCCCGCTGCTGTCCCCGGAGAGCCAGGGCACCTACGGCGACGCCCACACCACCGACGTGGTGCTGCTGGCGGTCGCGGGCGCGCTGCTCGCGACCGGGCTGGCGCATCTGCTGCTGACCGCGGCACCCCGGCCGATGACGTTTTTCACCTGGATCGTCGCGCTGGTCACCCTGCTCACTGTGCTGTACCCGTTCAGCACCTCGGCCCCGATCTCGCAGAAGATCGCGACCGCCGCGGTCGACCTGGTGATCGGCTTCGCCATCGGGTCGCTGCTCAACGCCGTCGGGGCCCGGGCGGTCCGGCAGCGCCGGGTGCCGCCCCGGGGCGGCTACGACCAGTACGGCCAGGACGGCTACCAGCAGGGCGGGTACGGCCAGAGCCAGTGGGGACCGTCGGGCCGGTCCCGGGGGCCGGCCAACTAGGCCCCGGCGGGCCGGGCGGGGGAGACACCGGGCGGCCCGGACCGCGGTGAACCCGACCACCTGGAGTGGAGAACGTGACTGACGTAGCCCGTGTGCCCGGCTTCGGCGAGCCACCGGCGTACACGGAGTCCGTCCCGTTCCACCGCGACCTCTCCCCCCTGCGCCGCCTGGTCCGGACCCGGGCCCAGGCGGCCGGGCTGGCCCCGCACCGCGTGGTTGACCTGGTGCTGGCCGTCGGCGAGGCCACCGCCAACACCGTCCGGCACGCGGGCGGCGCAGGCACCCTGCGGATCTGGCAGGACGACACCGAGATCGTGTGCGAGGTCAGCGACCCGGGCCGGATGGAGGACCCCCGGGCCGGGCGGCTGCCACCGCCGGCCGGCACCCGCGGCGGCCAGGGCCTGTGGATCATCCAGCAGGCCTGTGACCAGGTCGAGCTGCACTCCTCCGCGGCCGGGACCGTGGTCCGGATGCACATGCGCCGGGACACCTGAGCCGGTTCCCTGACAGCATTGAGCCCGGTCACGCCGTCCGTGGCCGGGCTCCAATGTGCGACCTTCGATATATAAAATTGAAGGTCAGTTACGTGAGTCCTCCTCAGGATGGGCGATCCCCAGCGCATCGAGCAGCTCGTGCGTGCTGTGGTAGCGCGGCCGGCCGGGCAGGGCCGAGACCCGGGCCACCAGGGCCTGCGAGCCCCCCTTCTGGTCGAGGATGGCCAGCAGGTCGTGGCGGCCGAGCGGGAACTCGTCCCGGGTCAGCAGCCGGGCCAGCTCGCTACGCAGCTCGATGGCCTCGTCCTCCGACAGCGTGGCGGTCGTGTCGGCCTGGAACAGCTCGCGCTGGTCGTCCACGGGCTCGGGCTCGCGCCATTCTTCGCTGCGCGCTTCCTGCGGGTCGGCGCGGACCAGGCTCTCGGTCTCCTGCGCCAGCTCATCGTCGCGCTGCGCTCCGTGCTTGGTGTTTCCGCGTTCCATCAGGCCTCCCGGTTGTCGCGGGCCAGTTGCGGCAGTACCTGCCCAGCGTAGAACTCGAAGAACCCCTCGGCTGACCCGCCCACCTGCTGGACGAACACCTCGTCGAACCCGGCGTCCAGATACTCGCGAATCGCGTCGCGGTGCACGGCCGGGTCCGGGCCGCAGGGCGCGGTCACCATGTCCTGGGTCACCAGCGACGACAGCGCACCGAAGTGCCGGGGCAGTTCGAGCAGCTGCGCGGTCTCGCCGGGCAGGAAGTCGTTGGGCCAGAGCCGGTGGAAGGTCTTGCGGGCCCGGCTCTCGTCGCTGTCCCAGGCGACCTTGAGGCCACCCAGCGCGGGGTTGTCCCCGCCGCCGCTGTCGCGGAACGTGCGGACCAGGCCGGCCTCGGGGGCCACGTTGATGTAGCCGTCGCCGATCCGGCCCGCGAGCTCGGTGGCCTTCTCCCCGAAGCCGGATACGTAGATGGGTGGCGGCTCGGCGGGCCGCGAGTAGAGCCGGGCCGTCTCCACCGTGTAGTGCGGCCCGTGGTGGGTGACCAGCCGCCCGCTGAACAGCTCCCGGATCACCGCGACAGCTTCCTCCAGCATCTCCAGCCGTACATCGGCGGCGGGCCAGCGCTGGCCGGTGATGTGCTCGTTCAGGGCCTCGCCGCTGCCGACGCCGAGGACGAAGCGGCCTCCGGTCAGCAGGGACGAGGTAGCGGCGGCCTGGGCGATGACCGCCGGATGGATGCGGACCGTCGGGCAGGTCACGAAGGTGGTGATCGGCAGCGACGTGACCTGGGAAATCGCCCCGATCAGGGACCAGACCAGGCCGGACTGGCCCTGCTCGTCCAGCCAGGGGTGGAAGTGGTCGGAGATGGCCAGCGCCTCGAATCCGGCCTCCTCGGCCAGCTTGGCCTGGCGGACGAGCTCGGCCGGGTCGTACTCCTCGGAGGAGAGAAAGTATCCGTAACGGGCCACGGGGGGCTCCCTTCTGGCCTGCAGCCTTTTGACCTGCGGTGAAGGGGTGCCGCTACCCGGGGTTGACGCGGCTACACCGGGTAAGGGAAAGGGGTCGTGACCAGGCTGTGACCTGGCGGTTGTTTGTCGCACGGCAAGATTGGATATGCTCTTCATCAGCGGTGCCTACGACGCAGGCACGCACGCGCCGTCCGGCGCGCTCGCCACGTGCGAGTGCCGGGACGAGGCGTCGGCACCGCCGATTTCCCTCTTCTCCCCCGGCACCCCGGTCTTATTCCTGACCTGGCGGGTCGCTGTGACTGCGGACGTAGCTGTAAGTCACTTGCCGCGAGGAGCCAAAAAACTCATGAAGATCGCACTCGTCGCCGAAGACGCCACCGCTCTTTCCCGCGCCACGAGCAGCGAGCCCGCCACCCAGGAAACCCGGGTGGCCGCGCTGGCCAGCGAGCTGGCCCGCCAGGAGCACGACGTCACCGTGTACGCCCGCAAGGACGGCGCCGGCCTGCCCGACCACGCGGACCTGCCCGGCGGCGCCGCCGTCCGCTACATCACGGCCGGCCCGGCCGAGCCGCTGGCCAATGAGGCCGTGCTGCCGCACATCCGCACCTTCGCCGACACCCTGGCCGCGCAGTGGCGGGACCACCAGCCCGACGTGGTGCACGCGATCGGCTGGACCGGCGGGCTCGCCGCCCTGGCTGCCACCCGCGACCGGAAGATCCCGGTGGTGCAGACGTTCCACTCACTGCGGGCCGCGGAACGCCGCCACCACATCGCCGACGACGGCTGCACCCTGGCCGAGCACGCCGCGGCCGAGACCGGGGCCCGGGACCGGCTGGAGCGGGCCGTGGCCCGCAGCGCCGACCTGGTCATCGCGACCAACGAGGACGAGGTGTCCGACCTGGCCGGGCTGGGCGTGCCGCGGTCCGGCATCAGCGTGCTGCCGTTCGGCGTCGACTGGGCCCATTTCTCGTCCGAGGGCCCGATCGCCCCGCGCGGTGAGCAGCCGCGGCTGATCGCGGTGGCCACCCACCTCAAGCGGGACGGCCTGGAGACCGTGGTCCGGGCCCTGCCCGAGATTCCCGAGGCCGAGCTGATCGTCGTGGGCGGCCCGGCCCGGCCGATGCTGCGCCAGGACGAGGAGTGCTGCGACCTGGCCCGGCTGGCCGGCCGCCTGGGTGTGGCCGACCGGGTCAAGTTCGCCGGCCAGGTCAGCCAGGACGACATGCCCGCCCTGCTCCGCTCGGCCGACCTGATGATCGACGTGTCCTGGTACGAGCCGTTCGGCATGGCCAGCCTGGAGTCCATGGCCTGCGGCACCCCGGTCATCGCGTCGGCCGTCGGCGGTCACCTGGACACCGTGGTCGACGGCACCACCGGCCTGCTGGTCAGTCCGGGGCAGCCCAAGGCGCTGGCCCGCCGGATCCGCAAGCTGCTGGCCAACCCGATGCTGCTGGAAGGCTTCGGCATCGCGTCGGCCGACCGCGCCCAGGCCCGGTACTCCTGGGAGCGCGTCGGCCGCGAGACCATCGCGCTGTACGCCAAGACCCAGCCGCCGGTGGTCGCCCCGGTCGAGACCGAGGCCGACGAGGAGCTGGACGAGGCCATCGAGCAGGCCGCCGAGGAGGCCAGCGCCGCATAAGCGTCACGGATAAGGAACGGCCGGGCCCTCTCCCGCTTGGGCCCGGCCGTTCCCGCGTTTCTGGTCCTGCCTGCCTGGATCAGGCCGCGACGGCCTGGCGATCAGGCCGCGACGGCCTGGCGGTCGGTCAGCTTGGTCCGGAGCGTGCGGCGGGCCCGGTGCAGCCGCGACATCACCGTGCCGATCGGGGTGCCCATCATGGCCGCGGTCTCGTGATACGTGTAACCCTCCACGTCGGCCAGGTAGACCACGGTGCGGAAGTCCTCCGGTAGCTCGCGCAGGGCCTGCCGCAGCGCCTCGGCCGGCATCCGGTCCAGCGCCTCGGCCTCGGCCGAGCGCAGGGCGGGCAGGCCCGACGGCCACATGGGCAGCGCCATCCGGTCGGCCAGGTCCTCGCGGAGCAGCAGGGGGGACCGGTCCCGGCGGCGGTAGCCGCTGATGAAGGTGTTGGTCATGATGCGGTAGAGCCAGGCGCGGACGTTGGTGCCCGGTTCGAACTTGCCGTACGCGGCCCAGGCCTTGGCCATGGTCTCCTGCACCAGATCTTCGGCGTCCTGGTGGCCTCGGGTCATCCTGACCGCCACCGGGAACAGCTGGTCGGCGTAGGGCACGGCCTCGTCCTCGAAGCGGGCCACCAGGTCGGCAGGGGGACTCTCCATGATTAAGTCGTGCCCCGAAAATTGCGGCTCTACCAGGCTCGGGCTATTTACGGTCAGCCTTGCGGGGCGCCTGCGCCCTGGGTGCTGACGCCCGCGCCCGGAGCGCTGGGGCCCGGGCCCTGGGTCTCGACGATGTTCCGGGCCACGTCGGTCACCTTGACGTGCTGGGTCTGGGATACCCGGCGCATGCGCTCCAGGGCTTCGGCCGCCGAGCAGCCCAGGGCGTGCATGAGGATGCCCTTGGCCTGGTCGACCACGGCCCGGCTCTCGACCGCGTTGCGCAGCTGGACCGCTTCGCGCTGGGCGTCGCCGTAGGCCGAGGCGTTGGCCAGCACCGCACCGCCGAACGCGGCCAGCGTCTCGGCGAACGGCGCCTGCTCGCTCTCGAACGCCCCGGTCCGCACGCTGGCGATGGACAGCACCACGGTCAGGGGCGGGATCTCGTGCACCAGGGACAGCTGGGAGCGGACGCCGCGGCACAGCGCCTCGGTCATCCAGTCGGCCCAGCGGGGATCACGCAGCGTGTCCCGCACCCCGACCGGCTGCCGCTCGCGCAGGGCCTGGATGGCGGGGCCGGCCCCCGCCCGCAACTGGTATTCGGCCAGGTCGGCGAGGTCGGGATGGGTGGAAGTCAGGCCGACCAGCTCCCGGTCGCGCCACAGCATCGCGACGGCGCCGCAGCAGCCGTTCACCTCACGCACGGCCAGCTCGGCCAGCCGGTTCAGCGACCGCATCTGCCCGGAGTTCCCCACGCTGAGCAGATCAGCCGCGTCCCGGGCCAGATCGTCGATCAGCACATGTCCTCCGTGGGCCCCGCCGTGGTCTGGAGCGGTTCGGCACGTCTCTCATTCAAGCACGTCCGGGACATATTTGTCACCCGGCAAATGTCGGGGACAGGCCGGGCCCGGGCCGGCGGGCGGCGCGTTCGCTTCTTGCTGTTATCAACCCCCGCTTCTTGCTGTATCAGATTGGGCTGTGCGGGCCGGGCGAAGCCGGAGGCGGGCGGGTGGCGCGGGTATCGTGCGGGCGGTGGAGATCGAGGTGCGGGGCAGCGGCCCGGCCGGGGGATGGCCGGAGCCCGGGTGCTCGTGTGCCTCGTGCCGGCGAGCCGGGGCCGAGGGGGTGCGGCGGGCGCCGTTCCGGGTGGTCGTCGACCGGGTGCTGGAGTTGCCGGGGGGCTCGGTACCCGCGGGATATCAGGTGCGCGAGCTGGCGAGCGGGTGGGACGTGACCGGGCCGGACGGGGCGCGGCTGCTGGCCGTGGCGCGGCCCGCGGCGGCGGCCGGGGCCCGGTACGACGCGGTGCTGCTCGATCTGGGCCGCGACCCCAGCCAGCTGGGGCTGCTGCGCGCCCGGGCGGCGGTGACCGAGGGCACGCTGGTGCTGGCCGGGTTCGCGGGGCACCAGGTCCGGTCCGGACGCGAGCTGGCCCGGCGCTGCCGGATGTGGCGGGCCACCCTGCCGCGGGACGGGGACACGTTCGCCGTGCCGGGCCGCCCGGCCGGACCCCCGGCCGGACCGGAGCGGCCGCCCTGGCGCGCCCTGGTGCTGGGCGGGAGCGGCTCGGGCAAGTCGGCCGAGGCCGAGCTGCGGGTGGCGGCCGAGCCAGCAGTGACCTATGTGGCCACCGGTAAGGCACCGGGACCGGAGGACGCGGAGTGGGCGGCCCGGGTCGGCGCGCACCGGGAGCGGCGTCCGGCCTGGTGGCGGACGGTGGAGACGGGGAGCGAGGCGGCCCGCCTGGCCCGCGAGCTGACCAGCGCCCACGGTGCGGTGCTGGTGGACAGCGTCACCACCTGGCTGGCCGCGGCCATGGACGAGTGCGGGGCCTGGGACGGCTCGGCGGCCGCGGCGGCCCGGCTGGCCAAGCTGATTGACGAGCTGGTCACGGCCTGGCGGCACGTTCCGGCCCACGTAGTCGCGGTCAGTGACGAGGTGGGGCTGGGGGTGGTGCCGGAGATCCGGGCGGGCCGGATGTTCCGCGATGAGCTGGGACGTCTCAATCAGCGGCTGGCCGCCGACGCCGATGAGTTCACCGTGATGATGGCCGGCCGGCCGCTGGTGACAGCAGACTGACCAAACGGCTCTTGCGGGCCGGAAGGCCGCCATTTACGCTGCGATAACGATCCGGGCGTCCGCAGGGCCGCTCGGCTAGCACGGTATGGGCGGTGACAGTTACCGTTAAGCGAAGAAGGGGTCCACGGGGAAGGACCAGCCCCCCGCGACCGACTGTTGACTCGGAGGCAACGCCATGACGCGCGTCGTTGTCGTCGGCGATCTCATGACCGACGCCGTCGCCCACGCGCTGTACCCCCTGGCCCGTGGCAGCGACACGGCCGCGACCGTGTCCATGCACGGCGGCGGTTCCGGAGCCAACATCGCCGCCTGGCTGGCCGTGGACGGCAACGATGTCGCGTTCGTCGGCCGCCGCGGCGCGGACATCGCCGGGCGGAACCGCGACATGGAGCTCATGGGCTACGGCGTGGACGCCCGCCTGGTCATGGACCCCGAGCGGCCGACCGGGACCTGTGTCGTCATGATCACCCACAAGGGTGAGCACACCATGCTGTCCGATCCCGGGGCCAACTCGGCGCTGTCCCCCGACGACCTGCCCCGCGACCTGTTCGCGGGCGGGAACCACATGCATGTGTCCGGGTACACGCTGCTCAGTGAGGGCGCGCGCCCGGCCGCCCTGGCCGCGATCCAGTACAGCATCCGGGCCGGCATGTCGGTCTCGGTCGACGCCGCGTCGTCCGCGCCGCTGGAGCGGGTCGGGGCCGAGCCCTTCCTCGAGCTGAGCAACGGCGCCACCCTGCTGTTCGTCAACGAAGCCGAGAGCCAGGTGCTCACCGGCCGTAACGACGCCGAGCAGGCGGCCCGGGTCCTGACCGCCTGGTACCCGCAGGTCGTGGTCAAGATGGGCGGCGACGGCGCGCTGTTCTACGCCAACGGGCGCCCGCCGGTGCAGGTGCCCGCGCCCATCGTGGACCAGATCGTCGACGGCACCGGCGCGGGCGACGCCTTCTGCGCCGGGTTCCTGGCCGCCTGGCTGGACAAGAAGCCGCCCGGCGAGGCCCTGTCCAGTGGCTGCCGCCTGGCCGCGCACGCCATGGGCCTGGTCGGCGCGCGGCCGGTCCTCTGACACGGGCCCGGGTACCGGGTGTCTGAGTTCCTGCGCGAGCTGTTCGGGCTGGACGGCCGGGTCGCGCTGGTCACCGGCGGAAGTTCCGGGATCGGCCGGGCCATGGCCGCGGCGCTGGCCGGGGCCGGGGCCCGGGTGGTGGTCCTGGCCCGCGGCGAGGCGGACCTGAAGGAGACCGTGGCCGCGCTGACGGCGGACGGCGGCGTGGCCGCCTGGGTCAGCGCGGACCTGGCCGGCCGTCCGGCGCTGGCGGCCGGGGCCGATTCGGCGGCGGAGGTGTTCGGGGAGCCGGACATCCTGGTCAACTGCGCCGGGATCAACCTGCGCCCGCCCCTGGCCGAACTGACCGCGGACCAGTGGGACCAGACCATGGCCGTCAACCTCACCGCGCCGTTCCTGCTCGGCCAGCGGTTCGGCCCCGGCATGGCCGCGCGGGGCTGGGGGCGGATCATCAACGTGACCTCCCAGCAGTATCACCGGGCGTTCGGCCGCAGCGGCGGCTACGGGGCGTCCAAGGGCGGCCTGGCCGCCCTGACCCGGTCCCAGTCGGAGGCCTGGTCCCGGTCGGGGGTCACGGTCAACTCGCTGTGCCCAGGGTTCGTGCCCACCCGGCTGAACGCGGCGGTGGCCAACGACCCGGAGCGGTCGGCGGCCATGGTGGCCCGGACCACGGTCGGGCGCAACGGGGCGCCGTCTGACTTCGCCGGGGCCGCGGTGTTCCTGGCCAGCGAGTCCGCGGCCTTCGTTACCGCGCAGACCCTGTATGTGGACGGCGGCTTCTCCGCCACCTGAGGAGCCGGGGGCCGGCACTGGGAGAGGCGCCGTGGGCCGGCGCCGGGGGCCGGCACTGGGGCGGTCCTGGAGGAAGTGACCCGCGTTAGCTGTTGACAAGATTTGTTTGGAAAGTATACGAACTAATGGTTGGTGGGGGGTCAGGGCCTGAGGTCGCCGGCAGCGTGACAGGAGTTGACAGCGATGAGCCGAACCTTCCGCCGTCACGGGGCCCGTGCGGCCACCGCCATCGCCTCGGCCATGGCCCTGGCCTGGCTCGCCTCCGGCGCCCAGGCCCTGGGCGCGGCCGGCGGTACGCAATCGGTCCAGGCCCCCCAGGCCGCCCGGGTCACCCAGGCCACCCAGGCCACCCAGGATGCCGCGCGGTCCGCCGGCGGCCCGGCGCCCGCCGGGACCGGGGCCAGCAACGTGTCCGACCTGGGCGCCAGCGGCTGGCAGGTGCAGAGCAGCGCGGTCGCCACCCAGACCGGGGCGCAGATCTCCAGCCCCGGTTTCAGCACCGGCGGCTGGCTTCCGGTGGCCAATGACGACGCGGGCGCGCCCGGCACCGAGATCGAGGCTCTCGCGCAGAACGGCCGATGCCCGGATGACACCGCCCTGCAGCCGGTGAACCAGAACACCGGCGGCACGCACAGCGTCTTCTATTCCGACAACATGCAGCTGTGCTACGGGTACATGAGCGAGCGCGGCCCGGATACGGTCAGTGAGTTCAAAGTGCCCTGGTGGTGGCGTACCGACTTCACGCCGAATCTGCGGTCCGGCCAGGTCACCACCCTGATCGTCAACGGCGTGATCGGCTCGGCCAACGTCTGGGTCAACGGCCAGGAAGTGGCCACGTCATCCGCCGTCACCGGCGCCTACACCAGGTTCACGTTCAACATCAGCCACCTGATCCTGTCCGGCACCAACTCGCTGGCGATCGAGGTCAACCCGAACGACCCGCTGACCATGTTCACCCTTGACGACGTGGACTGGAACCAGATACCGCCGGACAACAACACCGGCATCCAGTTCCCGGTCCAGCTCGCCACCGACGGTGCGCTGTCCGACGGCAACGCGCACGTCGTGCAGAACAACACGGCCGACCTCAGCAGCTCCGCGCTGACCGTGAAGTCCGACATCACCAACAACACCACGGCCGCGCAGGCCGGCACGGTCACCGCGACGATCACGCCGCCCGGCGGCGGCACGCCCATCACCGTCAGCCAGAACGTCACGGTCCCGGCGGGCACCACCCAGACCGTCTCGTTCACCCCGTCGGCCTATCCCAGCCTCACGATCGCCAGCCCGCAGGTCTGGTGGCCGTACCAGATGGGCGCGCAGCCGCTCTACACCCTGGACACGTCGGTCGCGCAGAACGGGACGACGCTGAACTCGACCAGCGAGACGTTCGGCATCAGGACAGTGACCTCATACCTGACGGGATCGAACACAGGCGAGCCGTCCGGCGCACGCGCCTTCAAGATCAATGGCGTGCCGATCGTGATCAGGGGCGGGGGCTGGGA
>DASXMW010000036.1:0-6294 GCA_036495425.1 Streptosporangiaceae bacterium | reverse complement strand
AACGCCTGCGCGGCGCCCTGGGCGATCCCGCCGTGGCGCTGGCCCTCGGCCAGCAGGGGGTTGACCACCGTACCGGCGTCGTCGACGGTGATCACCTGGCGCAGCGTTACCTTGCCGGTCCCGGTATCTACCTCGACCACGGCCACGTGCGCGCCGAACGGGAACGTCGGCCCGGGCGCGCTGAACACCGAGCGGACGAACAGCCGCTCGGTCTCGGCCAGGCCGGCCAGCGGCACCGCGGCGTCCGGGTCACCGGCCACCGCGAACTGGCTGTGACTCACGTCGAAGACCAGGTCGTTCGCGCTCACCTCGAGCTTGTCCGCCGCGCGCTTCCGTGCCACCTCGATCAGCTCCAGCGACGCCTGCCGGACCGCGGCGCCGCCCTGCTGCAGGCTGCGTGAGCCGCCGGTGCCGCCGCCTTCGGGGATCAGGTCGGTGTCGCCCCACTTGACCGTGATCTTGTCGATGGGGATGCCCAGCTCCTCGCTGGCCAGCATGGCCCACACGGTCTCGTGCCCCTGGCCGTGCGGAGAGGTCCCGGTCAAGATGGTGGCGGTGCCGTCCGGGTGCACCTCCACGGTGCCGTTTTCTTGCGGGTCACCCGCCTCCGAGCCGGCCCCGGTGATCTCCACGTAGCAGGACAGGCCCACGCCGAGCTGGACGGCCTCCCCGGCCGCGCGCCGATTGGCCTGCTCCTCGCGCAGCCCGGCGTAGTCGGCCGCGGCCAGCACCTTGTCCAGGGCGGCCTCGTAGTCGCCGGTGTCGTAGACCGCGCCGAACGCGGTCTTGTGCGGCTCGGTGAACGGGGGCAGCAGGTTCTTGCGCCGGACCTCGGCCGGGTCCGCGCCGATCTCGGCCGCGAACAGGTCCATGGCCCGCTCGACCGCGGCCGTGGCCTCCGGCCGGCCCGCGCCGCGGTAGGCGCCGATCGGGACGGTGTTGGTCACCACCGCGATCGCGGCCGCCTCAGCCCGGGGGAACGCGTAGGGCCCGGGGGTCATCAGGATGGTCAGCGACGGCAGGATCGCGCCGATCTTCGGGTAGGCCCCGCAGTCCTGGATGACCTCCAGCCGGTAGGCCTGCACGGTGCCGTCCCGGGAACCGCCGATGGTGACCGTCTGCCGCTGGGCCCGGCCGTGGGTCATGCCGGCCAGGTTCTCGTTGCGGGTCTCGGCCCAGCGGGCCGGGCGGCCCAGCTTCCTGGCCACCAGGCAGATCAGCCCGTGCTCGGGGTCGGCCCCGAACTTGGCCCCGAACCCGCCGCCCACGGCCGGGGTGATGATCCGCACGTCGGCCTGGTCCATACCGAGCATGCCGGCCAGCGAGCCGCGCGTGCCCTGGGCGCCCTGGTTGGGGATCCAGGCCGTGACCCGGCCGTCGTTCCCCCAGACCGCGGCGCCGGCCCGGGTCTCCATCGGGGCCGGGGCCACCCGCTGGTTCTCGATGGTCCGGGAGACGACGACCTCGCAGCCGCCGAACAGGTCCGGGTCGAACTTGGCCCGGTCGCCGAAGGTGGCGGCCACGTTGGTGTCCGCCGCCGGGAACAGCCGCGCGGTGTCCTTCCCGGCGGCCGCGGACATGTCCACCACGGCCGGCAGCGGGTCGTAGTCCACGTCGGCCAGTTCGGCCGCGTCCTCGCCCTGGTAGGCGTGCTCGGTGACGATGACCGCGACCGGCTCGCCGGCGAACCGCACCACGTCCCGGGCCAGCAGCGGCTGGGTCATGTCCTGGTCGATGATCGACATCATCGGCTTCAGGTCGGGCACGCCGTCCAGCAGGTCATCGGCGGCGTAGGCGGCGATCACACCGGGTGCCTCGCGGACCGCGCTCAGGTCGACGGAGTTGATCCGGGCGTGGGCCAGCGGGGACCGGACGAAGAACACGTGACCGGCGCCGGTCAGCCGGTCGTCCTGCACGTCGTCGGTGTAGACGGCGCCGCGGGTGAGGAAGGCCGGGTCCTCCACCCGCCGCACCCGGGTTCCGAGAATGCTCACACAAGCTCCTTTCAGCCAGGCTCTCCAAAGCCTAACCGAGCCCGTCAGCTATCCGGAGGCGACTCCGGTCTTGCGCCTCCCGGGTCCGTACCCGGCGGCAGGATGGCCGCGAACCGTTCCTCGGCCCGGTCCAGCTGCTCCAGCACCCGCTGCCGGGCCCGCGGGTCCAGCGGGGTGTCGGGCCGGTTGATCAGCTCCCGCAGCACCGGCACCAGCCGCGCGTACTTGTCGGCCAGGTCCGGCACCCGGGGCCCGGTCGTGTAGAGCAGCCCGGCCCCGTTGTCGGTGAAGTCGGACGCCTTGATGACCCGGGCCCACGGTGAGCGGTCCAGGCTGGCCGCCACGTGCTCGCGGTACTGGGCATGCCGATCCCGGCCCGGGTCGTACTCCGGGTTGGTCACCGCCGCCACCAGCTCGGCCACCCGGGGCCCGAACCGCCCGGCCAGCGCGGCCAGGGCGGCCCCGGTCCGGTCCGCCGCCGCCGTCCCGTCCGGGGCCAGCCCGGCGGCGTGGTCCTCCACGGCGTCGTGCAGCAGCGCGGCCACGATCACGTCCGGGTC
Source organism: Streptosporangiaceae bacterium (assembly GCA_036495425.1). Taxonomy (GTDB): domain Bacteria; phylum Actinomycetota; class Actinomycetes; order Streptosporangiales; family Streptosporangiaceae; genus Bog-532. Next base: position 3,740 of record DASXMW010000036.1, on the reverse strand, counting down.
GCGGATGCCGTAGTGGGACATGATCCGGATCGCCACCCGCAGCGGGTGGTTGATGTACGGCTCGTTCTGCCGCCGGTCGCCCGCGTGCAGCCGGGACGCCAGCGCCAGCGCGTCCTCCAGACGGCGCCGGTCGGCAGCGGGGAACCCGGCGATCTCGGCCGCGAACCGCTCCCGCAGGCCCGGCTCGCCGTAGGTCGCGGTGATCGCGTGCAGCGGCATGGTCTCGAGCAGCCGCCGGGGCCCGGTGTCCATGCCCTCATCTTCGGGGGTGGTAGCCTCCCCGCGCCATGGGCCGCTGTCCGGTAAGACAGGACCATGGCTCGCTATGGCGCTCAGTTCGGCCCGGACATCACGTTCCTGGGCGTGGCCCGCTGTGACTGGGCCGACCAGGCCACCTACCCCGGCGCCGACGTGGTCATCATCGGCGCCCCGTTCGACGGGGGCACCTCCTACCGGTCCGGGGCCCGGTTCGGCCCGCAGTACATCCGGCAGACCGACTACCTGCCGCACGACGCGTCCCGCCCCTCGCTGGCCATGCGTGCCGACGGACTCAAGGACCTGCGGGTCTACGACGCCGGGGACGTGGAGATGTACTCCGGCGACGCCGAACGGTCCGTGCGCGACCTGCAGGCCGCGGTGTACGAGGTGACCCGCAACGGCGCCCTGCCGCTGATCCTGGGTGGCGACCACACCGTCACCTGGCCGGACGCGGCCGGGGTGGCCCAGCACCTGGGCCAGGGCCGGGTGTCCCTGATCCACTTCGACGCGCACGCCGACACCGGCGATTCGGCCTTCGGCTCGCTGATCGGGCACGGCCAGCCCATGCGGCGGCTGATCGAATCCGGCGCGGTCCGTGGCGACCGGTTCCTGCAGCTCGGGCTGCGCGGTTACTGGCCCGAGCCGGAGACCCTGGGCTGGATGGCCCGGCAGCGGATGCGCTCCTACGAGATGACCGAGATCGTCGAACGCGGCCTGACCGAGTGCCTGACCGAGTCGTTCGGCATCGCCACCGACGACTGCGACGGGGTCTTCCTGTCGGTGGACATCGACGTGTGCGACCCGGCCCACGCCCCCGGCACCGGCACCCCCGAGCCCGGCGGCCTGAGCGCCCGCCAGCTGCTGGACAGTGTCCGGCGCATCTGTTACGAGCTGCCGGTGACCGGGATCGACGTGGTCGAGGTGGCCCCGCCCTACGACCACGCCGACATCACCGCCTCGCTGGCCAACCGGGTGGTGCTGGAGGCCCTGTCCGCGCTGGCCCGGCAGCGGCGGGACGCGGCCGACGGCACCACCTGGGACCCGCGCCGGCCGCTGCTGGACGGCCGGTGACCGGCCCGGACGCCGTGGACGCGGTGGTCGTGGGCGCGGGCCCGAACGGCCTGGCGGCGGCGATCACGCTGGCCCAGGCCGGCCTGGCCGTGGAGGTGTTCGAGGGCGCGGACACCGTGGGCGGCGGGGCCCGCACCGAGGAGCTGACCCTGCCCGGGTTCCGGCATGACCCCTGCTCGGCCGTGCACCCGCTGGGCGCGGGCTCGCCGCTGTTCCGGTCCTGGCCCCTGGCCGGGCACGGGCTGACCTGGATCCAGCCGGACCTGCCGCTGGCCCACCCGTTCCCGGACGGGCAGGCGGCCGTGCTGGCCCGCTCGGTGGACGAGACCGCGGCCTCGCTCGGCCCGGACGGGCCGTCCTGGCGCCGGCTCGTCCGCCCCTTCCGTGACCGGTGGGACGCGCTGGCCACCACGGTGCTGCGGGCCCCGCTGGACGGCCTGCCGCCGCATCCGCTGCTGCTGGCCTCGTTCGGCCCGGTGGCCGCGCTGCCGGCCACCGTGCTGGCCCGCCGGTTCCGCGGCGATCAGGCCCGCGGCCTGCTGGCCGGCATGTCCGCGCACGTGACCGCGCCGCTGTCGGCCCCGGTGACCGGGGGCATCGGGCTGATGTTCGCGCTGGCCGGCCACGCGGTCGGCTGGCCCATCCCGCGCGGCGGCACCCAGGCCGTGTCCGACGCCCTGGCCGCCCTGCTCACCTCGCTGGGCGGCAAGATCCACACCGGGCACCCGGTCCGCGCGCTGGCCGAACTGCCCGCGGCCCGGGCCTACCTGTTCGACACCTCTCCCGAGCACCTGGCCGCCATCGCCGGGTCCCGGCTGCCGCCCGCCTACAGCCGGAGGCTGCGCCGCTACGCCCGCGGCCCGGGCGTGTTCAAGCTGGACTACGCGCTGAGCGGCCCGGTGCCCTGGACCGCCGAAGCCGCCCGCCGGGCCGGCACCGTGCACCTGGGGGCCACGCTGCCCGAGATCGGCGCGGCCCTGCGCGAGGTGCACCAGGGGCGGGCGCCCGGCCGGCCGTTCCTGATCACGTCCCAGCCGACCGTGTTCGACCCGACCCGGGCCCCGGACGGCCAGCACACCTTCTGGGTCTACTGCCAGGTGCCGAACGGCTGGGACCGCGACCACAGCGAGGCCATCGAGACCCAGATCGAGCGGTTCGCGCCCGGGTTCCGCGACCTGGTGCTGGCCCGCACGGTGACCGCCCCGGCCGGCATCGCGGCCCGCAACCCCAACAACGCCGGCGGCGACATCGCGGTCGGCCGCTGCGATCAGTTCCGGCTGCTGTTCCGGCCGGTGCTCAGGCCGGTCCCGTACGCCACCCCGGACCGGTCGATCTTTTTGTGCTCATCGGCTACTCCGCCCGGTCCCGGGGTACACGGCATGTGCGGCTACCACGCGGCCGCGACCGCCCTGCGCCGGGTGTTCCAGCGCCCGGTGCCCGCCCTGAGCTGATCCGGAGCCGATCGAGAGGGGCCAATCCAGAGGGGCCAATCCAGAGGGGAGGTGTGGCCACCCCGATGCGCTGGTTCACCGCCCCGGACTACTGGCTGGCCCGGATCGCCTTCCAGCGCGGCCTGGCCGTCATCTACCTGGTCGCGTTCCTGGCCGCGGCCCGGCAGTTCCGCGGCCTGATCGGCGAGCACGGCCTGACCCCGATCCCGCGCTACACGGCCCGGGTCCCATTCCGCCGGTCGCCGAGCCTGTTCCAGCTGCACTACTCGGACCGGTTCTTCGCCGCCATGGCCTGGGGCGGCGCGGTCCTGGCGGCCGCGCTGGCCGCGGGCCTGGCCGACCTGGTCCCGCTGTGGGCGGCCATGCTGCTGTGGGCGCTGCCCTGGGCGCTGCAGGTGTCGATCCTCAACGTGGGCCAGACCTGGTACGGCTTCGGCTGGGAGTCCATGCTGGCCGAGACCGGGTTCCTGGCCATCTTCCTCGGCAACCGGACCACCGCCCCGCCCGTGCTCACCTTGTACCTGCTGCGCTGGCTGATCTTCCGGCTCGAGTTCGGGGCCGGGATGATCAAGCTGCGCGGCGACCGCTGCTGGCGGAACCTGACCTGCCTGCGCTACCACCACGAGACCCAGCCCATGCCCGGCCCGCTGAGCTGGTTCTTCCACCACCTGCCGGACCCGCTGCACAAGGCGGAGGTGCTGGGCAACTACGCCGCCCAACTGGTCGCGCCGGTGCTGCTCTTCGCCCCGCAGCCGGTGGCCAGCGTGGCCGCCGGGGTCATGATCGTCACCCAGCTGTGGCTGGTGGCATCCGGCAACTTCGCCTGGCTCAACTGGCTGACGATCCTCATCGCCTGCTCGGTGGTGGACACCTCGCTGGCCGGACGGGTGCTGCCGCTGCCGGCGGCGCCGCGCCTGGTGCCCGCGCCGGCGTGGTACGAGGCGCTGGTCATCGCGTACG
>DASXMW010000035.1:0-25091 GCA_036495425.1 Streptosporangiaceae bacterium | reverse complement strand
GGTCAGCGGCCCTTGAGGCTGCCCACGCTGAGCGAGCCGTCCCCACCGTCGGCCAGGTCCTGCTCCTGGGCCTTGACGTAAGCCTCCGGGTCCTTGTCGACCGGCTCCACGCCCGCGTAGTGCCGGGCCTCGTAGTCGGCGAACTGGACGGCCAGCTCGTGGCGGCGCTGCAGGCTGGCCAGCCGCCGGAAGTCGGTCAGGCCCTCCCGCTCCTCCTCGCCCATGTGGTCGCTGTTGGCCTCGTTGGCCCCGGCCACGGCCTGGAACCACTCGTCGGTGCCCACCGCGAACTTGGTCACCTCGGCCACGGCGTCCCGGATCTCGTTGTGGTCCTTGACCGCGTCCAGCGTCTCGTCCTCGATGCCTTCGCGGCGGTGGGCCGCGATCCCCACCCGGAGCAGTTCGGGATAGAAGATCTCCTCCTCGGCCTGCGCGTGCAGATCCAGGAACGCGGCCAGCCGGTCCCACACGGCCGACAGCGCCCCGGTGTTGCCCCGGTCGATCTGCTCCAGGATCGAGAACAGCCGCCGCTGCTCGTGGTGGTCGTCGAGGATCAGCTGGGTAATGTCCACCATCCGACGATAACGCTCCGGTGTCAGCAAGGTGGCAGGGGAGTGCCGCGTGGATGGACGCTCGGTACCATCCAGGCATAACGCTGACCGGGGCAGGATGTCATGGTGAAGTGGAAAGCGCACGCCGATCAGCTGGCGGCCCAGGTTACCCACCCGGTCTCGCGCTGGCGGCCGGCAGTCGGCGCGGTGCCCCGGCACCTGTTCGTGCCGCGCTGGTGGCAGCGGTCCGGGCCCGCCGCGTTCGGCGTGAGCGCCTGGACGCTGCGTGACGGCCGCACCGATACCGAAGCCTGGATCCGCGCCACCTACGCCGACCGGGCCCTGGTCACCCGGGTCGGGCTGCTGCACGCGGACCACGCCGCCCCGGACGACCAGCCCACCGGCCTGGCCACCGCCCGGTCCACCGAGCCCAGTGTGATCGTGCGCATGCTGCGGCTGGCCCGGCTGACCGACGACGGTGACGTGCTGGTCGCGGGTACCGGCAGCGGCTATGCCAGCGCGGTGCTGTGCGAGCGGTCCGGCCACCGGCAGGTCTCCTGCCTGGAGCCCGACGAGTACCTGGCCAAGGCGGCCATCGACCGGCTGGCCGGCATCGGCCTGCACCCCCGGGTCATGCACGGTGACCTGAGCGAGCCGCTGCCCGGCCGCTACGACCGGATCGTGTCCGGCCTGGCCGTGGGCGCCATCCCGGCCAGCTGGCTGGCCGGGCTGGCCCCCGGCGGCCGCCTGGTCGTGCCGATCGCGGGCACCTCGCTGATCCTCACCGCCGAGGCCACCCCCGACGGGGGCGCGATCGGCCGCACGGAGTGGGACCGCGCCGCGCTGACCCCGGCCGAGATCGACCCGGAGTTCCCGGTCGGCTGGCTGCAGCGGTTCGCCGCCCTCCGCGACGCCGACGGCGAGCAGGTCAGTGCGGGCCGCTACCCGGTGGTGGACGTACGGCACGCCCCGGACCTGTACTCGGCGCTGGGCCTGGCCGCGCCCGGCATCGAGCACGACTACGCCACCGAGCCCGACGGCCGCCGCACCGCCTGGATGGTGCACCCGGACGGCTCGTGGGCCCGGGCCAGCGGGCACGGCGACGACCCGCCTGCCGTGCATCAGTCCGGGCCCCGCCGGCTCTGGGACCTGCTGGACGACCTGCGGGCGTCCTGGCTCCGCCACGGGTCCCTGCCCGTGCACGGCGCCGAGGCCGCCCTCAGCCCGGACGGGACCGTCCAGCTCAGTCAGGCCTGGTGGCGAGCCACGCTCCCGTCCTGCTGACCGGCGCTACGGTAGGCGGCATGGCCACCGCCGACCTGCTGCTGCACCCGGTCCGGCTGCGGATCGTGCAGGCGTTCCTCGGCGACCGGGCCCTGACCACAAGCCAGCTGGCCGCCGAACTGTCCGACGTGCCCGCGGCCAGCCTGTACCGGCATGTGGCCCGGCTGGTCGACGCCGGGGTGCTGGCCGTGGCGGCCGAGCGGCGGGTCCGCGGGGCGCTGGAACGCACCTACGAGCTGAGGCTGGACGCGACCGCGATCGGCCCCGGCGAACTGGCCGCGATGACCGTGGACGAGCACCGGCAGGCGTTCGTGGCCTTCGTGGCCGGGCTGCTGGGCGACTTCGACCGCTACCTGGCCCGCGGCGACGTCGACTTCCAGCGGGACGGGGCCGGGTACCGGCTGGGAGCGTAACTCCGGGGTCGGGCATACGCCGCGGCCGCCCGGTCAGGCGTCGTAGCTGACCGCGAGGGTGTCCGAGACCGGCAGCGACTGGCAGGTCAGCACGAAGCCGTCGGCCAATTCCGAATCCTCCAGCGCGAAGTTGCGCTTCATGTGCACCTCACCCGCGGTGACCTTGGCCCGGCAGGTCCCGCACACCCCGCCCTTGCAGGCGAACGGCAGGTCGGGGCGGAACCGCTGGGCGCCTTCCAGCACGGTGGTGTCCCGGGGCAGGGCGATGGTGGTGGACCGGCCGTCCAGGGTGATCGTGGCCTCGGTGACCAGCCCGTCGATCGGGGCCTCGGTGTGCTTCACCGGCTCGGGCGGCTCGTCGCCCGCGTAGAACAGCTCGCGGTGGACGCGCCCGGCGGCCACCCCGTGACCGGCCAGCAGGTCGCGGGCGGCGGCCACCATCTCGAACGGCCCGCACAGCCACCAGTGGGCCACGTGCTCCACGTCGACCAGCCCCTCCAGCAGGCTGCCGAGCCGGTCCGGGTCCAGCCGGCCGGTGAACAGCTCGGCCTCGCGCGGTTCCCGGGACAGCACGTGCACCAGCTCCAGCCGGGCCGGGTAGCGGTCCTTGAGGTCGGCCAGTTCGTCGGCGAACATCACGGTCTCGGTGTGCCGGTTGCCGTAGAACACGGTGACGGTGGACGCGGGGTCGCGCAGCACGGTGGCGGCGATCGACAGCACCGGGGTGATCCCGGAGCCCGCCGCGATCAGCACGTGGTGCCCGGATTCGGTCAGGTCCGGGGTGAACGCGCCGGCCGGCGTGCCGACCTCGATCTCGTCGCCCGGCCGGACCTGGTGCACCAGCCAGGTCGAGAACAGCCCGTCCGGTACCTCGCGCACGCCGATCCGGGGCCGGGCCCCCGCGGGCGCGCAGATCGAGTACGACCGCCGCTCCTCCTGCGCGCCGTCCCGCCGCCGCAGAGTCAGCGACTGGCCGGCCCGGAACGCGTAGGCCCCGGCCAGCTCGTCCGGCACGTCGAAGGTGATGGCCACCGCGTCCTCGCACAGCCGGCTGACCTCGGCCACCGGCAGCGGGTGGAACTCACCGCGCAGCCGGGACGGCAGCCGGGGCGGGGGAGTGGCCACGGTCATGCTCAGATCTCCTTGACGTGCTCGAACGGCTCCGAGCAGGTGCAGCAGCTGTACAGCGACCGGCACGCGGTGGCGCCGAAGTAGGACACCAGCCCAGTGTCGGCCGAACCGCAGTGCGGGCAGTGCACGTGCCGGCTGGGCAGGCTGAGCGTGAGCGGCACCGGCCCGCCTTCCCGGTGGTGGCTGGGCGCCTTGCCGGGCGGGGCGATCCCGGCCGCGGCCAGCTTGCGGCGGCCCGCCGGGCTGATCCAGTCGCTGCTCCAGGCCGGGGTCAGCACCGTGCGCACCTCGACCTCGCCGTACCCGGCCTGCCGCAGGGCGTGCACCAGATCGTCGCGCATGGTGTCCAGGGCCGGGCAGCCGGTGTAGGTCGGGGTGATGGCCACGGTCACCGTGTCGCCGTCCTCGGTCACCTCGCGCAGCACCCCCAGGTCGGCCAGGGTCAGCATGGGCAGCTCGGGATCGGTCACCGCCTCGGCCACCGCCCGCGCGCCCGGCTTGCCGTCAGCCTCGGCCCCCGCCCGTGCGCCCGGCCGTTCCTCGGTGGCGCCGGATCTGGCCCGGCCCACCGCCGTCCCTCGGGTCACTCTGTCGCCTTCGGTCACATCGGTACCTCCGGTCGCTCGGATTCCCTTTATCAGTTCGTTATATAGGGTTACCACGTTGCCCCCGGATGCGCGCGGGCAATGCTCTGCATTTCGGCCAGGAGGTACCCCATGGCCTCGGTGTGCACGCCGTCCCGGCCGGTCCGGGCCGCCACCCCGGCCCGCGCGGCAACGTCCGGCCGATCCAGCCCGGCGGCCGCCAGAACCTCGCCCATAACCTGGTCAAACTCCTCGCGCAGCGCGCCCGGGTCGACCCCCGCTCCCGCCTCCGCCAGCCGCTGCTCGACCACGTGCGGCGTGAACAGCTCGGCCACGTACGGCCAGATTTCGGTCAGCCCGGCCTCGGCCCGTTCCCGGGAGAAATCAGTGCCGTCGCCCAGCCGGATCAGCCACTGAGCCGCGTAGTCGCGGTGGTAGGTGACCTCCTTGACCCCCTTGGCCGCCAGCGCCGCCAGCACCGTGTCGCGGGAGCCGGTGAGCCGGGCCAGCAGGGCCAGCCGCCACACCGAGAACACCAGCAGCCGGGTGATCAGCTCGCCGAAGTCCCCGTTCTCCAGCTCGGCCAGCCGGACGTTGCGGAACTCGTGCTCGGCCCGGTGGAAGGCCAGTGCATCCTCGTCCCGCCCGCTGCCGTCGGCGGCTCCGGCCCGGGCCAGCAGCAGCCGGGCCTGGCCCAGCAGGTCGAGCCCGATGTTGGCCAGCGCGACCTCGTCCTCCAGCTCCGGGGCGTTGGTGCACCACTGCTGCAGCCGGTGCGACATGATCAGCGCGTCGTCCCCCAGCATCAGGGCGTAGGCGGCCAGGTCGTCGCCGCCCACGCCGTCGGGCACGGTGGTGTCGATGCCGGCCAGCGGGTCGCTGAACCCGGTGCCGAACGCCCAGCGCGCGTCGTCGCTGGCCTCGGTGATGGCGTCGTAGACATTGGTGTCAGGAACACTGTCGGATGACATCGCAGGCTCACATGTGCGGGACGTCGTCGGGGATCTCGTAGAACGTCGGGTGCCGGTACACCTTGTCGCCGGACGGGGCGAAGAACGGGTCCTTCTCGTCCGGCGACGACGCGGTGATCTCGGCCGACGGCACCACCCAGATGCTCACGCCCTCGTTGCGCCGGGTGTACAGGTCGCGGGCGTGGTGCAGGGCCATCTCGGCGTCGGCCGCGTGCAGCGAGCCCACGTGCACGTGGTTGAGCCCGCGCTTGCCGCGCACGAACACCTCCCACAGCGGCCACCCCGCCCGGCCCGGGCCCGCTCCGGCCCGGCCCGCACCATCGGTGCTCATGCCGCCGCCTCCTTCGCCGCCGCGCGTCCGGCCTGCTTGGCCGCGTGGGCCGCGGCCGCCTCGCGCACCCAGGCCCCGGCCTCGTGCGCCCGCCGGCGCTGCGCCACCCGCTCCGCGTTGCAGGGCCCGTTCCCGGAGACCACCTGCTTGAACTCGCCCCAGTCGACCGGGCCGAAGTCGTAGCGCTCGCGATCGGCGTTCCAGCCCAGCTCCGGGTCGGGCAGGCTCACCCCGAGCGCCTCGGCCTGCGGCACGGTCATGTCCACGAACCGCTGCCGCAACTCGTCGTTGGTGTGCCGCTTGATCTTCCAGGCCATGGACTGGGCGGTGTTGGCCGACTCGGCGTCGGGCGGGCCGAACATCATCAGCGACGGCCACCACCAGCGGTTCACCGCCTCCTGGACCATCTCCCGCTGGGCCCCGGTGCCGCGCATCATCGTCATCAGCAGCTCGTAGCCCTGCCGCTGGTGGAACGACTCCTCCTTGCAGATCCGGATCATGGCCCGGGCGTAGGGGCCGTAGGAGCAGCGGCACAGCGGCACCTGGTTGCAGATTGCCGCCCCGTCCACCAGCCAGCCGATCACCCCCACGTCGGCGAACGTGAGGGTCGGGTAGTTGAAGATCGAGGAGTACTTCTGCCGCCCGGTGATCAGCCGGTCGGTCAGGTCGTCCCGGTCCGCGCCCAGGGTCTCGGCCGCCGAGTACAGGTACAGCCCGTGGCCCGCCTCGTCCTGCACCTTGGCCAGCAGGATGGCCTTGCGCCGCAGCGACGGGGACCGGGTGATCCAGTTGCCCTCCGGCTGCATGCCGATGATCTCCGAGTGCGCGTGCTGGGCGATCTGCCGGATCATCGAGGCCCGGTACTTGTCCGGCACCCAGTCCCGCGGCTCGACCCGCTGGTCGCGCGCGATGGTGTCCTCGAAGAGCTGCTCGAGGCCGGTCATGACTTCCGCTCCTTCGCCACCAGGGTCAGCACGTCGTACCGGGCCACCGACTCGCCCGCCCCGTTGGTCACGTCGGCGTCCCAGCGCACCTCGCCGTAGTCCGCGTTCTCGCGCGGGGTGATCTGCTTGGCGGTCAGGGTCACGGTCAGCTCGTCGTCCGCCTTGACCGGGGTCAGGAAGCGCAGGTTCTCCAGCCCGTAGTTGGCCAGCACCGGCCCGGGCTCGGGCGCCACGAACAGGCCGGCCGCGAACGACAGCACCAGGTAGCCGTGGGCCACGATCCCGCCGAAGAGCGGGTTGGCCGCGGCCGCCTCCTCGTCGGTGTGGGCGTAGAAGGTATCGCCGGTGAACTCGGCGAAGTGGTCGATGTCGGCCCGGGTCACCGGGCGCGGGCCGGCTACCACGGTGTCACCCACCCGCAGCTCGGCCAGGGACTTGCGGAACGGGTGGGTGCCCTCGGACCGCGGCGCGCCCGGCACCCAGCGGCCGGTGATCGCGGTCAGCATGGCCGGGCTGGCCTGCACCGCGGTGCGCTGCAGGTGGTGCCGTACCGCTTCCACACCCCCGAGCTCCGCGCCGCCGCCGGCCCGGCCCGGGCCGCCGTGGACCAGGCCCGGCAGGGGCGACCCGTGCCCGGTGGACTCCTTGGCGTCGTCGCGGTCCAGCACCAGCAGCCGCCCGTGCCACGGGGCGACGCCCAGTACAACGTCCCGGGCGAAGGACGGGTCGCCGGTCACCACCGACCCGGCCAGGCTGCCCTGACCCCGCGCGGCCAGGCCGATGACCTGCTCGGTCGACGTGTAGGGCAGCAGCGTGGTCACCGGCCCGAACGCCTCGACCTCGTGCGGCTCGGCCCGGTCGCTTTCGTCGGCCCGCAGCAGGATCGGGGCCAGGAACGCGCCCCGCTCGGCGTCGGCCCCAGTCACCTCGACGTGCTCGGGATCGCCGGACACGATCCGCCCCGCCGCCGCCAGCGCCTTGAGCGACCGGCGGACCTCCTCGCGCTGTTCCAGACTGGCCAGCGCGCCCATCGTCACCGCCGGGTCGGCCGGGTTGCCGACCACGACCCCGGCCAGCTTCCCGGCCACGGCCGCGGTCACGTCGTCCAGCCGGTCGGCGGGCACGAAGGCGCGCCGGATCGCGGTGCACTTCTGCCCGGCCTTGACCGTCATCTCGGTGACCAGCTGGTCCACGTACAGGCCAAATTCAGCACTGTCGTGGGTGGCGTCCGGGCCCAGGATCGAGCAGTTCAGCGAGTCGGCCTCGGCGTTGAACGGCACCGCGTGCCGGACCACGGCCGGGTGGGTGCGCAGCCGCTGGGCGGTGGCCGCCGACCCGGTGAACGACACCATGTCCTGCTCGGTCAGGTGGTCCAGCAGGTCGCCCGCGCTGCCGCAGATCAGCTGCACGGTGCCCTCGGGCAGCAGCCCGGAGGCCACGATCAGCTCGGCCAGCCTCGCGGTCAGGTACGCCGTCTGGCTGGCCGGCTTGATCAGGCTCGGCATCCCGGCCAGGAACGCCGGGGCCAGCTTTTCCAGCGGGCCCCAGACCGGGAAGTTGAACGCGTTGATCTGGACCGCGACCCCGGGCCGGGAGGTGGCGATGTGCTGCCCGGCGAACGTGCCGCCCTTGCTCAGCGGCTGGACGGCGCCGTCGACGTATACGACGTCGTTGGGGAGTTCGCGCCGCCCGAGACTGGAGTAGGCGTTGAGGACCCCGATGCCTCCATCGATATCGAAGGTCGCGTCACCCCGCGTCGATCCGGCCCGGGCCGACAGTGCGTAGAGCTCCTCGCGGTGCTCGCGCAGGTGGCCGGCCAGCGCCCTCAGCAGCGCCGCCCGCTGGTGGAAGGTCAGCTCGCGCAAGGCCGGGCCGCCCACCCGGCGCCCATGGCCGAGCGCGGCGCCCATGTCGATGCCGGCCGAGGTGACCCGGGCCATCAGCTCGCCGGTCACCGCGTCGTGCAGCGGCGTGCCGTCGCCGTCGCCCGTCCGCCAGCGGCCAGCGGTGTAGCTGCGCAGCACCGGCGCGCCGTCCTGGCTCATAATTACCAACCGATCGTTCGGGAATTATTTACCCATCCTAGCTTCCCGATCCGGGTCGCGAAAGGCTAAATTAGTTACCGTCCGTTCGGTCAGTCGATTGGGGTGTCATGACTGGTCAGGCCGAGGTGATGTTCGCCAGTGACGTCGCCTCACGTTCCCTGGGCATGGAGCTGCTGCGGGTGAGCCACGGTACGGCCGAGGTCCGGATGCGGGTCACCGGCGCGATGGTCAACGGGCACGGCATCGCGCACGGCGGCTACCTGTTCATGCTGGCCGACACCGCGTTCGCCTGCGCCTGCAACAGCCACGGCCAGGTGACCGTGGCCGCCGGGGCCGAGATCTCGTTCGTGACCAGTGCCCGGCTGGGCGACGAACTGGTGGCCACGGCCGAGCTGCGCACCCGCTACGGCCGGAACGGCATCTACGACGTGACCATCCGGCGCGATCGTGACATCATCGCGGAATTCCGTGGCCGGAGCCGCGCCACGAACAGCGCTGCACCGGAGGTGCCATGACCGAGCATCTGCTGCCCGCGCCGGCTCCCGATGAGCTGACCGGGCCCGAGCGGCTGAGCCGGGACGAGCTGCGGGCTCGCCAGCTGGACCGGCTGCGGCACACCCTGCGCTACGCCTACGAGCGGGTGCCGTTCTACCGGGACGCCTTCGACCGGGCCGGGGTCCACCCGGACGACTGTAAGGACCTGGCCGACCTGGGCAAGTTCCCGACCACGTCCAAGCAGGACCTGCGGGACAACTACCCGTTCGGCATGTTCGCGGTCCGGCAGGACCAGCTGCGGCGGCTGCACGCCTCCAGCGGCACCACCGGCAAGCCGACCGTGGTCGGCTACACCCAGCGCGACCTGGACACCTGGTCCGAGGTCATGGCCCGGTCCATCTTCGCGGCGGGCGGGCGCCCCGGGCACAAGGTGCACGTGGCCTACGGCTACGGACTGTTCACCGGCGGGCTGGGCGCGCACTACGGCGCCGAGAAGCTGGGCGCGACCGTGATCCCGGCCTCGGGTGGCATGACCGCCCGCCAGGTGCAGCTGATCACCGACTTCCGGCCCGAGGTCATCATGGTCACCCCGTCCTACATGCTGACCATCCTGGACGAGTTCGAGCGCCAGGGCCTCGACCCGCGGGCCAGCTCCCTGCGGGTCGGTATCTTCGGGGCCGAGCCCTGGACCGAGCAGATGCGCCGGGAGATCGAGGACCGGCTCGACCTGACCGCGGTCGACATCTACGGGCTGTCCGAGGTGATGGGGCCGGGCGTGGCCCAGGAGTGCGCCGAGACCAAGGACGGGCTGACGATCTGGGAGGACCACTTCTACCCGGAGGTCATCGATCCGCTGGACGGCCAGCCGCTGCCGGACGGCGAGACCGGCGAGCTGGTGTTCACCTCGCTGACCAAGGAGGCCATGCCGGTCATCCGGTACCGGACCCGCGACCTGACCGCGCTGCGGCCGGGCACCGCGCGGCCCGCCTTCCGGCGCATGGACAAGGTCACCGGGCGTACCGACGACATGATCATCCTGCGCGGGGTCAACGTCTTCCCGACCCAGATCGAGGAGATCGTGCTGGTCACCGAGGGGGTGTCGCCGCACTTTCAGCTGCTGCTGACCCGGCAGGAGCGGATGGACCAGCTCACCGTGCTGGTCGAGGCGGCCCTGGACGCGCCCCCGGGCCGCCGCGAGCCGGCCGCGGCCGAGATCGCGGCCCGGGTCAAGGACGGGGTCGGGGTCAGCGTGGCCGTCCAGGTCGTCGACCCCGACACGCTGGAGCGCTCGGTGGGCAAGATGCGCCGGGTCATCGACCAGCGGCCGCGATGAGCGTCCCGATCAAGCCCGCCCCCGTCAAGGGCGGCCCCGTCAAGGCGGCCCCGGCCCGCCCCCGGCGCGGCCGGCCCGGCTACGACCTGGAGTCGCTGCTGGCCGTGGCGGTCAAGCTGTTCAACGAGCGCGGCTACGACGGCACCTCGATGGAGGACCTGTCCCGCAAGCTGGGCATCACCAAGTCGGCCATCTACCACCACGTGGACAGCAAGCAGGACCTGCTCCGACTGGCGGTCAACCGGGCCGTGGACGCGCTGTTCGCCGAGCTGGACAAGCTGGCCCAGGTGGACGGCCGGGCCATCGACCGGCTCGAGCACCTGGTCCGCGGCAGCGTGCTGGTGCTGGCGGGCAACCTGCCCTTCGTCACCCTGCTGCTGCGGGTGCGCGGCAACACCAAGGTCGAGCGGGAGGCGCTGGCCCGCCGCCGCGAGTTCGACCGCCTGGTCGCGGGCCTGGTCGCCGAGGCCGCGGCCGAGGGTGACCTGCGCTCCGACATCGACCCGGCGGTCACCGCCCGGCTGCTGTTCGGCCTGGTCAACTCGCTCATCGAGTGGTACCGCCCGCGCGGCGCGGCCGCCGACGGCCACCTGGCCGACACCGTGGTCGCGGTGGCCTTCGATGGCCTGCGCGTCCGCCGCAGCGCCTGAGCCGGACGGCTAAGCCGCGACCGGCCACGGGTCATCCATCACCAGGTCGAGCAGGCGGGCCGCGCGCTTCTCCCAGCCGTCGTTGTCCAGCCGTCACCCCCGCCCCCGCCGGGCTGATCCTCTCTCAGTCGTTCAGGATCAGGGCCAGGAAGGTGTCCAGGGCCGTGGTCAGCGGCCCGGTATCCCGTCGCACCTGGGCCAGCAGCAGGCCGCCCTGCAGGCTGGCCAGCAAGGTCACCGCCAGGTCATCCGGGTCCAGCCCCGGCCGCAGCCGCCCGGCCGCGTGCAGTTCCCGCAGCCCGTCGCGCAGGGCGTCCGACCACCGGCCGAACCCGTCGGCGACCTGACCGCGGGCCGCCGCGTCAGTCTCGGCCAGCTGGCCGCCCAGCGAGCCCAGCGGGCAGCCGCCCTGGCCGGAGGCCAGGGCGGCCTGGGTCACCACCACGTCCCGCCAGGCCCGCAGCCCCTCCGGCGTACCCAGCCCGGCCCGCTCGGTGTTGCCCACGATCAGGTCGGCCTGGTAGCCGATGACCGCCTGGACCAGCTCTTCCTTGTCCGCGAAGTAGTGGTAGAGCTGCGAGCTGCTGACCCCGGCCGCCGCCTTGACGTCCTCGATGGTGGTTTCGGCCACGCCGCCGTCGTGCATCAGCCGCGCCGCCTCGGCCACGATCCGCCCCCGCGTCCGTTCCCCCTTCGGCGTCAGCCGCGCCGTTAGCCCGGCACGCCCCGGCTCGCTCGCATACTGATCTCCACTGGCCACGCCCCCACCTTACCAAAAAGTGGATTTGACAATCCATTTTTCGGCGGCCATAGTGAACCGTAATGGATCGTGTGATCCAATCCGTGGCCCGGGACGGCCGGGCGACGACAGGAAGGTGGCGCGGCATGATTCTGGTCACGGGAGCGACCGGCAAGGTCGGCTCGGAAGCGGCGCGCCTGCTCCGGCAGCGAAACCTGCCCGTCCGCGCCCTGGTGCGGGACCCCGCCAAGGCCGAGCCCCTGGCTGCGGCCGGTGCCGCCCTGGCCCGGGCCGACTTCGACGATCCGGACAGCATCGATCAGGCCATGACCGCGGTGGACACGGTGATCCTGGTCAGCCCGGGCGTGCCCGCCCAGGAGCTGAACGTCGTGGCCAGCGCGGCCCGGCACGACGTCAAATCGGTGATCAAGGTGACCAGCAACGCCTCGGCCGACTCGCCCATTGCCCGGCGCCGCAGCCAGGTCGAGATCGAGGCCGGGCTGGCCGCCTCCGGCCTGCCCCACACCCTGCTGCGGGGCAACGCCTTCATGCAGAACACGCTGGCCCTGGCCCCCGCCATCCGGCGGACCGGCGGCTTCGGCTCGTCGGCGGGCCTGGGCCGGGTCGGCATGGTCGACGCGCGGGACGTGGCCGCGGTGGCGGCCGAAGTCGCGGCCGCGCCGGGGGAGCACTCGGGCCGGACCTACTGGCTGACCGGGCCCGCGCTGATCTCCTACGCCGACGTGGCCACGGTGCTGACCGAGGTCCTGGGCCGGCCGGTCGCCTACCGACCGATCAGCTTCGACGAAGACCGCGCGGCCATGATCCGGGCCGGACTGCCCGAGCCGGTCGCCCAGATGAACGCCCAGGCGTTCAGCCTGATCGCCGAGGGGGACGCGGCCTGGCTGTCCGAGGACATCCCGGCCCTGCTGGGCCGGCCAGCGCGCTCGTTCACCCAGTTCGCCACGGATTTCGCCGTTGCCTTCGCCTGATCCTGAGCGTGCTGACCACCGCCCGGCCAAACGCTGACGGCTCCCCGGCTACCTGAACGCTCAAACGCTTGACACCGCCGGCCCGGGCGCAGGAAGGTGGCGCTAGCCGCAGAGCGGACAGGTGTACGGAGGGTGGGAGGCTGCCGATGACGACAGCGCGGGAGGGCCGGGCGGCCGCCGGGCCGGTGGTGGAAACCGACGTGCTGGTGGTCGGCTCGGGGCCGGCCGGTGCGGCCGCGGCCCTGTTCCTGGCCAGCTACGGGACCCGGACCCTGATGATCACCAAGTACGGCCGGCTGTCCGACAGCCCCCGGGCCCACATCACCAACCAGCGCACCATGGAAACCCTGCGCGACATGGGCCTGGAAGACGTCCTCATGCAGGCGGCGACCCCGTGGGAGTCCATGGGCAACACCACCTTCTGCCTCAGCCTGGCCGGCGAGGAACTGGGCCGGATCCCGTCCTGGGGCACCGACACCGAGCGGCACGCCAACTACGAGCTGCAGAGCCCGTGCACGATGCTGGACGCCCCGCAGACCATCACCGAGCCGATCCTGGTCCGGGGAGCCCAGGAGCGCGGGGCCAAGATCCGCTTCGACACCGAGTACCTCAGCCACACCCAGGACGACGAGGGCGTCACCAGCCTGGTCAGGGACCGGCTGACCGGCGCCGGGTACACCGTGCGGTCGAAGTACCTGATCGGCGCGGACGGCGCCCGCAGCAAGGTCGCGGCCGACGCGGGCCTGCCCTTCGAGGGGCCGGGCGCGGTCGCCGGCGCGATGAACATCGTGTTCGAGGCCGACCTGTCCCGCTTCGTGGAGTACCGGCCCTCGGTCCTGTACTGGATGCTGCAGCCCGGCGCCGAGCGCGAGGGTGTCGGCCTGGGCGTGCTCCGGATGATCAAGCCGTGGCACGAGTGGATGCTGATGTGGGGCTACGAGGTGGCCGCGGGGCCGCCCGAGTTCACCGACGAGTTCGTCCGCGAGCTGGCGGTCAAGCTGGTCGGCACCGAGGACTTCGAGATGCGGGTCAAGTCGGCCTCGCCCTGGACCGTGAACCACGAGTTCGCCACCACCATCGCCCGGGGCCGGGTGTTCTGCGCCGGGGACGCCGTGCACCGGCACCCGCCCACCAACGGCCTGGGCTCCAACACCTCGATCCAGGACTCCTACAACCTGGCCTGGAAGCTGGCCATGGTCGTGGCCGGCACCGCGACCCCGGCGCTGCTCGAGACCTACAACATCGAGCGGGCCCCGGTCGCCCGGCAGATCGTGGAGCGGGCCAACCAGTCCATCGTCGACACCGGCAAGATCCTGACCGCGCTCGACCTGACCGACACCACCGACACCGGCCGGCTGAACCGCCAGCTGGAAGCGCGCAAGGAGCCCGGCCCCGAGGGCGAGAAGATCCGGGCCGCCCTGCGCGAGGCCATCGCCTACAAGGCCTACGAGTTCGACGCCCACGGGGTCGAGCACAACCACCGCTACGCGTCCCCGGCCATGGTCCCGGACGGCACCCCCATGCCGGAGTTCCGCCGCGACCCCGAGCTGTTCGCCCAGCCCGCCACCTGGCCCGGGGCCAAGCTGCCGCACACCTGGGTCACGGCCCGCGGCCACCGGGTCTCCACCCTGGACCTGGCCGGGAAGGGCCGGTTCACCGTGGTGACCGGGATCGGCGGGCAGCCCTGGCTCGATGCCGCCGCCGGGCTGGGTGCCGAGCGGGGCCTGGAGATCACCCCGGTGTCCATCGGCCCGGGCCAGCCCTACGAGGACCCCTACGGGACCTGGGCCGGGCTGCGGGAGATCGACGACGGCGGCGTGCTGCTGGTCCGGCCCGACCTGTACATCGCGGCCCGCCAGCTGGCCCCGCCCGCCGATGCCGCCCAGGCCCGCGACTGGCTGGCCGGCGTCCTGACCCAGATCCTCGGAGCGCCCCGCTAGCCAGGCTGCTAGCCAGGCTGGGGATGTGCCGCCCCTGCCGTCCGGGCAGGCTCGCTCAGGTGAGCCCAGCTAGCCAGCGAAGGGGAGACCATGGCACGTGATCTGGACGGCATGCGCGTCGCGATCATGGCCACCGACGGGGTCGAGCGGGTGGAGCTCGAGATGCCCCGCGGCGCCCTGTACGGCGCCGGCGCCAGAAGCGACCTGCTGTCGATCCATCCCGGTGAGATCCAGGCCCGCCAGTTCGACCTGGTGTCGGCGGGCACCTTCCCGGTGGACCGGCCGGTCAGCGAGGCGTCGCCCGGTGAGTACGACGCACTGCTGCTACCCGGCGGCACGGTCAACCCGGACATGCTGCGGATCAAGCCCGAAGCGGTCAGCTTCGTCCGCGAGTTCGCCAACAGCGGCAAGCCGATCGCCGCGATCTGCCACGGGCCGTGGACGCTGATCGAGGCCGATGTGGTGCGCGGCCGCCGGATGACCTCCTGGCCGAGCCTGCGGACCGACCTGCGCCTGGCCGGTGCCGAGCCGGTCGATGAGCAGGTTGTCGTGGACGGGCAGTTCACCACCAGCCGGTCCCCGGCTGACCTGCCCGCCTTCTGTCCGGCCATCGTCGAGCAGTTCGCCCGTAGCCGCGTCGCCAGCTGAGCACGCGTACTACGACCCGGAGGAGATCACCGGATGGGCCTGCGCCGATGGGTCAGCTCGTGGCCGGTGTACCGGCAGCTGACCGGGCCGGACAAGCTGGGCCGGGGCCGGGCCGCCGAATCGCCGCGCTCGGCGTCGCTCGCGCCCCGGACCCAGCACGCCACCACGGTGGCCGGCTCGGTCTGCCCCTACTGCGCGGTGGGCTGCGCCCAGCAGGTCTACGCGCGGGACGGTCAGGTCATCCAGATCGAGGGCAACCCGGCCAGCCCGATCTCGCGCGGGCGGCTGTGCCCCAAGGGCTCGGCCAGCAAGCAGCTGGTCACCGGCCCGCAGCGGGTCCAGCAGGTTCTCTACCGGCCGCCTTACGGCACCGAGTGGACCGAACTCGGCCTGGACCAGGCCATGGACATGATCGCCGACCGGGTGCTGGACGCGCGGCGCAAGGGCTGGCAGGACACCGACGACGCGGGGAACGCACTGCGCCGCACCATGGGCATCGCCAGCCTGGGCGGCGCCACCCTCGACAACGAAGAGAACTACCTGATCAAGAAGCTGTTCACCGCGCTGGGCGCGATCCAGATCGAGAACCAGGCCCGGATTTGACACTCCGCCACCGTTCCCGGTCTGGGAGCTTCGTTCGGGCGCGGCGGCGCCACCGATTACCTGCAGGACCTGACCAACTCCGACTGCATCGTCATCATGGGCTCGAACATGGCCGAAGCCCATCCGGTCGGGTTCCAGTGGGTGATGGAGGCCAAGGACCGCGGGGCCAAGGTGTTCCACATCGACCCGCGGTTCACCCGCACCAGCGCGCTCGCCGACCAGTACGTGAGCCTGCGGGCCGGGACCGACATCGCGTTCCTCGGCGGGGTGATCAATTACATCCTCGGCCACGGCCTGGAGTTCCGCGAGTACGTGCAGGCCTACACCAACGCGCCGTTCCTGCTCAGCCAGCGGTACCAGGACACCGAGGACCTGGACGGGCTGTTCAGCGGCTACGACCCGGTGACCGCCTCCTACGACCCGTCCAGCTGGGCCTACGACAGCATCGTCACCGAAGAAGGCAGCGGCGGACGGGACAAGGAGCAGTCCGCGCCCTACCAGGCCGGCTCCGGCGGCCCGCTCGTCGAGGGCGGTTCCGGCAAGATCGCGGCCGACCCCACGCTGGAAGATCCGCGCTGTGTGTTCCAGGTGCTCAAGCGGCACTTCGCCCGCTACACCCCGGAGATGGTCGAGCGGGTGTGCGGGGTGCCGCGGCAGGCGTTCGAGCAGGTGTGCCGGGCCTGGACCGGGGCCTCCGGCCGGGAGCGCACCGGCGCGCTGGTCTACAGCGTCGGCTGGACCCAGCACTCCGTGGGCCCGCAGTACATCCGGGCCGGCTCGATCATCCAGCTGCTGCTGGGCAACATCGGCCGCCCCGGCGGCGGCATCTTCGCGCTGCGCGGCCACGCCAGCATCCAGGGCTCGACCGACATCCCGACCTTGTTCAACCTGCTGCCCGGCTATCTGCCGATGGCCGACACCACGCACGGCGACCTGCGCCGCTACCTGGACACCGTGGCCGCCGACAAGCAGAAGGGGTTCTGGCGCAACGCCGACACGTACTTCATCTCGCTGCTCAAGGAGTACTGGGGCGACGCCGCGACCGCGGACAACGACTACTGCTTCGGCTACCTGCCCCGGATCAGCGGCGACCACGGCACCTTCCGGACCGTGATGGACATGGTCGACGGGAAGGTGTCCGGGTACTTCCTGTTCGGCCAGAACCCCGCGGTCGGGTCGGCCCACGGCCGGCTGCAGCGGCTCGGCCTGGCCCAGCTGGACTGGCTGGTGGTCCGCGACCTGACCATGATCGAGAGCGCCGAGTTCTGGAAGGATTCCCCGGAGATCGGGACCGGCGAGATCGTTCCCGGGCAGTGCGCGACCGAGGTGTTTTTCCTGCCGGCCGCCGCCCACACCGAGAAGTCCGGCACGTTCACCCAGACCCAGCGGATGCTGCAGTGGCGCGACCAGGCGGTGGAACCTCAGCGCGACCAGCGTTCGGACCTGTGGTTCGCCTACCACCTGGGCCGCCGGCTCAGGCAGAAGCTGGCCGGCTCGGCCGACGAACGGGACCGGCCCCTGCTCGACCTGGCCTGGGACTACCGTACCGACGGGGACGAGCCGTCCGCCGCGGACGTGCTCCGCCGGATCAGCGGCGTCGACCTGCGCACCGGCCGCGCGGTCAGCGGGTACCCGGACCTGCGGGCGGACGGCAGCACCGCCTGCGGCTGCTGGATCTACAGCGGCGTGTACGCGAACGAGGTGAACCAGGCCCGCCGCCGCCGGCCGCACTGGGAACAGGGCCCGTACGAGGCGGAGTGGGGCTGGACCTGGCCGGCGAACCGCCGCGTGCTGTACAACCGGGCCTCCGCCGACCCGCAGGGCCGGCCGTGGAGCGAGCGCAAGGCCCTGGTCTGGTGGGACGCCGCGCGTCACCAGTGGACCGGCGACGACGTCCCGGACTTCGAGCAGGCCAAGCCCCCCGACTACCAGCCTCCCGAGGGCGTGGTGGGCCCGGCCGCGCTGGCCGGCGACGACCCGTTCATCATGCAGTCCGACGGGAAGGGCTGGCTGTTCGCCCCGGCCGGCCTGGCCGACGGCCCGCTGCCCACACACTACGAGCCGCACGAGTCGCCGTTCCGCAACCTGCTCTACGGCCAGCAGGCCAGCCCGGTACGCAAGGTCTACGGCCGCGCCGACAACCCGTCCAACCCGTCCTGGCCGGAACAGCACCGCGAGGTGTTCCCGTTCGTGTTCACCGCCGCCCGCCTGACCGAGCACCACACCGCGGGCGGCATGAGCCGGAGCCTGCCGTACCTGTCCGAACTGCAGCCGGCCCTGTTCGTGGAGGTCTCCCCGGAACTGGCCCGCCAGCGCGGCCTGCGCCACCTGGACTGGGCGCACGTGATCACCAGCCGCACCGCGGTGGAGGCCCGGGTGTTCGTCACCGACCGGATGGTCCCGCTGTCCGTGGACGGCCAGACCGTGCACCAGGTGTGGATGCCCTACCACTGGGGCCAGGTCGGCCTGACCACCGGGGACGTGGTCAACGACCTGATCGGCGTGGTCGTCGACCCGAACGTGTTCATCCAGGAGAGCAAGGTCCTGACCTGCGACGTCCAGCCCGGCCGGCGCCCAGAGGGACCGGCGCTGCTGGACTACGTGGCCGGCTACCGCCGCCGGGCCGGGATCACGCCGGAGACCGGCACCCGGATCAGCACGGCCGGCGGCACCCTGGGGCCGCCGCACACCGAACCGCCCGGCCCCGGCCGGCCCGCGCAGGCAGGAGAACCGTCGTGATCGACGAACACAGCTTGTACGGCCCACTGGACGACCCGGCCGGGGATGCCGGCTACTCCGAGCACCCGCAGCGGGCCGGCTTCTTCACCGACACCTCGGTCTGCATCGGCTGCAAGGCCTGCGAGGTGGCCTGCAAGGAGTGGAACAACGTCCCCGAGGACGGCCTGAACCTGCTGGGCATGTCGTTCGACAACACCGGCATGCTCGGCGCCAACTCCTGGCGGCACGTGGCGTTCATCGAGCAGGACCGCCGGCTGGGGGTGCAGGAAACCGGGCTGGCGGGCCTGCCCACCGGGCCGCCGGCCAGTGGCCACGACGCCGCCGTGGTCGCCGAGGCCCTGCGGCATACCGAGCGAGGCGGCGGCCAGCTCGGCACCGGCCCGGCCGACCTCCCGTTCCCCTCGCTCCCGGTCCCCGACGGCGACGGCGACGAGGCCGGTAGCCGGGACGGGCTCCGCTGGCTGATGGCCTCGGACGTGTGCAAGCACTGCACCCACGCGGGCTGCCTGGACGTGTGCCCGACCGGGGCGTTGTTCCGCACCGAGTTCGGCACCGTGGTCGTCCAGCAGGACATCTGCAATGGGTGCGGCTACTGCGTCTCGGCCTGCCCGTACGGGGTCATCGACCGGCGGCCGGACGACGGGCGGGCGGCCAAGTGCACGCTGTGCTACGACCGGCTGCGCGGCGGCCTGGAACCGGCCTGCGCCAAGGCCTGTCCCACCCAGTCGATCCAGTTCGGGCCCCTGGACGAGCTGCGGGAACGAGCCGCGCAGCGGCTGGCCGACCTGCACGCCGACGGGGTGCCCGAGGCCCGGCTGTACGGCGAGGACCCGGACGACGGCGTGGGCGGCGACGGCGCGTTCTTCCTGCTGCTGGACGAGCCCGAGGCGTACGGCCTGCCCCCGGACCCGGTGGTGCCGACCCGGAACCTGACCTCCACCTGGAAGGCCACCGGCCTGGCCGCCGCCGCGCTGCTGGCCGCGGCGGCGTCGGCTTTCGCGGGCCGCCCCGGCCGGGGGCGGCGATGAAGGCCCGCGAGGAGCTGGCTGTGCCCAAGGCCGAGTTCCGCTCCTACTACGGCCGCCCGGTCCTGAAACCCCCGGTGTGGGAGTGGAAGATCCCGGCCTACCTGTTCACCGGCGGCCTGGCCGCCGGGTCCGCGCTGCTCGCGGCGGGCGCGGACCTGACCGGGCGGCCAGCCCTGCGCCGGGCCGGCCGCCTGGGCAGCTTCGGGGCGCTGCTGGTCAGCCTGGTCTTGCTCGTCGCCGACCTGGGCCGGCCGGAGCGCTTCCACCACATGCTGCGGGTGGCCAAGCCGACCTCGCCGATGAGCATCGGCACCTGGATCCTCACCGCGTTCGGCCCCGGCAGCGCGGCCGCGGCCGTCGCCGAGCTCGTCCCGGAGCGCTGGTTGCCCCGGACCCGGTGGCCCGGCCGGGCGCTGACGCTGGCCGCCCGCCCGGCCGGCCTGTCCGCCGCCGCCGTCGCCCCCGGCGTGGCCTCCTACACCGCGGCGCTGCTGTCCCAGACCGCGGTCCCGGCCTGGAACGAGGCCCGGCGCGAGCTGCCGTTCGTGTTCACCGGGTCGGCCGCGGCCAGCGGGGCCGCCCTCGGGCTGCTGGCCGCGCCGGTGTCCGAGGCGGGCCCCGCCCGCCGGCTGGCCCTGGTGGGCGCGGCCGGGGAGCTGGCCGCCGCCCGGCTCATCGACCGCAACCGGGCCCTGCCCGCGCGGGCCTACACCACCGGGCGGGCGCACCAGCTGCGCCGCTGGTCCGAGCTGCTCACCGCGGGCGGTGCGGTGCTGGCCGTCACCCTGGCCCGGCGCAGCCGCCCGGCCGCCGCCGTGGCCGGCCTCGCCCTGCTGGGCGGCAGCGCCCTGCAGCGCTTCGGGGTGTTCGAAGCCGGGGTCGCCTCCACCAAAGACCCGAAGTACGTGGTGGTCCCGCAGCGCGAGCGCGCCGGCGCGGAATAACCCCGCCGGCCAGCCGATTGCCCTGGGTATGACGGTTCAGGATCTGGACAGTACGGCCTACACCGACCAGTGGCGCGACTGGCACCGCGCCCACGAGGCCCAGCGGGCCGCCCCGCACGGCTTCCTGGCCATCACCGGACGGCACTGGCTGAGCCCGGAACCCGAGCGGTTCGACGACGCCCCCGGCGCCTGGCGCAGCCAGGACGGCCGGGTCACCGTGGTCCTGGACGACGGCGAGGACCTGTCCGTAAACGGGGCCCCGGTCCGCGGCGAGCACACCTTCGCCCCCATCCCGGAGCGCGGCAACGTGGACGTCACCTGGGGCGACGCCATCATCGAGGTGGCCAAGCGCGGCGGCTACGACATCGTCCGCCCCCGCCATCCCGACCACCCGCTGCGCACCGGCTACACCGGCACCCCCGCCTACGACCCGGACCCGCGCTGGGTGCTGACCGGCCGGTACCAGCCGTTCGCCGAGCCGCGCCAGGTCACCGTGGGCGCCGTGGTCGAGGGCCTGCAGCACGTCTATGAGGCCCCGGGCCAGGTCGAGTTCGAAGCCGGCGGCCAGATCCTGCACCTGACCGCGTTCAACGGCCAGACTCCCGGTGCCCTGAACATCCTGTTCACCGACCAGACCTCGGGCATCACCACCTACGGGGCCAACCGCTCGCTCAAGGTCGGTGCCCCCGCCGCCGACGGCACGGTCACGCTGGACTTCAACCACGCGGTCAACCTGCCCTGCGCCTACACCGAGTTCGCCACCTGCCCGCTGCCCCCCACCGAGAACCGCCTTCCGATCGCGGTCGAAGCCGGCGAGAAGAAGCCCGCCTGATCGGCCACTGCCTGGCCCGGCCTCGCCTGCCGGGTTAGCGTGGGGATGTGCCCCCCGAGCGATACGTGCTGGCCTACGCGATAGCGTCGGCCATCCTCATTGTCATCCCCGGTCCCAGCGTGCTGTTCACCGTGGGCCGGGCCCTGGCCTACGGGCGGCGCACCGCGCTGGCCACCGTGTGCGGCAACGTAGCCGGGAACTACCTGGTCGCGACCTGCGTCGCGTTCGGCCTGGGCTCGGTGGTGCAGCGGTCGGCCCAGGTCTTCCTGGCCGTCAAGCTGGCCGGCGCCCTGTACCTGATCTGGCTGGGGGTGCAGGCCATCCGCCACCGGTCCACGCTGGCCGAAGCCTTCTCGGCCGGCGTCCCCGCCCGCGGCGACGGCCGCGCCGTCCGGGACGGCTTCCTGGTCGGGGTGACCAACCCCAAGGCGTTCATCCTGTTCGGCGCGGTGCTGCCGCAGTTCGTGGACCGCGCGGCCGGCCACGTCCCCATCCAGATGCTGCTGCTGGCCCTGATCTCGGTCACGATCGGCCTGGCCTCCGACAGCACCTGGGCCCTGGCCGCGGGTGGCCTGCGGTCCTGGTTCGCCCGGTCCCCGCGCCGCTTCGCCATGGTCGGCGGCGCGGGCGGCCTGGCCATGATCGGCGTCGGGGTTTCGGTCGCCGTCACCGGCCGCCCGCACTGACCGGCAACGGGTTCACGGTGACCTGGGAACGCAGCTCCTGGAACAGGCTCGTGCTGGACATGCCTTCGGCCGGGGAACCGTCGGCCTCCGGTGCCGGCCGAAGGCATGTTCAGGCGGGGCTCTCGCTCCGCCTGGTAATGATCTCGCCCCCTCAACGAGACCAGCTGTCGTACAGTAACCGGTGTATGTCGCGCTTAGTTCTCAGCCGATCAGAGGGATGAGTGGCACCGATGGCATCGGCCTGGTCCGGGCCCGGCCCGGATGACGGCGGTGCCCGGGAAGCGGCAGCGGCCTACCTGCGCGAAATCCTGCTGCGGCCGGGCCGGTTCCGCAGTGCCTGGGAACAGTACGCCGAGCGCAGCCGCCCCGGGCAGATCAACCAGCTGGCCGTGGCCGAGGTGCTGGCCCGTCACCTGTGGGAGTACCCGCGCCGCTCCGGCGACGCCGAGGTGCTGCCCCGCCAGCTCAAGGACACCGCCGCCCGGGCTCTGTCCGGCAAGCTGCTCAGCAAGGCCGCCCTGCGGCTGTTCATCGACGCCTTCGACCTGCCCCGGTTCGAGCAGGATCAGCTCTGGAAGCTGTGGGAGGGCTCGACCCGGACCCGGGTGCTGTCCGGGCCGGGTTCGCTGCGCGGGCAGGCCCGCCAGGAACTGGAGACCGCGATCGGGCCCGCCCAGCACCGGACGCTGTCCGTGCACGACCACCACTACGTCGGGTCCGACGGCCTGGCCCTGCGGACCCGGACCCTGCAGGTGGTCGAGGCCATCGCCGACCAGGTGGAGCGGATCCCCTACCTGTACGACACCAGCGCGCTCTCCATCGATCTGGTCCAGGGCTGCACCGGCCTGGGCTCGGCGTTCCGCGAGGTGACCAGCGGCGTGTACGCCACCGACCTGCTGCTGGCCCGCACCCTCGGCTACGGCGAGACCGCCACCTTGGAGTACGTCACCACGTTCAGCTACCAGACAATCGGGCCCGAGGAGCTGACCGGCCAGTTCGCCGAGTACCGGCGGGCGGTCCGGCGCCGGATGGAGAACGTCGACATCCGGGTCGAGTTCGACTCCGCCCGGCTGCCCGCCGCGCTGTGGTGGGCCAGCTGGGACGGCATCGACGGCGCCGTCGACCACCAGGAACAGGTGGACCTGGACGCCCAGCATTCGGCCCACCATTTCCTGCAGTCGCTGGAAAACGCGGTGGTCGGCTTCCACTGGGAGTGGTAACACGGGCGGCATGCGTCCCGACCTCAGGCTGCCGCCCAAGCTGACCCCGGGAGACCGGGTGGCCGTGCTGTCCCCGTCCTTCGCCGCCCCGGCCGTCTTCCCGGCCGTGCACGAGCAGGCCATGCGCCGGCTGCGGGAGGACTTCGGCCTGGAGCCGGTCGAGTACCCCACCACCCGCCGCCTGAACGCCACCCCGTGGGACCGCGCCGCCGACCTGATGGCCGCGTTCGCCGACCCCGGCATCGCCGGCCTGCTGGCCACCATCGGCGGCGACGACCAGCTCACCGTGCTGCCGTACCTGGACCCGGACCTGGTCGCGGCCCACCCCAAGCCGTTCGCGGGCTTCAGCGACAACACCAACCTGCTCAACTGGCTGTGGAACCAGGGCCTGGCCAGCTGGCACGGTGGCTCGACCATGATCCACCTGGGCCGGGGCGGCGGCCTGCACCCGGTCTCGGCCGGCTCGCTGCGGGCCGCGTTGTTCGACGGCGGCGACATCGACCTGGAACCGGCCGCCACGTTCAGCGAGGACGAGCTGGACTGGGCGTCGGCGGCCGCGCTGACCACGTTCCCGGCCGAGCACCCCGGCCCCGGCTGGGTCTGGCACCAGCCGGACCGCGTGGTCACCGCCCCCACCTGGGGCGGCAACCTGGAGATCTTGCACATGAACCTGGCCGCCACCCGCTGGGTCCGCCCGGTCCAGGATTACACCGGCTGCATCCTGCTGCTGGAGACCTCCGAGGAGCGGCCTTCGGCCGACGAGGTCTTCCGCATGCTGAGGAACTTCGGCGAACGCGGCCTCCTCGCCCAGTTCCCCGCCCTCCTCGTCGGCCTGCCCAAGTCCGCCCTGTTCGGCGACCCGCCCCAGCAGGCGGCCCGCGCCCGCTACCGCGACGACCAGCGCGACGCCATCCTCCGCGCCCTGGCCACCTACAACCCAGCCGCCACGGCCGTCTTCAACGTCGAATTCGGCCACACCGACCCCCAGTACGTCCTCCCCTACGGCGGCCTCCTCACCATCAACGGCCCCACCCGCCACATAACCGCCCACTACTGATCAGCCCCTGCTTCCCCGCCCAGCTCCCGCTTCCCGCCCAGGCCGCCCCCTCGAGCCGCTCTCATCCGCGCCGTGAGCAGAGAGGCCCAGGCCCACCTGCGTGGACCTGGGCCTCCCGCCCCTGGAACCCCTGGCGGCTCAGGAGCTCGCGGGCTTGGTGAGGTCGTAGACAGTGGTGCTGCCGACGGTCTCCTTGGTGTAGTGGGCCTCGACCCACTTGGTGATGGCCGAGGAGCCGTTGCCGCCGCCGAAGCTCTGGCTGTTGGCCCCCAGGTAGTAGTGGATCTCGCCCTTGGCCACCATGGCCTTGAACTCCGCCAGCGTGGGGGAGGGGTCGGTCCCGTTGAAGCCGCCGATGGCCATGACCGCCTCGCCGCCCATGGCCAGTTCCAGTGGCGCGGCTTCCTGGGAGCCCACGGTGGCGGCCACCCACTTGTAGCCGGACGCGCCCTTCTCCAGCAGCTTGACCAGGGCGCTGCTGACCTGGGTGTCGCCGCTGAGGCCACCGGGACCCCCGGTGCCGCCCGCCCGGCCCGTGCCGCCGGCTCCGTCGGGACCGCCACGAGTGCCGGTCCCGGCGGACGTCCCGCCGGTACCCGCCGAGCCCGTGCCCGCCGCCCCCGTGCCGGCCGACCCCGTGCCCGTCCCGGTCCCCATGCCCGGAGGCGTCCCGGTCCGTGACCCAGTCCCACCAGCCCCAGTCCCACCAAGCCGGCCAGCCCCGCCACCAGGGCCGCCGCCGAGGCCACCGCCGCCCGCCGCCGCAGGCCCGGCCGACGGAATCGACCCTGTGTGGGTGGAAGCCACGGTCTCGGCCGCATAAGCCGCGGGCCCGGCCAGCCCGGCCACCAGGGCCAGCACCACCGGCACCCCCGCCAGGCCCAGCCGTCCGGACCGGGACCTTCCCACCGCGGCCAGCCGCCTCCCGGCC
>DASXMW010000034.1:0-5777 GCA_036495425.1 Streptosporangiaceae bacterium | reverse complement strand
CGTCAGCTCGCGGGCCTGCTGGACCCGGGGCTACCCGGGCGTGGCCGCCCTGGACGCGGCCGGCCACCAGCTCAAGCAGGCGGTGCGCGGGAAGGCGGCCAACGGCCCCACCCCGCTGATCACGCTGGCGCCCGGTCAGGTGGCCTCGGCCGAGATCACCGGCGACCGCGCGTCCTGCCCCAAGCCCGCCACGTTCCCGGCCCTGCTCGTCACCGTTCCCGATCAGCGGGCTTCCACCCGCCTGGCCGGATCGCAGAACCTGTGCCTCGGCAGCCTGGGCGTCGACCCCCTGCAACGCGGCAACACCGGCGGCCTGCCACTCTGATCAGGCACGGGCCAGCCTGACATCGTCGTCAATCAGCCAGACATCGTGATCAAGTTGCAGGCGAGGAGATATTCCGTTATCGGCCATTCGCGGTCACAGTTACTCCATGGCAACCACGCAGACGCGGACGGGTGGTCTGGAAGTCCGCTCCATCGACTACGTGCCGCTGAACGAGCGGCACGGCAAGATCTGGCACCTCGGCCCGCTGTGGTTCATGTCGAACGCCCAGATCGCCACCCTGGCCGTCGGGCTGATCAGCATCACCGAGGGCGCGTCGCTGTTCTGGTCGGTGCTGGCCATCGTGGTCGGGGTGCTGGTGGGCACGCTGTTCATGGCGTTCCACTCGGCCCAGGGCCCCCAGCTCGGCCTGCCGCAGATGATCCAGTCGCGCCCGCAGTTCGGGTACCTGGGCGCCCTGCTGGTCTGGCTGTTCGCCTATGTCCAGTACGCCGGGTTCAACGTGTTCAACACGATCCTGGCCGGGGAGTCGATGAGCACGGTGGCGCACGGTCCGGTCAAGCTGTGGGTGGTCATCGTCACCGTGGTGGCGCTGATCATCGCGCTGGTCGGCTACGACCTGATCCACAAGGCCGAGCAGTGGCTGACCTACGCGATGATCCTGATCTTCGGCGTCTTCACGATCACGCTGTTCTTCATCCACTACCCGGCCGGGACGTTCAGCGTCGGCACGTTCCACGCCGCCCCGTTCCTGGGCCAGTTCGGCGTGGTGGCCGGCTACCAGATCAGCTGGGCCATCTACGTGTCGGACTACTCGCGCTACCTGCCGCCCTCCGTCACCGTGCGCAAGACCTTCTACTGGACCTACTGGGGTTCGGCCATCGGTGGCGGCTGGATGATGATCGTCGGTGCCGTGCTGGCCGCCTGGGCGGGCAAGAACTTCGACGGCACTGGCATCGCCGAGATCAACGCGGTCGGCAACCACGTGTTCGACGGTTTCGGCGAGATCGTGCTGATCCTGGCGGCCCTGGGCCTGATCTCGGTCACCGCGCTGAACATGTACGGCGGCTCGCTCACGCTGATCAGCGGGGTCGACTCGTTCAAGAAGGTCCGGCCCACGCTCACCCTCCGCATCGTGACCATCGGCCTGACCGCGGTGCTGTCGCTGATCGGCGCGCTGGCCGCGACCCAGAACTTCCTGGGCAACTTCAACAACTTCCTGCTGCTGATCCTCTACCTGTTCATCCCGTGGACCGCGGTCAACCTGGTCGACTACTACATCGTCCGGCGCGGGCACTACGCGATCGCGGAGATCTTCAACCCGCACGGCATGTACGGCCGGTGGGGCTGGCGCGGGATCCTCGCCTACGTGCTCGGGTTCGCGGCCATGATCCCGTTCTTCGACGTGGGCACGCTGTTCGAAGGGGTGGCCGCCAAGGCCCTGGGCGGAGCCGACATCTCGTTCTTCATCGGCCTGCCCGTGGCCGGCGTGCTCTACTACGTCTTCACCCGGTCTATCGACGTGGCCGCCGAGACCCGGGTCGCCGAAGCCGAAGCCGCCGAACTCGAGACGGCCGCGGCCGAGCACGACCTGCCGTAGCCGACCCGGCGCCGGTCCGCCCGGTGCCTCAGCGGCTGGGGGTGTCCTCGTCCACCGCGTACGCTCCCAGCCGCCGGCGCCGCGACCAGCGCCGGTAGGCCTTCACCGGGTGCACGAACCCACGGAAGAACTCGGTGTCGACGTGGCTGAACATGGTCACCGGAAAGCCCAGCACCCGCTGCGGCTCCGGCCGGTTGGCCCGGGCCTCCCGGCTCAGCGGCACGCCGAACTCCCGGTTGCCTTCCCGGCCGTCACCAGACATCGCGCCACCTCACTCCGCGCCGCCCTACATCGGTGAGCGTACCTTTTCTACCCGCCGCCCCCTCCAAAGCCGCGGGTCACACCCCGTCCCGGCGCCAGCCCGCCGTCCACCGATGCCCCTGCGGCCGGTGATGACCCGGCCTCATCCGGAAGCCGGGTGGCCAGCGGCTCACCCGATCCCGCTGCCCACCCGGCCCGGCCCTCGCGTGCACTTCTCACCGCTGGTTCCGTCGTGATCTCTTCATGGTGGCCGGGCGCCGGGACGGGTCACCGGAATGAGGCATGATGCCGCACGACAAGATCAAGGCCGCCGCCCGCGCGCGCATGGCGCGGACCGGCGAGCCGTACGCCGCCGCTCGCCGCGCAGTGCTCCGCGACCAGCAGGGTGCCGGGAACAGCCAGCTCCGGACCAGTCTGGCCGCCACGAGCCACCGCGGTTCCCGATCAGCTACCGCGAAGCGGGCCTGGACCGCCCGACCGCCTGGCTCGACACCCTGCTCGGCAGCGGTCCCGGCTGCTCGGGGGTCCTGGTCACCACAGACCAGCTGCGGATCCGGATGGGGGATTTCCGGTTGGCCGTGCCCCGGGCCTCGGTGCGCTCGGCGGCCCGCTCGCAGGCCAGCCTGCGCGGCACCACCGGCGTGCACATCGGCCACGGCCGCCTGCTGGTCAACGGGGGACCGGACGGCCTGGTCGAGCTAACCCTGGACCCGCCCACCTACACCGGGCGCGGGCTGAGCACGCTGTTCACCCGGGCCCGGGTCGACACCGTGGTGCTGAGCCTGGAGGACCCCGACGGCTTCGTCGAAGCGGTCGGGAGCACTCCGGACCCGGGACTCCGGGCGACCTGAGGAGGGTCGCGCCTGGCGTTAGAGAAAGTCAGGAGTCCCGGCCACGACTACGGCGAGGAGGCGGTCCAGCCGCCCGAAAACCAGCTGCGCCTGCTGCCGGGACCGGGTGAAGATGTCCCATGCCCGAGGACCGGAACCTGGCCGCCATGCGTGCCTACTACGAGCGTGGCGAGGAGGAGGCGCGGCTGGCCGACAGCGCGGTCGGCCTGCTCGAGTTCGAGCGGACCAAGGAGATCGTGCTGCGCCACCTGCCGCCCGCGCCGGCGGTGGTGGCCGACATCGGCGGCGGCCCCGGCCGGTACGCGCACTGGCTGGCCGGACTGGGCTATCAGGTGGTGCACCGGGACCTGATGCCGCTGCACGTAGCCCAGCTCCAGCGCGCACCCGGCGCCGCGGCCCGGGTCGACTCCGCGGTGGCCGACGCCCGGGACCTGGACCTGGCCGGCCGCAGCGTGGACGCGGTGCTGTTGCTCGGGCCGCTGTACCACCTGGTCCAGCGGCGGGACCGGCTGGCCGTGCTGGCCGAGGCCAAGCGGATCGCCCGGCCCGGGGCGCCGGTGTTCGCGGCCGCGATCACCCGCTGGGCCACCCGCATGGACGGAGTGCTGCGGCAGCGCATCTACCAGCGGATCCTGGGGGTGGAGGCGATGATGGCGCCGCTGGAGCGGTCCGGGCGCATGCCCCCGCTGCATCCCGGGTCGTTCACCGGCTACGCGCACCGCCCCGGCCAGTTCCGCGCCGAAATGATCGCCACCGGCCTGCGCCTCACCGACCTGGTCGGGGTCGAAGGCCCGGCCTACCTGCTCGGTGACCTGAGCGAACGGCTGGCCGACCCGGTGGATCGCCGCGTGGTCATGGACACCGCCCGGGCCCTGGAACGGGTCCCCGAACTGCTCGGGATCGGCCCGCACCTGCTGGCCACCGCCCGGGCCGAGCCGGACGGTGCCCGTGCCGGAGCCTGAGCTGATCCGGCTTTCGGCCCCGGCCGACGAGCCCGCCATCGCCGGAGTCCTCACCGCGGCCTTCGGCGACGAGCACGGCCCGGTGGTGGCCCGGCTGGTGGACGCGCTGCGGGCCAGCCCGGCCTGGGACCCGGCCCTGTCCTTCGTAGCCGAGTCCGCGGGCCAGCTCACCGGTTACGTGCTGCTGACCAGGAACCTGCTCGACGCGCCCCGCCGCCTGGTCGATGTGCTGGTCCTCAGCCCGCTGGCCGTGCGGCCCGGGCACCAGGGCCGCGGTGTCGGCTCCCGGCTGATGCGCCACGCGCTGGCCGCGGCCGAGGCCGATGCGCGCCCGGAGCCGCTGGTGTTCCTGGAGGGCTCGCCGGACTTCTACCCACGGTTCGGCTTCGGGCCCGGCCGGGACCTCGGGTTCCGCCGCCCCTCCCTGCGCATCCCCGAGCCCGCCTTCATGGTCCGGCCCCTGGCCGGCTACGAGCCCTGGATGACCGGCACCCTGGTCTACGCCGACCCGTTCTGGCGCCTGGACTGCGTGGGCCTGCGCGACCCCAGTGCGTTAGTTGCCCCGATGCCGTTGGCTCAGGGTCGCCGGACCGTGCAGTTGTAGCAGCCGTAACCAACGTTTCTCAGGTGAACCAGGGCCACTCCGGGCCGCTCCAGCAGTTCCTGGATCACGCTCACCGCCTGGTCGCCGTTCTCGGCCAGCACTCCGTCCGCGATCCTTCCCTGCCCGTCGTAGGCCCGCACGACCTGAGACCGGTGCCTGAGTTCGGACGGATACTGGCCCGGCGTGGGGTAGCCCGCGCACGGTTCCGGGTGGACGAACACCGGGCCGCGCTCGGCATAAGGCCCGCTGGCCCCCGGCGGGGTGTAGGCGATGAGCAGCACCCGCTCGCCCGCCCGGGTCTCGCGCAGGCAGCAGCGCAGCGGGTTCCCGCCTTCCGGATCCTGCTGAACGATCAGCCGGTTCCCGGCCTCGTCCGTTCCGGCCGCGCGCAGCGCCGCCAGCGCCCGGGCCGGGATCGGTTCGAATACCAGAGTCTGCGTAGCCGCTGTCATGCCACTAGCCTGCCGGCCCGGCCCGGCGGCCGCTGGCGGTCATCGGACGTGACGTTTCCGCCCGCGCGGCCCTAAGGTGTGCACTCATGGAGACCTGGGGTGCCGCGCGGTACGGCGATCCGTGCCGGGAGTGCGGCTTCGGCTTCGGCCTGAGTCCGGACGAGGCGGTGGCGGCGGTCCGGGCCGCGCCCGTCGCCTTCGCCGAGCGGCTGGCCGGGGCCACCGGCCGGGAACAGCTGCCCGGCCTGGCCTGGAACACCGCCGCCTACACCAGTCACGTCACCGACAACCTGCGCATCTGGTCCGGCGGGCTGGCTGGCAGCTTCCTGGGCGACGACCGCGAGGTCCCCGGCTACGACCAGGACCAGCTGGCCCAGGCCCGCCGCTACAACGAATTGTCGCTGGCCGGCGCCCTGTGGTCGCTGCGCTGGGCCGTCGACGCCTGGGTCCAGATCGTCCCCGCCGCCCTGGCCAGCCAGGTCGTGCTGGAGGACGCCACCCGCGGCCCCCAGCGCGTCGAAGACATCGCCCGCAACAACGCCCACGACGCCCACCACCACCTCTGGGACATCGAGCGCATCCTCCGCGCCGAGGAAGCCAGCTAGAGCTCGTCCAGCCTCTGCGTGACGTAGCGGGCCATGGCCGACGGGAGGTCGGCCGGGTACTTGCCGGCGGCGGCCGCGCTGACCTGGGTCAGCACGGTGGCGCTGGCCCGGGCGGCGGCCAGCAGGCCCGCGGGGTCCAGGGTGGCCACGGTGGCCTCG
>DASXMW010000033.1:0-29975 GCA_036495425.1 Streptosporangiaceae bacterium | reverse complement strand
CTGGAGGCGGGCCTGGTCCTGCCGGGCAGCTCGGACCGGCCGGTGGTGGCCGGGGCGCCGCTGCTGGGCATCGGTGACATGGTGAACCGGCGCACCGGCGCGGGGGCGCCCTTCAACGACGGCGAAGCCATCACCGCCGAGCAGGCGCTGGGCGCCTACACCAGCGGGTCGGCCTACGCCAGCCACGCCGAGGACACCAAGGGCACGATCGCCCCCGGGCGGCTGGCCGACCTGGTGGTGCTGGCCGAGGACCCGACCGCGGTCAGCCCGGACCGTATCGCCGGGATCAGCGTGCTGGCCACGCTGGTCGACGGGACCGGCCGGTTCGACGTCACCGGGAAGCTGCCGCCAGGGTGAGATGGCCGGGGTTGACGAAGGGCCGGCTCACACGTAGCGTCCCGGGTGCGTGACGGCGCGAGGAAGCTGGTGTAAGTCCAGCACGGTCGCGCCACTGTGAGCCGGTCCCCCGGGGCCGGTGAGTCAGACACTTCGCCGTCACGATGCCACCCGATTTCGAGCAGGGACGCAGAATCCCTGAAGGAGGCTTCGCCCGCATGGCGACGATTCCCGCCCCCGGCGCCCACCCCAGGCCGAGAGTCACCGTTTCCCCGGAGGCTCTGTCCGGCACCCGGATTGCGGTGATCCTGGGCATCACGGTGCTGCTGGCCGTGGCCATCTACTACTTCGTCGGCGTCGACGAGGGCATGACCTCGGTGTTCGGCAAGACCATGGTCATCCACGAGTGGGTGCACGACTCGCGGCACTTCCTCGGCTTCCCCTGCCACTGACCGGCGCCGGGACCACAGGTGGAAATCCGCATCATCGGGCGTGGTGCGCTGGCTGGAGTCATCGCCGGCGTGCTCGGCTTCGTCTTCGCCCGCATCTTCGCCGAACCCGTCATCAACCAGGCCATCCACTATGAGTCGGGCCGGGACAGCTGGCTGGCCCTGCTGAACAAGGCCGCGGGCCGGCCGGTGGCCCCGGACGGGCCGGAGATCTTCTCCCGGACCATCCAGTCCACGGTCGGCATCGGCACCGGGGTCATCGCGTTCTCGGCGGCCATGGGCGCGCTGATCGCCGTGGCCTACCTGTGCCTGCACGGCCGGTTCAAGGTCCGGCCCCGCAACCTGGCCTGGATGATCGCGGCGTTCGGGTTCGGTGGTGTGTACCTGCTGCCGTTCGTGAAGTACCCGGCCAACCCGCCCGCGATCGGCCACACGTTCACCATCACCACCCGGGCCCAGCTCTACCTGACCATGGTCGGCGGCTCGCTGGTCCTGCTCGGCCTGGCCGTCTGGCTGGCCCGGCGGCTGATGCCGCGGTTCGGGATGACCGGCGCGATCGTGCTGGCGGCGGTCGCGTTCCTGGTCGTGTACGGGGTGCTGATCGGGCTGCTGCCCTCGCTGGGCAACCTGGGCGCCAACGTCGCCCACGCGAACCAGTTCGGGTACGCCCGGGCCGCCACCGAGACCCCGCAGCCGATCACCAACATCTTGTCCACGCCGCTGCACGCGGGCGGGAAGACCATCGCGCCCGGGCAGATCGTCTACCCCGGCTTCAGCCCCGACATGCTGTGGAAGTTCCGCTGGTACTCGATCCTCAACCAGTTGCTGATCTGGACCACGATCGCGCTGGTCTTCGGCTACCTGCTGGACCGGTTCCTACGACCCACCGGACTCGTCCCCGGTCCGGCGCGGGCGGCCGGGCCGGCGGATCTCCCCGATGGTGCCGGGCATCCGGCCGGCGTCAGCTAGGGCGCGCCGGAGCAGGAACTCGATCTGGGCGTTGGTGCTGCGCAGTTCGTCGCCGGCCCACCGGGCCAGGGCGTCGTGCACGGCCGGGTCCAGCCGGAGCAGGATGCTCTTGCGCTGCGTCACTGGTAGAGGGAGCCGGTGTTGACCACCTGCTGGGTCGCCTGCTCGCTGCACAACACCACCAGCAGGTTGGACACCATGGCGGCCTTGCGCTCCTCGTCCAGTTCGACCACGTTCTCCTCGTCCAGCCGCTGCAGGGCCAGCCGGACCATGCCGACCGCGCCCTCGACGATCCGCTGGCGGGCGCCGACCACCGCGCTGGCCTGCTGCTGGCGCAGCATGGCCTGGGCGATCTCGGCCGCGTAGGACAGCCGGGTCAGCCGGGACTCGATGATCGTCACCCCGGCCGCCTGGACCCGGGCCGCGATCTCGGCCGACAGGCGGCTGGTGATCTCGTCGGCGTTGTCGCGCAGCGACAGTTCGGCGCCGTCCCCGTTGGTGTAGGGATAGCTGGACGCGATGTGCCGGACCGCGGTCTCGCTCTGGGTGGCGACGAACTTCACGAAGGCGTCGACCGAGTAGAGGGCCTGGGCCGTGTCGTGCACCTGCCAGACCACGACCGCGGCGATCTCGATGGGGTTGCCGTCGGCGTCATTGACCTTGGCCATCGGGGTCTCGTGGTTGCGGATCCGGGTCGACACCGGCCGCCGCTCGGCGAACGGGTTGACCCAGTGCAGGCCGGGCTGGCGGACCGTGCCCCGGTACCGGCCGAACAGCTGGACGACCCGGGCCTGGCCCAGCGTGACCGGGGTCAGCCCGCGGAAGGCCAGCCCCGCGGCCAGGATCAGCAGCACGGCCAGCACGACCAGGGTGGTGGTGACCGCCCCGTCCTTGAGGGCGATTCCGAGCCCGAGCAGCGCGACGGCCGCCAGCAGCACCACGATGCCGCCGATCAGGACCGGCACGCCAGGCGCCGACCAGCCTTTTCTCTCGGTGATCGGCTGCGAAGGCAGGATCCCACCCGGGGTCGCTGGCACCTGAGCGCTCATCGTCATCACTCTCCGGTTGACGCCTCTGATATTGCGTGTCTAGCATAGTGATATCACATTAATGGTGACGATGCGGGCTCACCGAAGGAGGCCGCCATGGGCGAGCAGGAATCAGCGGTGTCGGTCCGGCACCTGCGCAAGACGTACGGGCCGGTGGTCGCGGTGGACGACGTGTCGTTCACGGTGGCGGCGGGCGAGATTTTCGGGGTGCTGGGGCCCAACGGGGCCGGGAAGACGACCACGGTCGAGTGCGCGATCGGGCTCCGGGCCCCGGACGCGGGCACGGTCCGGCTGATGGGGCTGGACCCACGGGCCGACCGGGACCGGGTCCACGAGGTCGTCGGGGTGCAGCTGCAGGCCGGGGCCCTGCCGGCCAAGCTGCGGGTGGGCGAGATCCTCGACATGTACCGGTCCTTCTACCGCGACCCGGCCGACGTCAGCGACCTGGTCGAGGTGCTGGGCCTGGCCGGGAAGCTGCGCGGCTACTACCGGTCGCTGTCCGGCGGCCAGCGGCAGCGGCTGTCGGTCGCGCTCGCCCTCATCGGCCGCCCGGAGGTCGCGGTGCTGGACGAGATGACCACCGGCCTGGACCCCAGGGGCCGCCGGGACGCCTGGGCGCTGATCGAGCAGGTCCGCGCGCGGGGGGTGACGATCATCCTGGTCACCCACTTCATGGAGGAAGCCGAACGGCTCTGCGACCGGGTGGCGCTGATCGACGCCGGGCGGGTCATCGCCCTGGACACCCCGGCCGGCCTGGCCGCCCAGGCCCGGGGCGGCCAGAGCGTGCGGTTCCAGCCGTCGGCCCCGTTCGACGACCAGCTGCTGACGGCCTTGCCCGAAGTCCGGCAGGTGCGGCACGAGGGCCCGCACGTGCTGGTCACCGGGCGCGGCGAGCTGGTCAACGCGGTGATCCTGACCCTGGCCGCGGGCGGGGTGACGGCCCGGGACGTCGAGCTCGAATCGTCCAGCCTGGAAGACGCCTTCGTCCGGCTCACCGGGCGGAAGCTCGGCCCGGAGGGGGTGGCGGCATGACCTCACTGACCCTGTCCACGACGGCCCGGCGCCCGGGCCGGGCCTGGCCCGCCCCGGCCCGGCGCACCGCCTTCGGCAAGATCGCGCTCAACGAGGCCCGGCTGGCCTGGCGCCGCCCGGTCGCGGTGATCGGCGGCCTGGCCCTCCCGGTGCTGCTCCTGATCATCTTCGGTGAGCTGCCCTCCTTCCGGCGGCCCGTGCCGGGCGCGGGCGGGCTGACCCTGTTCGGGGCCTACCTGCCGGTGCTGATCGTGTTCGGGCTCGCGCTGCTGGCGCTGATGGGGCTGCCGGTCCCGCTGGCCTCGTACCGCGAACTGGGCGTGCTGCGGCGGCTGTCGACCACCCCGATCCCGCCGTCCTGGCTGCTGGCCGCCCAGGCCCTGATCCAGCTGGCGGTGGCGCTGGCCAGCTTCGGGGTCATCCTCGGGGCCGGGGTGCTGGCGTTCGGGGCGCCGGCCCCGGGCAGCCCCGGCGGCCTGGCCCTGGCCTGCGTGCTGTCGGTGGCCGGGCTGTTCCCGCTCGGCCTGCTGATCGCCTCGCTGAGCCCGACCGCCAACGGGGCCAGCGTGATCGGGCGGCTGGCCTTCTTCCAGCTGATGTTCTTCGCCGGACTGTGGCTGCCGCGGGCGCTGATGCCCGGGGTGCTGCAGGGCATCAGCGACTACACCCCGCTCGGCGCGGCCGTCGAGACCATCCAGGACTCGATGCAGGGGCAGTTCCCGCCCACGGCTCCCCTGCTGGTGCTGGCCGCCTACGCCGTGGTGTTCGGCTACCTGGCCCGCCGCTTCTTCCGCTGGGAGTAGCGCGGCTCCCACCGCGGGCCCTGCCCACCTGACCGCCAGGGGCCGGTCAGGTGGGCAGGAGAGCGGCGGGGTCGCCCAGGGAGAGGGGGCCGGGGGTTTCCACCTGGGCGTAGGCGCCCAGGCAGGGGTGGAGGGTATCGAAGCCGGGGACGGTGATGCGGTTGTGCTCGAGCAGGGTCCGGACGGCGCTGGTGCGGCGGGGCAGGTTGCCGTGGGACAGGGTGGGGACCGCGCAGCGGGGAGTCGGGATCATGATGCGGAGCACGGCCGGGCCGACGGCGATGGTGCGGCCGATCCAGTCGTTCTCGGCGAAGGGCTCGGCGCCGGGCAGGTCGAGGACCAGGTTGGGGCGGTAGCGGATCAGCTCCTGGCCGACGTGGGCCAGGGTGGCGGTGGTGATCAGGTGCACGGGCGCGAAGTCGACGAAGTTGGTGCCGGTGGTGCCCTGGCCGATCTCGAGGGTCTCGTAGGGGACGTCGGCGTCGTCGCCGGCCGCGATCACGTCTTCCGGGGACGGGCGGCCGATGGTGGCCTTGTCGGGGCGGACCGTGGCCAGGCGGACGTCGCGGTGCAGCAGGCCGGACAGCAGCGGGCCGGCCTGGTCGTCGGCCACGGCCACCGAGCCGCCGCCGGGCAGGGTGATGCGGGGCGAGCCGTCGTTCCACTCCGAGGCGAAGGCCAGCAGGCCGCGCCACAGCCGGGGGTGCTTGGCCGTGGCCACGGTCCCGGTCTGGAGGTCGATGACGGCCGCGAACCGGTCGCCTTCCAGGCCGGTGGGGGTGAGCTGGACCGCGGTCAGGTCCTCGCCCAGCATCGACTTGACCGGGTAGCGGCGCAGGGCCGCCACCGTTCCGGGCTCAGGCACGGCTGCCGCCCTTGTTCTCGCGCTGGCGGTGGTTGCGGGCCTTGGACCGGTTGCCGCAGGTGGCCATCGAGCACCAGCGGCGGCGGTGGGACCGGGTCCGGTCGTAGAACCACAAGGTGCAGGCGGGGCCCTCGCAGGGCCGGACCAGCTCCCGGTCGCCGCCGGTGAGCAGCTGGGCGGCGGCCTCGGCGGGCGGGATCAGCAGCTGGGCCGGGATCGGCCACGACCGGCGCTCACCGACCACCGGCCGGCCGCCGCCGTCGCTGATCCGGGAGAACCGGTGGTCGGCGGCCAGGATGCCGTTGAGGTGGTCGCGGACCTCGCCGGGCAGGGCCGGGCCGTCACCGCCCGCCCAGGCGCCGCCCGCCCAGGCGGCCACCACCGGTCGCAGCCACTCCCGCAGCTCCACGGCCTGGGCCGCGGCCCGGTCCAGCTCGGCCGGGCCGAACCGCCTCTCGATCTCGGCCCGGTCGGCGCGGTCGATGAAACCCGCCCGCTCCAGCCAGGCCAGGTAGGCCGGGCCCCCGGTCAGCAGCTCGACCGGCTCCCGCACCGGGGTTGCGATGCTGTTCAGGAAGTCCAGGGCGGGATGGTCCCCCAGCCCGATGGTGTCCACGCGCACTCCTTACTAACCCTTATCTGATCCTTTGGCAGGTTAGCATCAGGCTTAGTAACCTCTCAAGTGTTTTTTTAACGGTTACCAGAGGAAGGGGCCCGGCTGGCCGAGGTCACCGGCCGGGTCATCGACCAGCTCGGCATCGGCGACTACGCGATCTACATGTTCGACTTCGGCGCCCCGGTCGGCTTCAGGATCGCGCTCCGGCACGACCAGCGGGTGCGGGCCATCATCACCCAGAACGGCAACGCCTACGCCGACGGCCTCGGCCCGGCGGTGGCCGGGCTGGCCGAGTGGTGGCGGGACCGCAGGGCCGGCCAGGCCGCCGCCGACGCGACGGTCACGCTGGCCGGGATCCAGGCCCAGTGGCTGGCCGGGGCGCACGATCCCGAGCTGATCGACCCCGAGCAGGCCCTGGCCGACCAGCAGGTCATCGACCGGCCGGGCCGGGCGGCTGCTGCGGGCAGCGTTCCCCGGCTGACCCGGTTACCCGCGGACCCGGCCCGCGGCCGAGCTGCTGGCCGCCTCGCTGGCGTGATGGCGGCCCTTGAGCAGGACCACCAGCACGATGGCGGCCAGGGCGGGCAGCAACGCGGCCGGACGGGCGTGCTCGATCAGGATCGCGCCGCAGGCGGCCCCGGCCACCAGCGTGGCCAGGCCGATCGCGGCGGTCGGGTCGGCCTGGCGGGCCTGGCCGGTGGCCAGCGACTCGACCAGGTTGGTCAGGGCCCCGGTCATGTAGGTGGTCGAGGGCGTTCCGGCGATGGCCCGGGCCGCCGCCCCCTGCATGCCCAGGCACACCCCGGCCACGATCAGCAGCACGTCGGCGGCGGCCGCGGGCGGGTGGGCCCGGTAGCCGATCCAGCCCGCGTTGACCGCGATCAGCAGCACGCACTCGGCCGCGAGCACGATCGTGGCCCGGCGCGGCCACTCGACCGGCGGCTCGCCCGCCTCGGACCGGCCCGCCCGCTGGGCCAGCCGGCTGCCGATGGCCACGCCCAGCACGTACCCGGCCACGGCCATGATCGCGTGCAGGGCGGGCTCCAGCGTCGCGGTGCCCAGGCCCCGGCCGACCAGGATCAGGTTGCCGGTGATCACGCTGGTGAACGCGCCGCCGATGACGGTCAGGGTGACGGCGTCCACGCACCCGCTGGCGAAGGTGAGCAGGCCGACCAGAAACAGGTGGCGGGGACGGCCCCGGTCGTCGGGCATGGGACGACTGTATTGCTCGGGGCAGGTGTGACCGGGCGCACATCGGGGGACGGAAACAAACGAAGGAGCGGCCTGCGTTTACCGCTCCAGTAACGCAGCCAGCTACTTCGCTTTGCTCGTCCGTCATACGAGGGGGACTTCATGAGCACGCCAGACATCTCCACGGCCGCGGCCCAGGCGGGCGGCCCGGCCGGCGCCAACGAGGATCCGAACTACCCGCGACGCTGGCTCATCCTGGCCGTCCTGGCCACCGCGCAGCTGATGGTGGTGCTCGACGCCACCATCGTGAACATCGCGCTGCCGCACGCCCAGGCCGCGCTGGGCTTCTCCAACACCGACCGGCAGTGGATCGTCACCGGCTACTCGCTGGCGTTCGGCAGCTTGCTGCTGCTGGGGGGCAGGATCGCCGACCTGTTCGGCCGCAGGCGGGTCTTCCTCATCGGGATCATCGGGTTCGCCGCCGCCTCCGCGTTCGGCGGCGCGGCCCAGAACTTCGCCATGCTGCTGACCGCCCGGGTGGTCCAGGGCGCGTTCGGCGCGCTCCTGGCGCCGGCCACGCTGTCCCTGCTCACGACCACGTTCCGCGACCCGGCCGAGCGCACCAAGGCGACCGGCATCTACGGGGCCGTGGCCGGGGCGGGCGCGTCGGTCGGGCTGCTGCTCGGCGGCATCCTCACCGAGTACCTGGACTGGCGCTGGGTCATGTACGTCAACGTGCTGATCGCGGCGTTCGCGTTCGCCGGCGGCGTGGCGCTGCTCAAGGACGTCGCCAGCCCGGAGCGCCCGAAGGTGGACCTGGTGGGCACCGCACTGGAGGGTGTCGGCCTGTTCGGCCTGGTCTTCGGCTTCTCCAACGTGGCCATGTCGCCCGGGAGCACCGGCTGGACCAAGCCCGCCACACTGATCGCGCTGATCGGCGGGGCCGTCCTGCTGGTGGTGTTCGTGCTGGTCGAGCGGCGGGTGGCGCACCCGCTGCTGCCGCTGCGCATCGTCACCGACCGCAACCGCGGTGGTGCCTACCTGGCCATGTTCCTGGCCGCGATCGGCATGTTCGGCGTGTTCCTGTTCCTGACCTACTACCTGGAGGAGACCCTCGGGTACAGCGCGGTCAAGACCGGGCTGGCGTTCCTGCCCCTGACCCTGATCCTGGTTGTGGTGGCGGGCGTCGGTAACAGCATCCTGCTGACCCGGGTCAGCCCGCGGATCGCGATGCCGTCCGGGCTGCTGCTGGCCGGAGTGGGCATGGCCCTGCTGACCAACATCGGCCTGCACGGCAACTACGTCGCTGACGTGCTGCCCACGCTGCTGCTGGTCGGCATCGGGCTCGGCCTGGTGTTCGCCCCGGCGTTCACCCTGGGCACGCTGGGAGTCGACCGCGACGACGCAGGGGTGGCGTCGGCCACGATCAACGTGGCCCAGCAGATCGGCGGCTCGATCGGGACTTCGCTGCTGAACACGATCGCGGCCACCGCGGCGGCCTCGTACATCACCGCCCACGCGGCGTCGATCACCTCGTCGGCCAGTAAGCAGCTGGTCCAGGCGAACGGGCTGATCCACAGCTACCACGTGGTGTTCTGGGTGGCGGCGGCGATCTACGGTGTCGCCGCCGTGCTGTGCGCCCTGGTGCTCCGGTCCGGCGTGGCCATCTCGCGCGAGAGCTCGGCCGCGCCCGCGGTGCACGCCTGATGGGCGCCTCCGCGGTGGCCCGGGAGCCCCGGCGGCTCCGGGCGGACGCCGCCCGCAACCGCCAGCGGCTCATCGACGCCGCCGCGGAGGTGTTCGCGGCCCGCGGTCTGGACGCGACCCTGGACGACATCGCCCGGGACGCCGGGGTCAACGTGGCCACCGCCTACCGGCACTTCGCCAACAAGCACGAACTGGCCCGCGAATTCCTGCGGCAGTGCGTGGACCGGGCGGTGGCGGTGGCCGAGGAGGCGGCGGCCGAGCCCGACCCCTGGCTGGGGCTGACCCAATTCCTGGAGCGGTCGCTGGAGATGATCGCGTCCAACCGGGCCCTGTTCGACGTGCTGAAGCGGGAGCACGGGGTCGAGCAGTTCGATGAGCTGCTGCAGCGGACCATCGTGCCGCTGGAAAAACTGCTGGCCCGCGGCCAGCAGGCCGGGGCGGTGCGGGCCGACGTGGCCGCCACCGACTTCCCGGCCATCCTGGAGATGCTGAGCGCGGTCACCGGGCTGGGCCTCCCCGGCCTGCCGCACCGCTACATGGGCCTGATCCTGGCCGGGCTGCGGCCGGGCCAGGACCCGCTGCCCGGCCAGCCGCCCGCCGACGACCTGCTGCGGCAGGTCGCGGCGGCCAAGCGCTGAGTCAGGCCGGGACGGCCAGCTGGGCCGGGTAGTCGGCCAGGTCGATGTCGTTGGCCGCGTTGTCGGTGTACTTCATCATCAGGCCGAAGGCCCGGGAGCGCAGGAACCAGTTGCGGGCCCGGAGGCCCAGCGCGGTCCTGGGGGCCAGGAACCGGCCGGCGTTGACGTTGCCCGCGATCTTGGCGTAGCCGCGCATGATCTCCTCGTACCGGGCAAAGGCGGCGGTGTGGTCCCCGGCCGCGGCGGCCAGCTCGCCGGCCAGCACGTAGGCGCCGACCACGGCCAGCCCGGTACCGAAGCCGCCCAGCGTGTTGCCGTAGGCCGCGTCGCCGAGCAGGGCCACCCGGCCCGCGGTGTAGCGGCCGTCCATCCGGACCTGGGCGATGGCGTCGAGGTAGAAGCCGTCCAGGTGGCCCAGGTCGGCCAGCATGGACGGCACCTGCCCGCCCAGGCCGGCGAACTTCTCCGCCACCAGCCGCTGCTGGGCGGCGGCGTCGCCGCGGTCGTAGTCCAGTTCCGGGGACGCGAACACGTACAGCTGCGACGCCTTGGACCCGCCGCAGACCGCTGACCGGCCGGGCGCCATCCAGGCCCGGGCGGTCAGCCGTTCCCGCCGCTGGCCGTCGTGGCCCCAGCCGGGAGCACCGG
Organism: Streptosporangiaceae bacterium; assembly: GCA_036495425.1. GTDB lineage: Bacteria > Actinomycetota > Actinomycetes > Streptosporangiales > Streptosporangiaceae > Bog-532. Next base: position 19,672 of record DASXMW010000033.1, on the reverse strand, counting down.
CCACGCTGTAGTAGTAGCCCAGGTGGTGCACGTAGTCGCGCTCCGGGCCGAAGCCCAGCCGCCGGATTCGGGAGTGGATCCCGTCCGCCCCGATGACCAGGTCGAAGGTCTGCGCGGGGCCGCGCTCGAAGGTGACCTCCACCCCGGTCGCGGTCTCGGTCAGCGTGGTGACCGAGTCGCCGAAGCGGTAGTCGCAGCCGGCGGCGGTGCGCTCGTACATGATCGCGGCCAGGTCCCCGCGCAGGATCTCGACGTCGCCGCCGGTGAACTCGCCGCTCATCACGGCCCGCTGGCGGCCGGCCGCGTCCAGGCACACCGTGTCGGTCTTACCGGTCTGCCGGCGCTGGATCTCGTCCCAGATCCCCATGCGCTCGAGCACGGTCCGGTGGGTGCGGCCCTTGAAGTCCACGGCCTGGCCGCCGGGCCGCAGCGCGGGTGCCTTCTCGACCACGGTGACGTCGAAGCCATACCGGCTGAGCCAGTAGGCCAGGGCGGGACCGGCGATGCTGGCGCCGGAGATGAGAACGTTCTGGTCGCGCATGAGGTGCCCCCTTAACTGTGTCTGTCGGACGCTAATTAGCGTATGGTGGACGCAGTTTGTTGGTCAAGCCCTTTTTCCGGGAGGATGAAGCCATGGCCACACCGAGCGCTCTCGACCTGCTGTGGGGCGCCCCGCAGCGGCCCCGGCGCGGACCCAAGCCGTCCCTGTCCCTGGAGCGGATCGTCACCGAGGCGATCGCGCTGGCCGACGCGGAAGGCCTGGCCAGCCTGTCCATGCAGCATCTGGCCGAACGGCTGGGCTGCGCCAAGATGGCGCTGTACCGCTACGTCCCCGGCAAGACCGAGCTGGTCGCGCTCATGGTCGACGCCGCCATCGGCGATCCCCCGCCCCCCGCGGAGCCGGCCGGCCCCGGCGAACCGGCCTGGCCGGCCGTGCTGCGGGAGTGGGCGACGACGATCTTCGGCCGGTACCGGGCCCATCCGTGGTCGATCGAGGCCACCACCGGCGCGCGGCCGACCGGCCCGCACGAGGTGGCCTGGCTGGAGAGCGCGCTGACCGCGCTGGCCGGCACCGGCCTGACCGGCGCCGAGCGGCTGGACGCGGTGGTGCTGCTGAACGGCCACGTCCGGAGCCTGGTCCAGGTGACGGCGGCAGGCCAGGAAGACCTGGAGGGGGAGGTCGCCCGCCAGATCGGTACGGCCCTGTCCGCCCACGCCGATCGCTACCCGCAGGTCGTGGCGGCCTTCGCCGACGGGCCCGGACCGGCCGGGCGCGACAACGCCCTGAACTTCGGCATCGACCGCATCCTCGACGGCCTGGCCGTTCTCATCGCCGAGCGCGCGGCCGGGCCGCCGCCGGACCGCGGCCGCTGAGAGGGGACGGCCTCAGGGTTTGCGGGCGAAGGCGCCGTAGTAGCCGACCTCGGCGGGCAGGGGTTTCCGGCGCTAGTTTTCTTGCGTGCCGAGGAGGGCGGCGGTCAGCTGCCCGGCTACCCACTGCTCAGCGTCGTCCCAGGGCCACCGCCGGGACATTGCCAGCAAGCTCCATGACTGGTGGCCGAGGTAGTACCAGGCGATGTCGGCGGCTCGCCCGGGCGTGAGCCCGGGCCTGAGCGTGCCTGTCTTCCGCACATGGTCCACGGCCTGCCTCAGGTACTGGCGGTATGTCTCATCGGACCGCGCGAGGACGTCGGCGGCGGTGTCGTCGAGCGTGGCGGCAGCCTTCATGATCTGGATGATGTGGTGGTACCGCTCGTTGTCCACCCGGACGCCGTGCACGAGTACCCGGATGGCTCCCCGGGCGTCCGCGCACTTATCGACCGCGTTGAGGGTCTCGGCAACGATCGGGTCTTCCATCGCGTCCTCGATGAGGGCGCCGAGGATGGCCGCCTTCCCGCCGGTGCTCGCGTAGACGGTCGGCACAGCGGTGGACGCCTCGCGGGCGATGTCCTGCACGGTCACCTTGCCGTAGCCATGGTCGCGGAACAGCCGCATGGCCGCGTCCAGGATCGCGGCCCGCGTGTCAGCGGCCGCCTGGACCCGCCGCGCTGACCGGTACGTCCGCCCGGGTCTGCCCGGCTCGGCTGAAGTCACTCGCCACCCCCGTAACATTCGGTATAGGATGACTATATCCAATAGAGGTCATATCGGCGCTCTCACAATGACAGCCGAGCCGGCCAGCGCAAGGAAGGCACAGACCAGATGCAATCCCAGCAAGACCTGCGGACAATTCTCTACCGCATCGCCGAGGAGGCCCAGGGCCCGGCGGTCGACGTGCTCGGGCCGACGATCGAGTTCATCACCCAGCCCGCGCAGGACGACTCTGCGCTGTGCGTCCTGCGCGGCATCGTCCCGCCCGGGGTCACGGTCCCGATGCACAGCCACGAGGACGCCGAGGACTTCTACATCCTCGCGGGCACCCAGGAGGTGCTCACCCAGCACCCCGAGGGCCTGGAGTGGGCGCACGCGCACGCCGGGGACTACGTCCGCGTGCCGCCGGGCACCATGCACGCGCATCGCAACGTCTCTAGTCAGCCCGCAGTCGACCTCATCATCACGACGGCCAGGGTGGGCCGGTTCTTCCAGGAGATCGGCGCGCCGGTCACCGGCCAGCCACCGTCGCCGCAGCATGTTGCCAGGTTCGTCGAGACTGCCATCCGCTATGGCTACACTCTCGCCACCCCCGAGCAGAACGCCGCCGCCGGCATCGAACTGCCCAAGTTCCCGGGCTAACCCCCACCCCCAGCGACAACAGCCACCGCGGCCGCTGAGAGGGGGCGGGCTCAGGGTTTGCGGGCGACGGCGCCGTAGTAGCCGACTTCGGCGGGCTGGGGGCGCAGGGGCTTGTCCGGACGCCACTCCGACACCGGCACCAGGCCCGGGTCGGCCAGCTGGAGGCCGGTGAACGCGAGCTTGAGGAAGTCGTCGGCGGTACGGGTCTGGAACTTCAGGCCCGCGGCGTGCACGGCTTCGACGCCGTCGGAGGCGGCCCGGGTCTCGTGGAAGTCACCGGTGGTCTGGGACGCGACCAGGTAGCTGCCGGAAGGCAGGGCGGCCAGCAGGCGGGACACGATGCCGGCCGGGTCGTCGGTGTCGGGGAAGAAGTGCAGCACCGCGACCAGCATCAGCGCCACCGGCTGGCTCAGGTCCAGGGTCTCGCGCACGGTGGGGTGGCTCAGGATCGCTTCCGGGTCGCGCAGGTCGGCCTGGATGTAGGCGGTCCGGCCCTCCGGGTGGCTGGCCAGCAGGGCCCGGGCGTGGGCCAGCACCATTGGGTCGTTGTCCGCGTACACGACCCGGCTGGCCGGGACGATGGCCTGGGCCACCTCGTGCACGTTGTTGGCGGTGGGCAGCCCGGACCCGATGTCCAGGAACTGCCGGATCCCGGCCTCGGCGACCAGGAAGCGCACGGCCCGGCCCAGGAAGGCCCGGTTCTCCCGGGCCCCGGTCCGCGCGGTGGGCACGGCCTGCAGCAGATGCCCGATGGCCTCCCGGTCGGCCGCGAAGTGGTCCTTGCCGCCCAGCAGGTAGTCATACATCCGGGCCGGGTGGGCCCGGGTCGCGTCGAAATCCGGCAACCGTTCCGCCTCTGGTCAGATCGCGTCTGTCCCCCCATCGGAGCAAATCCTATTCGTACGCCCGAGTACTCGGTGATCTTGATGGGACAGGCACCGGTGGGCGGGTCAGGGGGCGTACTCGGTGATCTCGACCGGGTCGCCGACGCGGAGGTGGCCGGGGGTCTCGGGGATGATGTTCTGGCCGAAGACCAGCTCCCGGCCGAAGCGCCGGTGGCGGGCCAGCATGCGCAGCGGCTGGGGGCCGCGGACGCCGGTGAACTGGTCGGTGGTGGTGACCACGCAGCGGCCGCACGGCTTGGCCACCCGGAACGGCACGTCCCCGATCCGCAGCCGGCGCCACCGGTCCTCGGCCCAGGGCTCGAACCCGGCCACCACCACGTTGGGCCGGAACCGGTTCATCGGCACCGGCTGGTCCCCGTCGGCGGCCAGCCAGTCCCCCAGTCGGCCCAGGGAGTCCGCGCTGGTCAGCAACAGCGGGAATCCGTCCGCGAAGGTGACCACGTCGCCGGGCTGGCCGTACTCGGGGTCCACTGCGCGCCGGGCCGGGTCGTCCAGGTAGACCAGGCGGGCCGGCTGGCCCAGGTAGGCCGAGAACCATGCGTCGGCCTCGGGGCCGGCTCCGGCGGCCAGCACAGCCGAACCCCACACCGCCACCTTGACCTGGTCGACCTGGCCCAGATCCGGGACCGGGACCAACAGCGGCCGGTGGCCCTCGGCGCAGACGCGCAAGCCGCCCCCGGGCCCGAACGTGACCGTGAGCCGGGCCATCGAGGCGTGCTCACGCTGGCTGATGTAGCGGAAGTTCCCGTCGGCCAGCATCCAGCGGCGGTCCCCGGCCAGCCCCCACGCCTCGACCGCCGACGCACCGAGGTCCAGGCCCCGGCCGCCCTTGAGCGGGTAGATGTGAATGGAAGTCAGCACGCTTCCATCATCGGGCATGTCACTTGATGGCCAGGGCGTTGGGCGGGGAGCCGATGCCGCCCCGGCCGTTCAGCGGCGCGCTGGTCAGCAGGCACTCGAACACGCCGTCGTCGGCGCAGTCGGCGGCCAGGTCGCCGAGTTGCCACAGCTCCCCCAGGGCCATGCCGAACTGGCCGATCAGCACCCGGTGCAGGAAGCCGAACGGGAACGCCTCCGGACGCGGATCCGGCGGCCAGACCTCGACCGCGAACGTGTCCGAGGCCACGGCCATGGCCCCGCTGTCCCACAGGTAGCGGGCCATCTCCTCGGTGTGCTCGACCCCGGGCGCCCGCAGGTTCCGGGCCCAGTCGGCCCGGTCTTCGTAGGGCTGCTCGGTGTACCAGCCCAGGAAGCCGGTGTGCAGCAGCAGGATGCAGCCGGGCGAGTAGGACAGGCTGGTGACCGACCGGGCCAGTTCCAGGTCTTCGACGGTGAACGCGGTGCCCATCCCGGGCCGGTACTCGCGGCCGGCCGCGGGCAGGGCCCGGGCCAGGTCGAGCACGATGGCCCGGGCCACGATCCCCTGCCGGGCCCAGAAGTCGATGGTGTTGCGCCGGCCGGCCAGCACGTCCTCCTCGCTGGCGCCGTTGTAGAAGGACCCGGGCGAGTAGGCCATGTGGGCCAGCGAGTCCCACTGGCTCGAGGTCTGCGGGTTGAAGTTGTCGTAGACATCGTCCAGGCCGGTCAGCCCGGGGCCGGGCCGGTGGATCAGCGTGTGCCGGGGCTTGCCGCGCCGCGGGGCCAGCGGCGGGTCGACCGCGTCCAGCGCCGCGTCGAGCGGGAACACCGCTCCCCGCTGGACCAGCCGGGTCGCGGCCAGCACCCTCTCGGGGGTCTGCTGGTTCATCAGGCCCAGCGAGTCGTCCGGGCCGAACAGGCCCCAGCCGCTGCGGCCGCCCAGGTCGGCGGCGGGAAGATCGTCGTAACGAGGCAGGCGGCCGTCCGATTCGGTCACGGGTGCTCCTCCGGCTCAGGCTGAAGATCGTCCGCTTCTCATCCTGGCCGAGGAACCGGCCGGCGCGACAGGGGTGAGCGGGCCCGTAGAGCTGTTGAAAAACGGTGAGTAGGTCCGCACACTTGTTTTAAAAATATCGAAAGCGTTGACATTGGGCCGTCAGCGTCAATGATGTGGACATGGCAGACAAGGAAGTTTCCGGACAGGCCGTTTCTGGGCGGGCCGGCGCCACCCGCCGCGCGTTCCTCTCCGCCTCGGCCGTCGCCGCGGTCACCGTGCCCCTGCTGGGCGGAACGGCGGTGGCCGCCACCGATCTCCCGGCCGGCGGTCAGCAGCAGCCCGACCGGGAACTGCGCGACCTGCTGCGCCAGGTGGACCCCGAGCGCATCAAGGCCACGATCTTGCGTCTGGTCCAGTTCGGGACCAGGCACACGGCCTCCAGCCAAACCGACCCGGTGCGCGGGATCGGCGCCGCCACCGCGTGGGTGTTCGAGCAGATGCAGGCGGCGGCGGCCCCGTCGGGCGGGCGGATGACCGTGCAGCAGCAGACGTTCGTGCAGCCGGTGTCGTCGGAGATCCCGGTGCCGACCACGATCACCAACGTCATCGCCACGCTGAAGGGGACCGCGTCCCCGGAGCGGTTCTACGTGATCACCGGTCACCTGGACTCGCGGGTGACCGACGTGCTCAACTTCACCAGCGACGCGCCGGGCGCCGACGACGACGCCTCCGGGGTCGCGGTGGTCCTCGAGCTGGCCCGGCTGTTCGCCACCCACCAGTTCCCGGGCACCGTGGTGCTGGCCACGGTGGCCGGGGAGGAGCAGGGCCTGTACGGCTCGGCCCACATGGCGGCGCAGATGAAGGCGGCCGGCAACGACGTGCAGGGCATGTTCAGCAACGACATCGTGGGCGCCAGCCAGGCCTGGGACGGCACCCGGCCCGACCCGCACAGCCTGCGGCTGTTGGTGGAGGGCGTCCCGACCGACGTCACCGCGGCCGAGATCTCGCTGCTGCAGTCGACCGGCGGGGAGAACGACGGGGTCACCCACCAGCTGGCCCGGTTCGTCACGTCGGTGGCCCCGGCCAGCCTGACCGGCATCAGCATCCGGGTCATCTGGCGGCGGGACCGGTACCTGCGCGGCAGCGACCACATCTCGTTCCAGACCCAGGGCTGGCCGGCGGCCCGGTTCACCGAGCCGCGGGAGAACTTCAACCACGAGCACCGCGACGTGGGCGTGGTCAACGGCGTGCAGAACGGCGACCTGCCCGAGTTCGTGGACTTCAGCTACGCGGCCCGGGTGGCCCGGGTCAACGGCGCGGCCCTGTGGGCCCTGGCCACCAACCCCGGCACCCCGAAGAACCTGCAGATCCACACGGCCCCGCCGACCGGCTTCGCCGGCACCAACCTGACCACGCTGACCTGGGACGCCAACCCCGACCCGGACCTGGCCGGGTACGAGGTGGTCCTGCGCGAGACCACGAGCCCCGACTGGACCAGCTCGATCAACGTCGGCAACGTGACCACGGTGACCCTGGACATCTCCAAGGACAACGTGCAGTTCGGCCTGCGGGCCATCGACCGGGCCGGGCGCCGCAGCCCGGCCGCGTTCCCCACGGTGGTGTCGACCTGACCGGGGCAATGGTAACTTCGCGCCGGTTCACAGACCGCCCGCCGTCTGACCTGGATAGGCTGTGCATGCACGAGACGGGGCGTTCGCGGCCTAAGGCCGCGTCAGAGGAGGACCAGGGCATGACGGCCGAAGATCCGGCGGCCAAGCTGGACACCAGCGTGGCGCACTCGGCGCGGGTGTGGAACTACCTGCTGGACGGCAAGGACAACTTCCAGGCCGACCGGGAGACCGGGGACCTGATCTTCAAGATGTTCCCTGGTATCGCCCAGCTGGCCCGGCTGCAGCGGCAGTTCCTGGCCCGGGCGGTGGGCTTCCTGGCCGCCGAAGCCGGGATCCGGCAGTTCCTGGACGTCGGCACCGGGCTGCCGACCGCGGACAACACGCACGAGGTGGCCCAGGCCATCGCGCCCGAGTCGAAGATCGTCTACGTCGACAACGACCCGCTGGTGCTGGTGCACGCCCAGGCCCTGCTGACCAGCGCGCCGGGCGGGGTGACCGACTACATCGAGGCCGACGTGCGCGATCCGCAGAAGATCCTGCGCGAGGCGGCCCGGACCCTGGACTTCGGCCAGCCGGTGGGCCTGATGCTGCTGGGCATCCTGGGCCAGCTGCCGGACTCCGACCAGCCGGGCGCGATCGTGGACCAGCTGCTGGCCGCCCTGCCGTCCGGGAGCTACCTGGCCCTGTGCGACGGCACCGACACCAGCCCCGCCCTGAACGAGGCCATCCGGATCTACAACGAGAACTCGGCCAGCTCCTACCACCTGCGCGGCCCCGAGCAGATCGAGAGCTTCTTCGCTGGCCTGGAGCTGGTGCCGCCGGGCGTGGTCACCGCCTCCCAGTGGCGCCCGGCCAGCAGCGACATCGGCGGTGACCCGGACGCGGTCGACGCGATCTGCGGCATCGGCCGCAAGCCCTGACTCCGGGACCCAGGGCTCAGGGCCAGGGCCAGGGCTCAGAGGGCGTCCTCGGGGGTGTGGCCGAGCAGCGGCTCGTCGGGTGACCGGAGGTCGGCGGTGGGCAGGCCGGCCGGGTACAGCCGCCGCACCTTGTCGGTGACGGCGATGGCCACCTCGACGTGCTGACGGCGGCTGGCGGTGTAGAACTCCTGGGCGTCCGCGCTCAGCTTGGGCTGCGCGTGCAGGGGCTTGTCGCTGACCGCGAGCAGGGTGGCGGTCGGGACCCGGTACCGGAACCCGTTGGCGGCCACGGTGGCCGACTCCATGTCCACCGCCAGCGCGCGCGACACCATCAGCCAGTCCTCGACCGCGGACAGGTGCAGTTCCCAGTTGCGGTTGGCGGTGGTGAACACGATGCCCATCCGGCTGCGCAGACCCCGCTCCAGCAGCTCGCCCAGCAACAGGTTGTTCAGGGCGTAGTTGGAGATCACGGGCACGCTCAGCGGCAGCATGTCGTCCAGCACGTGGTCGTCGCGCATGTAGGCCGAGGCCAGGACCAGGTCGCCGACCTCCTGGTGGTTACGCAGGCCCGCGCAGTGCCCGATCATCAGTACCAGGTCGGGCCGGAGCACGGCCAGGTGGTCGGTGATGGTCTTAGCGTTGGACGGGCCGACCCCGATGTTGACCATGCTGACCCCGGCCCGGCCGGGCTGCTGGTGGTGCCAGGCGGGCATCTGGCGGCCGTCGGCGTTGGGGCCGACGCAGCCGGGCAGCGCCCGCCGGAACTCCTCCACGTGCCAGGAGTAGTTGGTCAGCAGCACGTAGCGCTGGAAGCTCTCGGCCGGGGTCCCGGTGTAGTGCTGGAGCCGGTCGATGGACAGGGCCATCCGCTCCGGCCCGAACAGGAACAGCTTCTTGCGCCGCAGGTCCCGGCGGGTCTCGTCCACGGCCGGGCCGATCCTGGGGTCGCGCAGGTCGATGACCTTCCGGCCCCGGCAGACTGAGATCCGGGCCCCCTTTTCTGCCAGCCGGCCCAGTTCCCGCTCCAGGTACCAGCGGATGGCGTCCGGGGCCGCGAACTCGCCCTCGAGCACGCGGTTGTGGGCTGACCAGGGCCGTTCCACGGTCAGTTTCGGGTAATGGCCCGCCTGATAGGCCGCTTCCATGGCGTCGCAGAGCCGCTCGATCTCGGTCCGGTGATGGCCGTCCACCAGTTCTGAGAAGTCCATGGTCAGGGTCATGGAGCCATCTTGCCAGCCCGGGTTGCGGGCGGCCCGGGGTGCGGGCAGGGCCGGAACCCCGCGGCTGGTGGCCAGGGTCGCGCAAAGACCTTACATGTATATAATAGATATATGAATGTAAGTACTCGTCGTCCGTGGCTGATCCTGGGCATCTGCTGCCTGAGCCTGCTGATCGTGGGCACCGACTCCACCATCGTCAACGTGGCCCTGCCCGCGATCCGGCGCGGGCTGGGTGCCTCGCTGAGCGGGCTGCAGTGGTCGGTCGACGCGTACACCCTGGTCATCGGCAGCCTGCTGATGGCCTCGGGCTCGATGGCGGACCGGTTCGGCCGGCGGCGGGTGTTCCAGATCGGGCTGGTGGTGTTCACGCTCGGGTCGCTGCTGTGCAGCCTGGCCTGGAGCATTACCGCGCTGGTGGCCTTCCGCGGGGTGCAGGCGCTGGGCGGGTCGATGCTCAACCCGGTCGCCCTGTCCATCATCAGCAACACGTTCACCGAGCGGCGGGCCCGGGCCCGGGCCATGGGCGTGTGGGGCGCGGTGTTCGGGATCAGCCTGGCCCTGGGCCCGGTGGTGGGCGGCCTGCTGGTCAGCGACGTGACCTGGCGGGCGATCTTCTGGATCAACATCCCGATCGGGATCGCCGCCATCATCTTGACCCGGCTGTTCGTGCCCGAGTCGCGGGCGGGCACGCCCCGGCGCTTCGACCCGTGGGGGCAGGTCCTGGTCATCGCGCTGCTGGCCAGCCTGACCTACGGGGTCATCGAGGGGCCGTCGGCGGGCTGGGGCTCACCGCTGATCGTGGCCATGTTCGCGGTGGCGGCGGCGTCGGCGGTGGCGCTGGTCCTGGTCGAGACCCGGCGCCGCCAGCCCCTGCTCGAGGTGCGCTTCTTCCGCAGCGTGCCGTTCAGCGGGACCAGCGTGATCGCGGTGCTGGCGTTCGGCGTGCTGGGCGGGTTCCTGTTCCTGAACACGCTCTACCTGCAGGACACCCGGGGCTTCAGCGCGCTGCACGCGGGCCTGCTCACGCTGCCGATGGCCGTGCTGATCTTCCTGTTCGCGCCGGTGTCCGGGCGGCTGGTCGGCAGCCGCGGCCCGCGCCTGCCGCTGGTGCTGGCCGGCCTGGCCATCATGGCCGCGTCACTGCTGCTGGTCCGGCTCAGCGACGTCACCCCGGTGCCCTGGCTGCTGTTCGCCTACGTGGTCTTCGGGCTCGGGTTCGGGCTGGTCAACGCCCCGATCTCCAACGCCGCGGTGTCCGGGATGCCGGACAGCCAGGCCGGGGTGGCGGCGTCGGTGGCCTCGGCCAGCCGGCAGGCCGGGTCGGCCCTGGGCGTGGCCATCACCGGCTCGCTGGTGGCCGGGGCGTCCAACGCCGGGCTGGCCGCGGCCAGCCACGCGGCCTGGATCCTGCTGGCCGGATGCGGGCTGGGCATCGTCGTACTGGGCTTCGTTTCGACCGGGACCCGCGCGTTGGCCACGGCCGAGCGGGTACGTGAGATCCTGGCCAGCGAAGTTTCTGACCGGGATGTGGGACAGTCTCCCAGTGCGGGGCAGGCTCCCGGTGTGGGACAGGCTCCCAGCGTGCGGCGGTAGGAGGATGGGCATGGCGCAGTCGATGCCGCCTGGCGGCCAGGTGGCTGACGGCCAGGCCAGCCGGGTCTGGACCGCCCTGCGTGACCTGGCCGCCAGCTACCCGCCGCCGCAGCTGATGCGGGACGCGCTCAACCTGGGCCGCGGCAGCGGCCGGGTCAAGGCCCTGCTCCGGCTGGCCGAGACGCCGCTGTCGCTGAGCGGGCTGGCCGAGGCGCTCGGGGTCGACGCCCCCTACGCCACCCTCATCGTCGACACGCTGGAGGAACGCGGCCTGGTCGAGCGGCACCCGGACCCGGCCGACCGCCGCCGCAAGCAGGTCGAGCTGACCCCGGCGGGCCGGGAGGCGGCCGGCCGGATGCTGCGCATCATGCGCGAGCCGCCGCCCGGGTTCGCGGCGTTGAGCCAGCAGGATCTGGACACGCTGGAGGAACTGGTCGGGCGGATCGTCGGAGGGGCGGGGGGCTCGGCGGGCTCCGGGGCTCGGCCGGCGGGTAAATCAGGTGCGCTGGGGGCGGGCAACGGCTAGGACGGGGCTATGCCGGAGCTGATCCTGCCCGATCCCCGGGTGCAACTGTCGTTCCTGACCGCGATGAAGGAGTTCCAGGCTGAGGGGCGGGGTGGCGCGAACGACGACCACTCCATGCTCGGGCGCGAGATCAAGATCTGGGGCCACCGCTGGGACGAGCCGGCCGAGTTCGCGGCCTACACGGCGTGGCTGCGCGCGGACGTACTGGAGGATTCGCCGCGGCCGCCCGGGTTCGTGCCCGCGACCACGATGTGGTGGGCCGACGGCCACGATTACCTGGGGCGGATCACCATTCGGCACCGGCTCACGCCGTCGCTGCTGAACCTCGGCGGGCACATCGGCTACGACGTCCGGCCCTCGGCCCGCCGCCGCGGCCACGCGACCTTGATGCTGGCCGCGACTCTGCCGGTGGCCTGTGGGCTGGGCATTGATCCCGTCCTGATCACCTGCGACACCGGCAACGTCGGGTCGCGCAAGGTCATCGAGGCCAACGGCGGGGTGCTGGAAGACGAGCGCGACGGCAAGCTCCGCTTCTGGGCCCCGACTGGGTGACGGGGGCGGCCGGGCGAGGCCCACGATAGGAGAGCATGGCCTTCATGCGGGTGACGGTGCTGGGCGCGGGGGCGGTGGGGCTGACTACGGCGATCCGGCTGCTGGAAGCCGGGTGCGACGTGCGGGTGGTGACGGCGGCGCCGATCGAGGCGACGACCTCCTGGATCACGGCCGGGATCTGGTTCCCGACCCACGTGGGGCCGCCGGACCGGGTCGCGAGCTGGGGGCGGCGGACGTTCGAGGTGCTGGCCGGGCAGACCGGTTCCTCGGTGCCCGGAGTGGTCATGCGCGAATCGCTGGCCCTGTACCGGGAGCCGCCGGGACGGCCGGACTGGACGGCGGCGGTGGGGGCGGTGCGGGACGCCACGGTGGAAGAACTGCCGACGGGCTACCGGTACGGGCTGCGGTTCGCGGTTCCGCAGGCCGAGATGCCGCTGTACCAGCCCTGGCTGGCCGAGCAGGTTCGGCAGCGGGGCGGCGAGATCGTCAGCCGGCACGTGGGCGATCTGGCCGAACTGGCTCGGGAGGGTGTGGACGCCGTGGTCGACTGTCCCGGGCTGGCGGCGCGGGAGCTGGCCGGTGATGCTTCGACCTACCCGGTGCGGGGGCAGATCGTCCGGGTCAAGAACCCAGGTCTCACGATGTCGGTGCGCGACGAGTACCACCGGGCGGGCCGGGCCTATGTGCACCCGCGCAGCCACGACTGCATCCTGGGCGGGACGCTGGAGGAGCACCAGTGGGACACCACGCCCGACCCGGCCACCACCGAGTCGATCCTGGCCCGCTGCGCCGACATCGTGCCCGAGGTCGCGGGGGCCGAGGTCATCGAGACCCTGGCCGGGCTGCGGCCCGGGCGGCCCGAGGTGCGGCTGGAGGAAGGGACGCCGCTGGCCGGCGGGGTCCGGGTGGTGCACAACTACGGGCACGGCGGGGCCGGCATCACCCTCAGCTGGGGCTGCGCTGAAAACGTCGTGGAACTCCTCCGAGGCCAGGAAGCGGCGCTGTCTCCGCAGTGATGGATCAGTGGTGCTGTCTCCATAGCATCTGCACACGTTCTCCATCCTTCGTGCACATGTGCGCATTGCTCTGCTGCATGAGCGGAATTTGAGGACCCTACCGATGGCCCGCGCCCGTCGCCTTGCCGGCCGGTCACTGTCGGCCGTGTCCTCCGCCGCCTAGCGGAACGTGGAACGGCTGGCCGCGCTGAGTCTGCCAGAGGTACCTCCAAGCTTGGCGCAGTGCCTCCGTCAGTTGCCCGGCTCGTTACCGCGTTTAGGGGGAACGCAATGCCTGACGTTTCCGGGTCAGGGACTGGCATTCCGGCCGCCCACCCACATCTGGCTGCCGCGACGGCGCTGGACGGATCGAAGCACCGGATCGAGGCCGAGGCCGAGCTGGGGCCCGGGCCGCCCGCGGCGCACCGGGTCGGGTGGGGCTTCATCTCGCTGTACGCGTTGGCGTACATGAGCACCAGCCTGGTGTTCGTCGCGCCCCTGCTGGTCACCTTGGCCTTGAAGGTGAATTCGCTGGTTGGGATCGAAAAGGCACCGAACAGCTTGGCGCTTGTTGCCGGGGTCGGTGCCCTGCTGGCCATGGTTGGCAATCCGTTGTTCGGCAAGATGAGCGACCGCACCACGTCGCGGCGGGGCATGCGGCGGCCATGGATGGTCGGCGGCCTGGTGGGCGGTTCCCTTGGCGTCCTTATTGTCGCGTTGGCGCCCAACATTCCGGTTGTCCTCGCCGGGTGGTGCATGGCCCAGTTGTTTTTCAACGCCCTGCTCGCGGCCATGGTGGCGGTGCTGCCGGACCAGGTGCCGTCGGTTCAGCGCGGCCTGGTCTCCGGTGTCTTGGGCGTCTGTCTGCCGGTTGCGTCGGTGTGTGGCACGTTCCTGGTCAAGCTGTTCACCGGCAGCCTGCTCGCTATGTTCTTGGGCCCGTGCGCGATCGGCGGATTTTTTATCCTTCTGTTCGTGGTGAGCCTGAACGATCGCCGGCTCGCCAAGGCAGACAAGCCCGCCTGGTCGCTGCGGGAATTTGCCAGCACGTTTTACGTCAGCCCTCGGAAGAACCCGGACTTTGCCTGGGCTTTCGTCAGCCGTTTCATGTTCGTCCTGGCCTACGCCTTCCTGGCCACCTACCAGGCCTTCTACCTGCTGGACAAGATCGGCACGGCCAAGGCCGAGGTGCCGCAGCAGATATTTCTGGGCACGCTCGCCCAGTCCGGGGTCATCGTCGCCGCTTCCCTCATCGGCGGGAAGGTCTCGGACCGGATAGGCCGGCGGAAGGTTTTCGTCATGGCCGCTTCGATCGTGTACGGCCTGGCATTGTTTGTGATCGCCATCGCCAGCGACTTCAACGGTTTCCTGGTCGGTATGGCCATCAGCGGGCTGGGCTTCGGCGTATACGTGGCGGTCGACCTCGCGCTCGTGGTGGACGTGCTGCCCGGCCAGCGCAGCGCCGCCAAGGATCTGGGAGTGTTCAACATCGCCGGCGCACTTCCCTTCTCCATCGCGCCGGCGATCGGGTCGGCCATCCTGGCCATGAGCGGCGGCAGCTACGGCGTGCTGTACATGGTGGCCGGGCTATGCGTGGTCATCGGCGCCGTCGCGATCCTGCCCGTGCGCCGGGTCCGGTGAGCACCGCATCGGTGAAGCACGGCCATCGGCACAGCGGACCCGGCTGGCTGCGCGGAAACGGCCGGGCCTGGGGAGGGCCCGGCCGTGCCGTCATGCTGGGTCAGACCGCGACGTCCTGGTAGGCGCGCGGCGGGCTGGCGGCGTCGATTTCAGCGGTGATCGGGGAGGGCCTGAAGCCCTTGACGGCCAGCCACACGCCAAGCGAAAACTCCCAGGCAGCCACCGGGAGGAAACCCAGCGCGAGCACGGTGATCTGGTGGTCGGTGCGGAACAGGGTGGTGATGACAGAGGCGAGAAGTATTGGGGCTCCAATGAGTCCCATCAAGGGAATGACACGGGGCACGAGCCGGGACCGGTACATCAGGGAGCCCAGCAGCAGTGCGTTGAAGGCCGGCATGAAGCTCTGTGAGAGCAGGAACGTCCACTTGTAGACCGCCACGTGCGACGCGCCGGTGGTGACAAGCGAGGCCGCATTTGCCCCGGCCGCTCCGCCCAGGTCCTGCCGCAAGGTCAGCAGCGAAAGCAGGCTGACGACACCGGTGAAGATCATGACGGCTTCAACCACGCGAGTGGTGACAAAGCCCAGCGCGGCGCCTTCGTTCTGCCGTCTGACCACCGGGTACAGGGTGACTGCGGTGCCGATGCCGGCGAGGGCGACGATCACCTCGAGGAAGCCACCCACGAGGATGCCGGTGTGGCCGCCGGAGGTGAGGATCCAGTCCCGGTGGTTCTCTACGGGGCCGTAGAGGGCGAGTGTGGGGATCGAGATGAAGGTAATCAGGTAGAAGACGCCCGCGACGAGCGCGGTCTTCCTGGTCGAAGTCATCGGAACTTCTTTCGCCGGCGGTTTCGCTGCCGGGGCTTGGACGGTGGTGGCCATGTCGGTCTCCTGTTCGTGAAATGCTTAATTACCGGGTACCGGCGGCGGGCGCCGGGGGATGGCCGGGGCGACATGATTGACCGAGATCAGGGGCAGGCCCAGGTCGCGTGTTTTCTGCAGCAATCCGTGCAGCGCGGCCTGGTCGGCTACCGGGCCGTGGATGACGGTGGTGCCGTCGCTGCCGTGGGTGAGAGTCATCCCGTCGAACCAGGCGGCCCACCGGTTGTCGAGGTGCCCCTTGACGCGGATCTCGTACCGTCCAGGGTCCTGATGGCGGCCGGCCGGTGTCGCGCTCATGGTGCTCCTCTTGCTGTTGCCCGCCTGGCTGGATCTCCGCCGGGCGGTGCGAACGTTCCTGGGTCTGATCGGAAGCTATGAGCGGATGTGGTGAGCAGGCATCACCACACCTGGTGATTGATGTGGTGATTCAGTCGGCGGGGCGCGCGGTTGCTGGAGGGCAGCCCGCGCCAGGTCTCGGGCACCTTGCTCACGGCTGTGACGACACCCGGCTCATCAAAGTGCCCGCCTTCGGGTGGCCGGTGGGCGTTCTGAGCCGGGTCCGTGAACGGGATCAGGGCCGGCGGCTGTGGGTCCGCGGCAGCAGGTTGAGTTCGGCGGCTCGGCGGACCGCTGCTCTGCGGTTGGTCACCGCGAGCTTGGCGTAAATGTTCTTGGTGTGAGTCCGCATGGTGTTCAGGGACACCATGAGCTCGCGGGCGATGGCCGGGCCGTCCAGCTCGCTTCCGAGCAGCCGGAGAACGTCCAGCTCGCGTTCGCTAAGTGGCTCGATCAGGTCCTGTTTAATGGGGCCGTTGTGCTCGGCCCCGCTCGCGGCGGCCAGGAGACGGCGGATATAGTCCGGCGCGGTCCCGTGTTTCGCGGCCGCTCTCAGCAGGGCACCCATGGGTGGGCCCTCAGCTGCGAAGACCCGGACGTAGCCCTCTGGCTCGGCCAGTGTCACCGCGCGGTCCACGGAGCCAAGCGCAGCCGGGAGGTCCCCGAGCGCCTGGTGCGCGAGCCCCCGCAGCACCAGGATTTCGATGACGCGTCCCGTCCTGCCCCCCGCTTCCGCCGCGGGCAGGAGGCGCTCCAGGAGCTGGGCCGCCTCGTGAAGGGAGCGCTCCGCACGCTCGCCCTGGTACCGCGCCAGGAGCAGCCTGGCCAGGGTGATGTGCTCAAACTCGCGCAGGTAGCTGAGGTTGTCATCGACGGATAGGCCCTGGTCACGCGCCCAGCCGAGAGCTTCACCGAGTCTGCCCTGCGCGATCCAGATTCTTGCCTTCACCGCCGGGACCGGCCGCACATTGGGGAAGAAGTCGCTCACATAGAGGCGTTCCGCCTCGTTGAGCAGGTCGAGCGCGCCGCGCAGATCTCCTTCGGCCTCCCGTACCCGGGCCATCGCGACCCGCCAGCGGTACCGGTTCTGTGGCAACCCGGTGTGCTCGCCGAGTTCCTGGCTCCCCAGCAGAAGCTGGGTGGCGGCAGGCAGGTCGCCGCGCTCGCGGGCGATCTCACTCATGCCCACGTACATGTCCGCGGTTCCCCGCAGCACTGACCCGCCTTGCTCACCTGCGAGCTGCAACGCCTGCTCGAAGGTGCGCAGCGCCTGGCCGAGACGGCCTTGCGTGCTCCGGATGTCCGCGAGCGCGATCGAGCAGCCCAGGATGTCAGCGACGAACCCGGCCCGCCGCAGGCCCTCCACGCAGGCGGAGTAGGCCCGATGCCCGGCCTCCAGATCCCCGCTGCCCCAGTAAACGAGCCCCAGCAATCCGGCTGCCGAAGCACGGCAGAGGTGGTCGTCCTCAAGCGCGAGGCCGATCGCCCGCTGGGCGTGCTCGACAGTTCCGGGTGCGTCACCCCGGGCCAGAGCCTGCCCAGCGCGGTACATCTCGATCTGCGCCGGGAGACGGCGATATTCTTCCTCATCGGCGACGACCATCCCCGCCGAAGGGACTTGGGGTTCCTCACGGTCGCCTGTCACTGGCTCCAGCCACCGCTCGGCATCCCGCAGCCGGCCCTCGACCCCCTCGAGCTCGCCGCCCAGCAGCAATACCCCGGCATAGTAAACGCTGAGCACCGGCCTGACTTGGACCACCTCGTCGGGGAGCACCTCGAGCCAGCCACGCAGCCTGGCCTCCTGCCTGGTCCTGCGCATTGCCGGGATCGCCTGCTCGACCAGGTCGGCCGCTCGCTCGAAATCCCCGGCGGCCAGCGCGTGGCCGATGGCCACGGGCCGCTCGCCGTTCTGCTCGTACCATTCGCTCGCACGGCGGTGCAGGTCCGGCACCTGGCCGGGTTGCTCATCCAGCAGTCGCGCCTGCAGCACGTCCGCAAACAGATGGTGGTAGCGATACCACCGTCGGCGGTCATCGAGCGAGACCAGGAACAGGTTCCCCCGGTCCAGGGCCTCCAGCATGCCTTTGCCGCCACCTTGCCCGGTGACGGCATCACACAGCGGACCGCTCAGCCGGTCCAGAATGGAGGTCTGTAGCAAGAAGGCCTGGACACGATCGGACTGACGCGCCAGCACTTCCTCGGCCAGATAATCGACGACGTAACGGTCATCGCCCGCGAAACCGGCGATGAAACCGGTCACGTCGTCGCGCCCCTGCATCGACAGCGCCGCCAGCTGGAGCGCGGCGATCCAGCCCTCGGTGCGCCCCTCCAGCGCGGCCACGTCCCGCGCCGTCAATTGCAGGCCCATCATTTCGTTGAGGTACGCCGCCGCTTCATCAGCGGTGAAACGCAGCTCGGCCGCGCGAATCTCGGCCAGCTCACCGCGCGCCCGCATCCGTGCCAGCGGCAACGCGGGATCGGCCCGGCTGGCGATCACCACATGCAGCCACGGAGGCAGATGGTCGAGCAGGAACGCCATCCCGTCCTGCACCTCGCGCGCGTCGATGACGTGGTAGTCGTCGAGCACCAGCACGAGCTCGGCGGCAACGGCGCCCAGGTCGTTGAGCAGCGTGGTCAGCACCGCTTCGATCGGGGGTGGCTGCGGCGCGTCCAGAAGGGCCAGCGCAGTCTCACCTACCCCGGATGCCACCGTCCGCAATGCAGCGATCACATAGGCCCAGAAGGATGCCGGATCATTGTCGCCCCGATCGAGCGAGAGCCACGCCGCCAACCGCTCATCGGCCAGCGCAGCCGGCCCCGCCGCGAGCCACTCGGTGAGCAGTGTTGTCTTACCGAAACCAGCAGGTGCGGAAACGAGCACCAGTTTCGACGCCGCCCCCCGGTCCAGCCGCTCGCTCAGCCGCGGACGCAGCACCAGACCACGCTGCGACCTCGGGACATACAACTTCGTCTCGAGCAGCGCGATCGGCACTGATCACCTCCTCAGCCACGCATCAGCCAGAAATGCCGGGTTTCTTCGGCACCCTGCTCCTCCTCAGCCGACGACAGACAAGTCCGGTCATGAGAAAGGCTACGCGTACACCACCAGGCGGCGATGAGCATCGGCTCGTCCGCCGTCGCGCGCTCGATGCCGCCGAACCCCGTACCGCCAGCCGGCCGGCCGCGATCTCCAGGGGCTATTGCAGCCGTGGGGTCTGATAGGTCCCGATGACCTGGCCGTCGCGCATTTCGAGGCCGGTGAACTGGTCGGTGGGGCCGGTGTAGTAGTAGAAACGCACGACGGTGCCGTCCGGGTCCGGTGCGTCCAGGCGCGGCCCGGCTGGAGTGTCATAGATGCCGCTGGGAATGTATGACGCCTTGTTCGTTCAGCTTGCCGCCGAGCTGGACCAGCCGTTGCTGGCAACCGACGTCAGGCTTCAGCGCGCCGCAGAGGGATCTGCCCCGATCGAGGTTCTTGAGGGGATCAAGAAGCCGAGCCATTAGCGGGCCAATAGCCCCGGGAGCGAAAGGTCTCTTGCGGTTCAGCGCGCGCGGGACGGGGCTGCCCTTGGCCAGTCCTTCGCCGTCAGGGGCGCCCCAGACAATGCGCGGCGAAACCGCCTACTGGAACTTCTGGGGCCTGCGCCATGGACCGGGCACCTACAGGTCGCGGCGCATGGTTACGCGGGGCCAGCGGTCCAGGCCGTGGGCGGTCTCGTGGCGGCGGATGGCGCGCAGGCCCGTGGTCACCTCGGAGTCGGGCAGGCGGCGGAAGCCCAGGCGCTCGTAGTAGGGGGCGTTCCAGGGGACTTCGGTGAAGGTGGTCAGGGTCAGGGCGGGCTGGCCGGCCGCGACCGCCACGGACGCGGCGTGCTCGATGAGGGC
>DASXMW010000032.1:0-30482 GCA_036495425.1 Streptosporangiaceae bacterium | reverse complement strand
GCCGAATGGGGTCCGGACGCCGTCCACGAAGACCACGTCGCGTGCGGTACGGGGCACCTCTGCCTCCCTCGCGGTGAAAAGCACTCGGACTTATGTTACTCGCCAGTAGGTAGTGTTCGCTACCGGGGGGTAGCAATGGGGCGGCCGGGATAGCGACCGCGGCTCACCAGCGCTGATCCGCGGCGGGCGGTGTGGCGGGCGGGCCAGGTTCGACCTGCGGATCCTCTTGACAGGTCCTTGGGGGGCGAACAGTGTCGTACCTGATCTGACCCGGAAAGAACTCTTTCCTCCTGAATCACACCAGGGAGCACGGTATGAGGGCTGTGGGAAGCGCAGAGAGCGAAGTTGCGGGAGTGGCGCGGGAGGTTGGCGGGGCCGGCGGGACCGGGGCGGCGGGAGTGACGAGAGTAGGCCGGCGGGCTCGGGTCTGGGCGGCGACCGGGGTGGCAGCGCTGACCGTGGCGGGCGGCCTGGCGGCGGCGGGCGGGACGGCGGGGGCGGCGACGTCGGCGCGGGCGGCCTCGGTGACCGGGGCGGGGGCGCAGGCGACCGTGCATTCGGTCGGGGCCGGGGCGCAGCCGGCGGTGCATTCGGTGGGGGCGGGGGCGCAGGCGGCGGCCAGTGGGTTCTGGACGGCGGCGCGGATGCGGAGCGCGACGGCGGCGGGGACGGCAAGTGCGGCGGCGGCTCCGCAGGCGGATCCGTCTCCGCCGCCGGGGACGCCGGATTCCGTGTACTTCAACGGGGTGCCGACGGTGGGGGCGTTGTTCTTCACCACCGGGACGCAGGAGCACTTCTGCACGGCCAGTGTGGTCGACAGCGCGACCCTGGATCTGGTGCTGACCGCGGCGCACTGCGTCTACGACAAGAACGGCTACGAGAGCAACGTGGTCTACGTGCCCAACTGGCATGAGGGGGTCAGCCCGTACGGGGCCTGGCCGGTCAAGACGATCACGGTCGCGCCGGCGTGGAAGCAGTCGCGGGACCCGGACGTCGACTTCGCGTTCCTGGCCGTGACGCCGCCGCCCGGGGTGCACAAGCCGATTCAGCTGGTGACCGGGGGGCTGCGGCTGGGGATCAACACTCCTTACTCGCAGCCCATCACCCCGATCGGGTACAACAACACCGATGATCGGCCGATCAAGTGCGCGACGCGGAGCCTGAAGTTCGAGCCGACGCAGATCGAGTTCTACTGCAACAACTACCAGGATGGCACCAGCGGCGGCCCGTGGATCACGCACTTCAACCCGAGGACCGGCACCGGGACCGTGGTCGGGGAGATCGGTGGCTACGAGACCGGCGGGGACTACGCCTGGCAGTCGTTCAGCCCCTACTACAGCTGGTCAATTCTGCGGCTGTTCCTGCAGGCCGAGCTGCGGCACCTCTGACCGGGACGCGGCCCGCCCCGGCGTCGGGGACGGGCCGCTCCCGGCATCGTGAGCGGGCTGGCTCTGGACATCGGGGACGGGGCGTTCGAAGCTGGTGCCCGAGTCACGTTCTAAAACTGGTGCCGCCCGGTGCTTCGAGGAGGAAGCGATGAAGACCAGAGCCGCCGTTCTGCGCGACGCGCACAAGCCGTTCGAAGTCATCGAGGTCGACCTGGACGGACCGCGCGAGAATGAGGTCCTGATCAGGTTCGTCGCCGCTGGCCTGTGCCACTCCGACCTGCACCTGATCGACGGGGACCTGGTGCCCCGGTTCCCGATCGTGGGCGGGCACGAAGGAGCCGGCATCATCGAGGAAGTCGGGCCCGGGGTGACCAAGGTCAAGCCGGGCGACCACGTGGTGTGCAGCTTCATCCCCAACTGCGGGGTCTGCCGGTACTGCTCGACCGGGCGGCAGAACCTGTGCGACATGGGGGCCACGATCCTGCAGGGCCACCTGCCGGACACCACCTTCCGGTTCCACTCCGGCGGTGAGGACATCGGCGGCATGTGCATGCTGGGCACGTTCTCCGAGCGGGCCACGATCTCCGAGCACTCGGTGATCAAGGTCGACGACTGGCTGCCGCTGGAGACCGCGGTGCTGGTCGGCTGCGGCGTACCCACCGGGTGGGCCACGGCCAACTACGCGGGCGGCGTCCGGGCCGGGGACACCACGGTGGTCTACGGCATCGGCGGCATCGGCATCAACGCCGTGCAGGGCGCGGCCGCGGCCGGGGCCAAGAACGTGATCGCGGTCGACCCGCTGGCGTTCAAGCGGGAGACCGCGCTCAAGCTGGGGGCCACGCACGCGTTCGCGTCGGCGGCCGAGGCCGCCGAGAAGGTCGGCGAGCTGACCTGGGGCCAGATGGCCGACCAGGCCCTGGTCACGGTGGGCACGGTCGAGGAGGACGTCGTGACCGACGCCTTCAACGTGATCGGCAAGGGCGGCACGGTGGTCATCACCGGCCTGGCCAACCCGGAGAAGCTGACCGTGCACGTGTCCGGCGGCATCATGACCCTGTTCGAGAAGACGATCAAGGGCACGCTGTTCGGCTCGGCCAACCCGCAGTACGACATCGTCAAGCTGCTCCGGCTGTACGACGCGGGCCAGCTCAAGCTGGACGAGCTGGTCACCACCCGGTACACGCTGGACCAGGTGAACGAGGGCTACCAGGACCTGCGCGACGGCAAGAACATCCGCGGAGTAATCGTATACGAAAGCTGAGGTGGCTTCGGTTGGGGTGTCGCTGACGCCCCAACCGGTTCGGCCAGTCAGAGGGAAGTTTGGGGGCCCCCTGGGCTACGCGGGCGCAGCCCGCGTTGGGGGTCTAGGGGGCTTGGCCCCCAAGGCCAGCACTGCTCTTTACGACGCCGGCGATGGTTTCGAGGGCACTGAGGTGCTCGTCGACGGTGCCGAGGCCGGCGCGCATGGTGTTGACCGAGACGTGGGTGGCGCCGATCTGCTGCCACTGACTGAGGCGGTCGGCCAGCAGGTCGATGTCGCCACGCCAGGTGACGCGGCCGTCCATGCCGATGGTGGCCGGGTCGCGGCCGGCCTCGGTGGCGGCGGCGGCGATGATGGACTGGGCCTCGGTCAGCTCGGGACCGGGTGAGATCTGCGGGAACCAGCCGTCGGCGGTCCGGCCGACCCGGCGGTAGGCCACCGGGGACTGGGCACCGAGCCAGAGCGGGATCGGCCGCTGGACCGGCCGCGGGGCCAGGCCCGCCCCCTTGATGTGGTCGAAGGTGCCGTCGAAGGTCACCGACTGCTCGGTCCACAGCTGGCGCAGCAGGCCGATCTGCTCGTCCAGGCGGCGGCCGCGGGTGCGGAACTCCTGGCCCAGGGCCTCGTACTCGACCCGGTTCCAGCCGATGCCGAGGCCGAGCCGGAATCGGCCCGAGGCCATCAGGTCGACCTCGGCGGCCTGCTTGGCCAGCAGGGCGGTCTGGCGCTGGGGCGCGATGATGATGCCGGTGACGAACTCCAGCGAGGTCAGCGCGGCCAGGTAGCCGAACATGACGAACGGCTCGTGGAACGTGGTGTGCAGGTCGTACGGGCCGTCCCAGCCCGGGTAGGCGGCCGGGTCGGCCCCGACCACGTGGTCGTAGGCCAGCACGTGGGTGAAGCCGAGCGAGTCCACGCCCTGGCCGTAGGCGCGGACCGCGCCCACGTCGGCGCCCAATTCGGTCTGGGGGAAGACCACTCCGATCCGCATGCCACCAACGCTATCGAAACGGGCGCTACCGCAGCAGGCTGAGGTTGATCGTGTCGGCCATCAGCTGGTAGCCGAGGTCGCTGCCGTGCAGTCCGTCGCTGGTGTAGAGCGGGTTCATGTCGTTCGGGTGCAGGGGGTCGGACACCGCGCGATCGAAGTCGGCCACCCCGTCGAAGGCGTGGCTGGTCCGGATCCAGCGGTTGACGGCGGCCCACTTGGCCTGGCCTTCCCGGGTCCAGAACCAGGCGCTCTGGTACGGGGTCAGCGTGGCCCCGATGATCTTGATGCCGTGCGCGTGGGCCATGGCGATCATCTTCTTGAACCCGCCGATGATCTCGGCCCCGCTGACGTTGGTGTTGGGGGCCTCACAACCGATGTCGGCGGCCAGGCTGTAGCCGATGTCGTTGATGCCCTCGAGCACGATCACCGCGCGCACGCCGGGCTGGTCGAGCACGTCCCGGTTGAACCGGGCCACCGCGCTGGGCCCGTAACAGGCCGACGGGTTCAGCACCCGGTTGCCGCCGATGCCCTCGTCCACCACGCCCGGGGCCCGGTTGCCGTACCTGGCGAGCAGCCGCCGGGCCAGGAAGTTGGGCCAGCGGTCGTTGAGGCCGGAGGTGGAGCCGATGCCGTCGGTGATCGAGTCGCCCAGGGCCACCACGGTGCCGGCCTTCTTGTCGGCGCCGAGCACCTCGACCCCGTCCAGGAAGTACCAGGACGAGTCCCGGGTGGTGAAGGCCTGGTCGCCGGCGTCCCCGACGTGGTCGCCGGTGGCCAGGTAGTTGGTCTGCATGGCGAAGTAGTGATACGTGGCGGACCCGGTGGCCTGCGGGACGTAGATGCTGACGGCCAGGTCCTGCAGCGGTTCCACGGTCATGGGCACCGCGTCGCTGACCATCTCCTCCCCGGCCGGGATCGTCACCGACCGGCTGCCGCCGAACGTGACCGGGTAGGCCGAGGTGCTCAGGTTGCCGTCGCTGGCCACCGCGCCCACGCTGGCCGCGGCGATGCGCAGGGGCCGCTTCCCGTACAGGTTGCTGAGCCGGATGCGGACCTGCTGACCGCCGACGCTGGTGAAGATGATGTTGCGAATGGTCTGGTCACGGAACCCGTCGTTGGCCCGGTTGGCGGTCATGTGGGCCGGGTCGGTGGGGGCGGCGGCCCAGGTCTCCACCCAGCCCGAGCTGCTGGCCGAGGCGACCGTGGGCGGCTTCGGGGCCAGGCCCACCACCGCGCCGATGGCCAGGGCGGTCGCGGCCAGCGCGAGAGCGATGTACCGCAGCACACGGCCGGGCCTGAACATTCGGCTGGGTCCTCCTGGCGACGTGACGGCGGCACCAGCCAAACGTGGCAGCCCCCGCGGCAGTTCCCGCTGAGATTATCGGAGCGGATCCATCACGGGCGCAAATAGGACGCCCCGTTGAGGTCGACGATCGTGCCGCTGGCCCACTCGGCCTCGGGTGAGGCCAGGTAGACCACGGCGGCGGCAATCTCGCCGGGCTGTGCTATCCGGTTGAACGGGCTCTGGGCCCGCACCTCGTCGCCGTCCGGGCCGTGGACCCGCCCGGTGGCCATCTCGGTGTCCACGAAGCCGGGCGCGACCGTGGTGACCGTGATGCCGTGCGGGGCCAGGGCGATGGCCAGGGACTGGCCGAAGCTGTTCAGGCCGCCCTTGCTGGCACCGTAGGCGGGCTGGCCGGGCTCGCCGCGGAACGCGCCGCGCGAGGAGACGTTGACGATGCGGCCGCCGCCGGTCGGGATCATGTGCTGGACGGCGCACCAGGTGACGTTGGCCGGGCCGGTCAGGTTGACGGCCAGGGTCCGCTGCCAGGCGGCCTGCCAGTCCTCGTAGGACACCTCGGTGATGGGGTGGGTGACGTAGATGCCGGCGTTGTTGACCAGCACGTCCAAGCCGCCGAGGCCGACGGCGGCCTCGTTCACCATGCGCCGGGCCTGGACCGGGTCGGTCAGGTCGGCCTGCACGGTCAGGTGGCCGCCGCCGGTCAGCTCGGCCAGCACGGCGCCGGCCTTGTCGGCCGAGTCGCGGTGGTGCACGGCCACGTGGTCGCCCTGCGCCGCGAACGCCAGCGCGATGGCCTGGCCGATGCCCCGCGACGCCCCGGTGATCAACACTGCTCGCCCAGTCACCCGCCCCACTCTATTGAAGGTGGGGTCGACGGCGGACGGTGACGCGAGGGGCGGCGGCGGGGTCAGGCTCCGGGGAGGAGGCGGGTGGGCAGGCGTTCCTCGCGGACCTCGCCGTCGTCCAGGAACACGTGGTAGGCGCCCTTGCCGGGGGCCTCGGCGACCGCCTCGGCCAGTTCGGTGCCGCGGTAGACCAGGCCGGTGTTGTCGTCGGTGGCGTAGCCGCCGGGCAGGATGCCCTCGGCGATGTACTGGTGGAACTTGGGGCGGCGCTGGGCCTCGTTGTCGTAGTGCACGCCGTTGGCGTAGGGCAGGAAGCCCAGGCCGTTGGTGACCGGGCGCAGGTCGGGGCCGAACGAGTCGGTGGTGCCGCCGAGGTGCCAGCAGATCGAGCCGGCCGAGACCCCGCCCAGCACCACGCCGGACTCCCAGGCGCGCCGGAAGATCTCGTCCAGGCCGTGCAGCCGCCACAGGGCCAGCAGGTTGGCCACGCTGCCGCCGTTGACCCACACCACGTCCTGATCCAGCACCAGCCCGGCCATGTCGTCCGCGTTGGGCATGGGGAATACGTTGACCGGCGACACGATCACCCCCGCGGCCCGGCCGGCCGCGGTGAACTGGGCCGTCCAGAAGTCCTGGTCACCCAGGGCGGTGCCGGCGAAGCCGACCCGGGGCGGACGGCCGGAGACGCCGGACAGCTCGATCGCGTAGTGCAGCAGGGGGCCGAAGCCGTACAGGGTCCGGCGGCCGCGGGTCAGGCCGCCGGAGGTGGCGAGGATGGTGGGGGTGTCGGCGGTCATGAGCCGATCGTAGGGGTGGCGCGCTTGAGGATGGCGGCGGTGTCCACGCCGGGCGGCAGGGTGCCGAACGCGCGGCCCCAGTCGCCGGCCAGCCGGGAGGCGGTGAAGGCGTCGGCCACGGCCGGGTCGCCGTAGCGGACCAGCAGGGCGGCCTGCAGCACCAGGGCCAATTGCTCCACGACCCGGCGCGCCCTCAGCTCGGCCTGGGCCGGGTCAGACAGCTCGGCCTTGAGCCGCTGGACGGCCTGGTCCAGCCGCGGATCGGCGCCGGCCGCCTGGCTGACCTCGGCGAAGTAGGCTTCGGCCGCTTGCGGCTGGCGGGCCAGGGCCCGCAGCGCGTCCAGGGCGGCCACGTTGCCGGAGCCCTCCCAGATCGACTGCAGCGGGGCCTCCCGGTACAGCCGGGGCAGGCCGGACTCCTCCACGTAGCCGTTGCCGCCGAAGCACTCCAGGGCCTCGGCCGCGTGGACCGGGACCCGCTTGCACACCCAGTACTTGGTCACGGCCAGCGCGATGCGCCGGAACGCGGCCTCGCCGGTGTCGCCGCGGGCCGCGCGGTCGGTGGCCCCGGCCAGCCGCAGCATCACCGTGGTGGCCGCCTCGGCCTCGACGGCCAGGTCGGCCACCACGTTGGCCATCAGCGGCTGGTCGGCCAGGGCGGCCCCGAACGCCTGCCGGTGCGCGGTGTGGAACGCGGCCTGGCTGGCGCCCAGCCGCAGCTGGGAGGCGGCCGCGATCACGCAGTCGAGCCGGGTCAGGTTGACCATCTCGATGATGGTGGGGACGCCGCGGCCCTCCTCCCCCACCAGCCAGGCCAGGGCGTCGTCGTACTCGACCTCGGCCGAGGCGTTGGACCTGTTGCCCAGCTTGTCCTTGAGCCGCTGCAGCCGCATCGCGTTGCGGGTGCCGTCGGGCAGCACCCGGGGCAGCAGGAAGCAGGACAGTCCCCCTGAGGCCTGGCCGCCCGGGGCCTGGGCCAGCACCAGGAACAGGTCGTTCATGGGGGCCGAGGTGAACCACTTGTGGCCGGTCAGCCGGTAGCTGCCGTCGGCCGACGGTACGGCCCGGGTGGTGTTGGCCCGGACGTCGGAGCCGCCCTGCTTCTCGGTCATGGACATGCCGGCCAGCAGGCCCTGCTTGCCCAGGGCGGGCCGGGACCCGGGGTCGTAGACCCGGCTGGTCAGCAGCGGCTCGTACCGGCGGGCCAGCTCGGGCGCCTGCCGCAGCGTGGGCACGCTGGCGTAGGTCATGGAGATCGGGCAGCAGTGCCCGAAGTCGGCCGTGCCCCACACGTACAGCCCGGCCGCGCGGGCCACGTGGGCGCCGGGCCGCCCGGTAGCCCAGGGCGCGGCGTGCAGGCCCGCGCCGACCGCGACCCTCATCAACTCGTGCCAGGCCGGGTGGAACTCGACCTCGTCGATGCGGTGGCCGAACCGGTCGTGGCTGCGCAGCACCGGCGGGTGCTCGTTGGCCAGCCGGCCCCAGTCCTGGACCTGCTCGGAGCCGGCCCGGCGGCCCAGGTCATGCAGGCCGGCCTCGGCCCAGCCCGCGTCCTGGTGGCGCAGGCCGTCCAGCAACGCCGGGTCGTCGGCCACGTCGTAGCCGGTCAGCGGCGGTGGCTGGTTGAACACCTGGTGGGTGGGCGGCATCGGTGTCTCCTCCGGCCGCACGGACAACGGACGGCCTCAGCCCGACGTTACCCGCGGGTAGAGCTCGGGTCGACGGTCGCCCAGCAGATCGTTGCGGGAGTTGATCCGCTTGTCCCGGGTGGCGGTCAGGTCGCAGTCGGCCACCAGCACCTCGGGGCGGTCGGCCAGCACCGGGCCGGCCAGCGGGTAGCCGTCCGGGCCGACGATGACCGAGCCGCTGATCCAGTCCACCCCGCGCTCACGGCGGCAGCGGTCGGCGACCACCACGTACACGCCGTTGACCGAGGCGTCGGCCTGGGCCTTGATCACCTCGGCGGGCCGCTCCCCCGGCGGGCAGGGCGCGGCGGGCCAGTTGACCGGGGCCGCGATCAGGTCGGCGCCGTCCAGGGCGGCCAGCCGGGCCCACTCCGGGAACTCCAGGTCGTAGCAGATCATCACGGCCACCCGCCCGAACGGCAGGCCGACCACGGGCGGGGCCCCGGTTCCCGGCGTGAACACCAGCTTCTCCCGGTCCCACAGGTGGGCCTTGCGGTACACGGCCCGGGTCCCGGATTCGTCGACCAGGGCGGCGCTGTTGTAGAGCAGTCCGTCGTCGCCCAGCTCGCAGAACCCGCCCACGATCGTGCAGCCAGCGACAGTGGCCAGCTCGTGCCACTGGGCCAGGGTGGGGCTGCCGCCGGCCGGGGTGGCCAGGCCGCGGGCCTCGTCCGGGCCGGTGAACACGTAACCGGAGTCGCTCAGCTCGGGCAGCACCACCAGTTCGGCTCCGGCCGCCGCGGCCGCCCGGACGGCCCGGGCGGCCGCGTCCCGGTTGGCCCCGGTGTCCCCGAGGACCGGTCCGAACTGGGCGGCGGCGATCAAGGTCATCAGTGGTGTCCAGCCTGGAGGGCGAGCAGGCCGAGCAGTTCGTAGGCCAGGTTGGCCGCGGCCAGCGAGGTGAGCTCGGCGTGGTCGTAGGCCGGGGCGACCTCGACCACGTCCGCGCCGGCCAGCCGCAGGCCGGTCAGCCCGCGCAGGATCAGCTGCAGCTCCCGGGTGGTCAGGCCGCCCGGCTCGGGGGTGCCGGTGCCGGGGGCGTGGGCCGGGTCGAGCACGTCGATGTCGATGCTGACGTAGACCGGCTGGTCGCCGACCCGCTCCCGGATCCGGTCGATGGCGTCGTCCACGCCGCGCCGGGCCACGTCGGCGGTGGACACGGTGGCGAAGCCCAGCTCGCGGTCGTCGGTCAGGTCCGACCGCGTGTAGAGGCTGCCGCGGATGCCCACGTGGGCCGAGCGGTTCAGGGACAGCAGATCCTCCTCCACCGCCCGGCGGAATGGGGTGCCGTGGGTGTAGGGCGCGCCGAAGTAGGTGTCCCAGGTGTCCAGGTGGGCGTCGAAGTGGACCAGGGCCAGCGGGCCGTGCCGGGCCGCGGTGGCCCGCAGCAGCGGCAGCGCCACCGTGTGGTCGCCGCCGATGGCCACCAGGTGGTCGGTGACGGCCAGCACGGCGCGGGCGCCGCCTTCGACGTCGGTGATGGCCTGGTTCAGGTCGAACGGGTTGGCGGGCAGGTCGCCGGCGTCGGCCACCTGGTGCCCGGACCAGGGATGGACCTCCAGCCCCGGGTGGTAGGGGCGGAGCAGCTTGGAGCCGGCCCGGACCGCCCCGGGCCCGAACCGGGCCCCGGGCCGGTACGACACCCCGGAGTCGAACGGGATCCCGGCGATGGCCACGGCGGCCGTGCCCACGTCGGTCAGCCGGGGCAGCCGGGCGAACGTGTCCGGGCCGGCGTACCTGGGCACGACCAGCGCGTTGGGCGGCCCGACCGGGTCCGCTGACTCCGGGGTGTCGCTCACTAGCTGTTCTCGACGATGCCGCGGATGAACATGGCCTGCCCGGCGTGCTGCAGGGCGTCGGAGACCACGCTGACCAGCCGGACGGCCAGGGTCACGGGCGGGTTCCAGGAGGAGTCGACCACGCGCGCGTAGTCGTCCTCCTTGAGGTGCTTGACGTACCGGGTCGCCTCCTCGATCACTTCATCGAAATAGCCGATGAGGGTCTCGCCCGACTTGACCTTGACCGCGGCCACGTCGTCGCCGCCGAACCCGTAGCCGGTGGCGCCGGGCGGGAACGGCAGCCCGAACTTCTCCACCCAGCCGCTGCCGGTCCAGACCTGCTCCTTGCTGGCCGCGTCGGACAGGTGGTCGTCGGTGATCCGGCTCAGGTGCCAGATCAGCCAGGCGATGGAGTTGGTGTTGCCGTCGACCCGGAACGCCAGCTCGTCCGGGGTCAGGTTGTCCGCGGCCTGGTGGACCACGCCGTGGACCCGGCCGAAGGCGTCAAGCAGAAGATCGTTGCTCGTCATGGGATGCCCCTCTGGGATTGTCCGTTTACACGGTCAGTCTTGGCTGACCGTTATTTTTCCGGGCGGCCGATGGCCACGTCCACCCCGGGGGTGAACGGGCAGGCGCCCGCGGGCACCGGGCCGTCGGTCACGCCCGGGTGCCCGTTTCGGCCCAGCGCCGGAAAGCCTGGACCTGCTGATCGGGCCAGGCCCCGTCGCAGGGCATGGTCCCGTTGGCCACCCGGTCCAGCACGTCGGCGGCGTGGGCGCGCACGTCGTCGTAGGACCACAGGTCGAACGCGAACAGCATCGACTGCCGGTCCTTGGCCCGGAACATCGGCTTGACGTGGGCGGCGAAGCTGACCGGCTCGTCCGGCCCGGGCAGGGTGACGGGCTGGTCCTGGCCCTGACCCTGGTCCTGGTCCCCGGTCTCCGGCTGGGCCGTGGTGTCCGGGGGCCCGGCCGCCGTCCAGCCCCACGGCGACAGCGCGCCGTCCTGGCTGTCCTGGCCGGTCAGGGCGGTACCGGCGTACCAGGTGAGGAACGCGGTGAGCGCGGCCCGGAACGGGGCGTCGGCGGGCAGGTTCACCTCATCGGCGGCCTGGCCGGCCAGCGCTACCCAGCGGGCCTGGGCCGCGGCCGGGAACTCCCCGGTCACCCCCGGCCTCCAGGCACTGTCCGGGGCCGGGCCGCCGAACGCGGCGCCGATCCGGCGGGCCTCCCGCTCGGGGTAGCCGGGGGCGAGATCGGCGAACCCCGGGGCCAGCGCGGCGTCAGCCGGGATCAGCTTCTCGTACAGCCGCCGGGTCAGCCGGGTCAGGCCGGGCAGGCCGCCGGCCCACTCGAACAGGCTCGGCACCCGGCCCGGGGTCACCGCGGGGTCGGTGAAGCCGACGTACCAGTGCATGCCGCTGCAGAACGGCTTGTTCTGCGAGTGGCCGCAGCGGCAGAGCGCGTAGTGCTCGCGGGACGCGCCCGCGCCCTGGGGCACGGCCGTGCCGTCCGGCCCGGTCAGCGGGAGGCCGCCGGTGACCCGGTACGGGCCGTCCTGGGTGATCTCGACGACCGGGTCCCGGTGCCCGTGCCAGTCGGCCAGCCCGCGCTGCTCGTGGCCGTCGAAGGCCAGGCCCAGGGCGCCCGACGGGCAGTCCCGGACCGCCCGCACGATCTCATCCATGCGGCCGCCGCTGGGGGCCACGAACGGCTCGGCGGCGGCGCGGAACACGGTGCTGAGCCGGTCGGTGCAGAAGCCCGAGTGCTGGCACACGCCCCGGTTGTCGAACACCGTGACCTGCTCGCCGTCGTAGGTGTCGCGGTGGTCCGGCACCCGATCGGGGTCCTTGTCGCCGGTGAACCCGCTGGCGGCGTGGGAGCCGTCGCAGAACGGCTTCCGTTCCGAGGCACCGCAGCGGCAGAAGGCGACCTGGGGCGGGACCGCGAGCTCCTGGCCCAGGTGATCGCGGACCGTGGCCACGTTGGTGGCCAGGTAGGGGCCGTCGCGGGCCACCCGCAGGCCCGCGGGCAGTCCGGCCTGCAGGTCGCGGAGAACGGCGGCCCGGCCGGCCGCCGGGGCCAGCGCGCAGGCCAGGTCCTGGAGGGCGGCCGTGGCCTCGGCCAGGCCGGGCTCGGCCGCCTGGGCCCCGTCGTCCTGGTGGGACCGGACCCGGAGCCGGGTCAGGTCCTGGGCCAGCTGCCAGACCTGCTCCGCCGGGGCTGTTGAGGCCGGGGGTGTAGAGGCTGCTGTGTCTGTTGGGGTCGCTGTTTCTGTTGGGACCGATGTGTCTGTTGATGCCGCTGTGTCTGCTGAGACCGCTGTGTCTGCTGAGACCGCTGTGGTTCTTGAGGTTGACGGGGTTGTTGGGGCTTGGGTGGCTGGGGTGGCCACCGTGGGATCAAGGGCCTGGAGGGCGCCGGCCAGGGGGCGGAGGACGCTGTCGATCAGGCGGGACACCATCCAGCGCAGACCCGTGCTGGCCGGCCCCGGCTGGAGCAGCTGCGTGGTCAGGGCCCAGACACTGGCGAGGCCGCGTGCGACATCACCCGCCACGTGACCGGAAGGGTCGCGCACCGAAATTAGATGAAAAACGTCAGCCCGGGCTTGCAGAGCGGGCAGATCGGCGTCGGCGGGGGCGGGGGCACCGAGAGATCCCGCACCGGGCGCGGCCGGTGCGTGCGGAGCGGACGGGGGCAGGAACGCGGCCAGCGAGCCCGACAACCGGGCCAGGGTCGCGCCCGCCTGCCGCACGACCGCGGACACGGTGGCGGGCGCGGGCCCGGCCGGGCCGTCCGGGTCGCCGTCGACGATCTCCTGGGCGAAGCCGGCCGCGACGTCCAGCCGCTCGGCCAGCAGCGTCCAGGCCGCGTCCCGGTGCGGCAGCAGGTAGTCGCTCTCGTAGAACAGCTCGAAGCTCGGCCCCGCCGTCTGCCCCGGGTACTCCGGGCCCGCGGGCAGGGTGGTGATCAGGTCACCGAGCGGGCCGATGACCTGGGCCATCAGTCCCACGCTGGCGGTGGCCAGGGTCTGCAGCTGGGGGTCGGACTCGTCGGTGTGGGCGAAGAAGCGCTCGAAGAGCTGCAGCAGCACCTCGTAGGCCACGTTGAACAGGTCCATGACCCGGGCCGTGACCGGGTCGGTGATCAGGGGGACTTCGGCCCCGCTGTCGCACGGGCGGACGTTGGCCGTCTGCACCCGCCGGGCCGCCATCAGCCCCGGGTTGGCCGCCCGGGCCTGCTGGTACTCGTCCAGGATCTCCACGAACTGGCCGAAGTGCGCGTTCTGCCAGGCGCCGCGCGGTCCCTCGCCCTGCTCGAGGATCTCGTCGATGGCCGCCTGAGCCGAGGCCAGGTCGGTCACGGCCACCAGCTCGGGCCAGCCGAAGGTGCCCGGGGTGGCCTGGGCCCGGGGCGGCCCCACGAACAGCCAGTCCTCGCCGTGCTTGTCGGCCAGGTGCCTGAAGCCGGCCTCGATCGACCGGTACAGGTGCCCGACGGTCTTGAAGTCCTGGCCGCGGGGCACGATGTCGCCCGCCTCCATCAGCGGCTCGGCCCGGCCGAAGGCGGCCAGCCCGTCGCCGTCCTGGATGTCCATGCCCTCGGGACGCTCCAGGAACATGAAGTGCCGCACGGCCCGCTCGCCGAACGGGAGCAGGGCCAGGTGCACGCCGGCCGGGTAGTGGCTGGCCGGATGGGGGAAGTTCGGCCGTGACAGGTGCGGGGCGGCCCCGACCGCCGACAGCAGGTTCTGGACCAGGGCCAGGTGCAGCATCTCCTGGGTGGCCACGTGCATGATGACCTTGCGCCAGCGGCGTGTTCCGGCCAGCTCAGCCTCGGTCAGATCCTCGCCCTCGTTGTTCTTGAGCGAGAAGGCCGCGTACAGGTACTGGCACATGATGCCGTGCTCGAGTTCGGCCGCCTCGCACAGCATGTAGATGAGGGCCTCGCGGTGCTCGATCACGAACGGCGCCTCGGGCGGGGCCAGACCGCCCCGGGTGGCGATGACCTGGGCCAGGCGCCCCGTGGCCGCGGCGGTCAGGGCGGCGGTCTGGGCGGCGGTCTGGTCCGGCTGCTCGCTGGTAGTCATTAGGCTCCCCGTGTGGACTGGTGCAGCGTGGAGCCAGTTTTGCGCTTATCGGTGCGATTTCCCTAGCGGGTTTCGCCTATCTTCGCCACGGGTGAACGGAATGGGCGGAGCCGGCTGTCGGACGGACGAGCCCGGACGGACGAAGGAGGCGCGGGTGGCGGATCGGACGCGGATCCTGCTGGTGTCGGGGAGCACGCGGAGCGGATCGGCCAACACGGCCGCGCTGCGGACCATGCGCGAGGTGGCGCCGCGGCCGGTCACGGCCGTGCTGTACGAGGGGCTGAGCGAACTGCCCGCCTTCAACCCCGACGACGACCGGGAACCGCTGCCGGTGGCCGCGGAACAGTTGCGCCAGGCCATCGCCAGCGCGGACGCGGTGGTGTTCTGCACGCCCGAGTACGCGGGCAGCCTGCCCGGCAGCTTCAAGAACCTGCTGGACTGGACCGTGGGCGGTGGCGAGATGTACGGCAAGCCGACCGCCTGGATCAACGTGGCCGCGCCCGGTCGCGGGGCCGGGGCCGAGGAGTCGCTGGCCTCGGTGCTGGGTTACGTGGGCGCGGAGGTCATCGACAAGGCGTGCCGGCGGATCGGCCTGTCGCGGCAGGCGATCGGGCCGGACGGGCTGGTCCGGGACCCCGGGTTCCGGGAGGAAGCGGTCCGGGTCATCGACGACATCGTGGCCGCGGTGGGCTGAGCGGAGTTACTGGGGCTCGTGGGGTTGGTGGGGCTGGCGGGGCTCGTGGGGTTACTGGGGGGCGGCGGCTTCGGCGAAGGCGGCCATGGAGGGGAACTCCCAGTCGGGGGTGACGCCGGCCGCCGGGCGCGGGGTGGCGCCCCAGCCCGGGCGGTCCTGCCGCCGGTTGATCCACACCGTACGCAGGCCGATCTTCTTGGCCGGGACGTGGTCATGGAACAGGCTCTGGGCCACGTGCAGCAGCCGCCCGCGCGGGATGCCGAGCCGGTCCGCCTCGGCCAGCAGGGCGTCGAAGTTGCGCGGTGACGGCTTGTAGGAACCGATGTCCTCCGCGGTCAGGATGCTGGTGAACGTGACCTGCAGGCGACGGTTGCTGGCCGCGAACGAGGCCCGGTCCACGTTGGACAAGATGATCAGCTGGTAGCGCTGGGCCAGGGCGCTCAGGGCCGCGGACGAGTCCGGGAACGCGGGCCAGGCCGGGACCGAGGTGGCCATGCGCTCGGCGTCGGCCTGGGTGACCTGCGCGCCCAGTTCGTTGCCCAGGTCGCGCAGGCTGCGGGCCAGGATCAGCGGGTACGGATCGGCCGGGTAGGCGGCCTCGGCGTCGGCCTCATGCCTGGAGTAGGCGGTGAGCAGGGCCTCGTCGGTCAGGTCCAGGCCCCGTTCCCGGGCCCAGGGGCCGAGGACGGCGGCGATGCCGGCCTCCCAGTCGATCAGCGTGCCGTAGCAGTCGAAGCTGAGCGCGTCGAAGTCAGCGAACTCCACGGTCGCGGTTCAATCCTCAGCGCGGCTGGCGGGCGGTTCGTCGGCGTCGGTCGCGGGGTGCTCGACCAGGGCCAGGATGCGGCTGGACATGAACCGCGCCGTACGCACCGGCGTGCCGCTCCGCGTCACCTCACTGACCTCGACCACGCCGCGGCGGTTGGCGATCTCCACCCGGCGCCCGGCCTTGGTCGCGGTCACCTCGTAGGTGCGCGCGTCCTCGCCGCCGGCGTCGATCACGATCTCGACCCAGTCCCCTTTCACAAAAGTGTTTTGCCCGCCTGGGGCGCGCGGAAACGATCATCCTGCGGGCGGGATGGGCCTGGCGCGGGGTGCGGCCCGGGAGGATCATGCAGGCAGCATTTTCCGGTACCTGGGGGACGAGATGAGTGACTTCTATCCGGCGTTCTCGGCGACCTGTTTCGTCGTGCTCACCCTGTGGCTGGCGACGGTCGCAGTACGCCTCAACGATTGGCGAGGCCAGCATGACCTGGAGAAGCGCGCCTTCAGCGTGGGGCTGTTTTTCTCGCTGCCCGGGATCATGACCCTGATATCGCTGGTCGATCCGACCTCGCCGCGGCTGTGGGAACTGTCGTACACGATCGTGGCGCTGGTCGGGGTGGTGGTGATCGCGGTGCTGTACAACGCGGGCCGCGACCGGGTGATGACGGCCGCCTACCTGCTCGCCATCGCCCTCTACCTGGCCATCGGCGTGATCGCGATCGTCGGGCTCACCCAGCCCGTCGCCCACGTGGAGAACCAGGTGGACCAGGTACTGCTGTGCGTGCTGCTGTTCCTGGGGGTGAACGTGGCCTGGTGGCTGATCTTCGAAAACTCGAATGCCGACAAGAAGAAATCGGGTGAGACCGGCGGCGCGGCCACGGGCTCCCAGGCCGCGGCCGCCGACTAACTGATCGGCGGCCGCGACCTGGGCCGGGCTCAGGCCAGGGCGGGGAGGCGGGTCAGCGCGTCGTCGATCCGGTCCTGCGGGAGGTCGTAGTCGTCCATCTCGCCGGACAGGAACCGCTGGTAGGCGGACATGTCGAAGTGGCCGTGCCCGCACAGTGCGGTCAGGATGACCTTTTCCTCGCCGGACTCGGCGCAGCGGCGGGCTTCCTCGATGACCGAAGCCAGCGCGTGCGTGGGCTCCGGGGCGGGCACGATGCCCTCGGCCCGGGCGAACTGGACGCCGGCCGCGAAGCACTCCCGCTGCGGCTTGCTGACCGCCTCGAACAGGCCCAGTTCGTAGGCGTGCGACAGCAGCGGCGACATGCCGTGGTAGCGCAGGCCGCCGGCGTGGATCGGGTCGGGCACGAAGTCGTGGCCCAGGGTGTGCATCTTCAGCAGCGGGGTGAACCCGGCGGTGTCGCCGAAGTCGTAGGCGTAGCGGCCGCGGGTGAAGGACGGGGACGCGGTCGGCTCGACCGCGCGAAACACCGGGTTGATCCGGCCGGCCAGCTTCTCGCGCAGGAACGGGAAGACCAGGCCCGCGAAGTTCGAGCCGCCGCCGGTGCAGCCCACGATCAGGTCGGGCGCATCCTCGCCGGCCAGCGCGAACTGCTTGAGCGCCTCCTCACCGATCACGGTCTGGTGCAGCAGCACGTGGTTGAGCACGCTGCCCAGGGAGTAGCGGGTGTCGTCGTGGGCCCCGGCGACCTCGACCGCCTCGCTGATCGCGATGCCCAGGCTGCCCGGCGAGTCCGGGTCGTCGGCCAGGATCTTGCTGCCCGCGGTCGTCTCCCGGCTCGGGCTGGCGTGCACGGTGGCGCCGTAGGTCTCCATCAGCGCCCGCCGGTACGGCTTCTGGTCGTAGGAGGCGCGCACCATCCAGACCTCGCAGTCCAGCCCGTACTGGGCGCAGGCGAAGGCCAGCGCGCTCCCCCACTGGCCCGCCCCGGTCTCGGTGGAGAGCTTGCGCGTGCCTTCGACCGCGTTGTAGTACGCCTGCGGCACGGCCGTGTTGGGCTTGTGCGACCCGGCCGGGGACACACCCTCGTACTTGTAGTAGATGCGGGCCGGGGTGTTCAGCGCCTTCTCCAGCCGGTGGGCCCGGAACAGCGGGGTGGGCCGCCACAGCCGGTAGACGTCGAGCACGTCCTCGGGGATCGGCACGTAGGAGTCGGCCGTGACCTCCTGGGCGATCAGCGCCATCGGGAACAGCGGGGCCAGGTCCTGGGGCCCGACCGGCTGCAGGGTGCCCGGGTGCAGCGGCGGAGGCGGCGGGGAGGGCAGATCGGGGATGACGTTGTACCACTGGCGGGGAAGTTCGGACTCGTCGAGGATGATCTTGGTCCGGTCCACCATGATGTCCTCCGCACGGTTCGTCGCTGATTCCTGTACATCCGATCAGAGGGGGGCCGGGTCGGCAACCCTGAGCACGCGGGCAGGGCCGGGGAGGGTGATGAGAGCAGAGTGACGAAAGTGGTGCACGTGAAGCTGTCGGCGACCGCGCTGGACGCACCGGACGCTCGCGAACTGGCCGGGTTCTACCGGCGGCTGCTCGGCTGGGAGGTAGCCACGGACGAACCGGACTGGGTGACCCTCCGGCCGCCCGGTGGCGGGACCGGACTGTCGTTCCAGACCGAACCGGACTACGTGCGGCCGGTCTGGCCGGCCGGGCCGGGTGACCCGCAGATGTCGATGCACCTGGACATCGAGGTCGATGACCTGGACGCGGCCGGGGCGGCGGCGGAGGCAGCCGGGGCCACGCTGGCGGAGTTCCAGCCGCAGGACGACGTGCGGGTCTGGCTGGACCCGGCCGGGCACCCGTTCTGCCTGTTCCTGCCGGACTGAAAATGGCCTGGCCGGGAGAGCGGCCGGGCTGGTAAAGAGGTCGGCATGGACACACAGAGGGTGGCGGTGGCCGGGGCGACCGGCCAGGTGGGGCGGGCGGTCGTGGCCGCGCTGCGGGACTCCGGCCACGAGGTGGCCGAGCTGTCCCGGGCCCGCGGGGTGGACGTGCTGGCCGGCGACGGCCTGGACGACGCGCTGGCCGGGGCCGACGCCGTGGTCGACGTGCTGAGCACGAACGCGACCGACCCCGAGGAGACGGTCGGCTTCTTCACCGGGACTTCGGACCAGTTGCTGGCCGCCGAGCAGCGGGCAGGGGTCCGGCACCACGTACTGCTGTCGATCGTGAACGTCGACGCGGTGACCGACAACGCGCACTACCTGGGCAAGATCGCCCAGGAGCAGCGGGTTCAGGCCGGCCCGGTGCCGTGGACGATCCTGCGGGCCACCCAGTTCCACAGCTTCGCTGAGATGGTGGCCGCGTGGACCACGGCCGACGGGGTGGCCGCGGTGGCGCCGCTGCTGGTGCAGCCGGTCGACGTCGGGGACGTAGCGGCGGTGCTGGCCGAGCTGGCCGTGGGGGCGCCGGCCGGGCGGGCACCGGATCTGGCCGGGCCGGACACCCTGGACCTGGTGGACATGGCGGTCCGCACGTTCGCGGCGCGTGGGTCCGGGACCACGGTCCGGGCCAGCTGGCGGGACAGCCCGTTCGGCGTCTCGATGGCCGGTGAGGTGCTGCTGCCGGGGCCGGGGGCCCGGATCGGCGGCACGTCGTTCAGCGACTGGCTGGCCCGTGACGCCGGCGACCCGAGGTCGCTGGCCACCGGCTATTTCGAGAGCTGGGTGGCGCATGACTTTGACCGGCTGCGGACGTTGCTGGCGGACGACGCCACGTTCCGCGGGCCACTGGGTACCGCCGATTCAGGGGACGAATGCGTGGCCGGGCTGGAAGCCATGAGCAAGATGATGACCGGGCTGGACATCACCCGGATGGTGGTCGACGGCCCGGACGTCATGACCTGGTACGACCTGCTAACCACCGGGACGCCGCCGACCCCGACCGTGAACTGGATGCACGTGGAGGACGGGCGCATCCGGCGGATCCGGGCCACGTTCGACCCGCGGGCGATTCTCGGGGGCAGCTGACCGCCCGCGGGCCGGGCCCGCGGGCTGGTCAGGGGCTGCGGCTGGCGGGCTGGGCCGGGAGCGGGCTGGTCAGGGTGAGGTGGCCGCGGGGATGGGTGAATTGCAGGGTGGAGTCGGCGGTGCCGGTGAGAATCCAGCCGAGCAGGTGGATGAAGTAGTGGTGGTGCACGAAGCAGAGCAGGATCAAGTCGGGCAGCCGCGTTCGGCCGCCCCGTTTCCAGGGGCGGATGTGGTGGGCGGTACACCAGACGGCGGGCATGCCGCAGCCGGGCCAGCGGCAGCCCCGGTCCCGGGCGGTCAGGGCGCGCCGCTGCGCCGGCGTTTCGGTGCGGTAGCGGCGGCCCACGTCCATGGGCAGGCCTTCCCGCCAGCGGATCAGTGAGATCTCGGCCCGGCAGACCAGGGTGAGAATCTGGCGCGCGGTGAGCACGGTGCCGTGGCTGGTCCGGGCGGAGCCCGGGTGCACGGCCTCGGCACCGGAGCCGGCCGCGGCACCGGAGCCGGCCTCGGCACCGGAGCTGGCGCCGGAGCCGGGATGGGCCGGGCCGCCGGTCGGGCCGGCGACCGGGCCGGCGGCTGCGTCGAACAGGACGGTCAGGTGCGGGAGGGCGCCGTGCTGGACCCCGGCGCGGCCGGAGTCGAGGGCGGCCTGGCAGGCGGCGGTCAGGCCGTCCATCCGGCGCTGGGCCGCGGTCCGCTGGTCCTCGGCGCCGCCGGGCGGCCCGAATGCCTCGGCCGCGGTCCGGATGATCTCCAGGGACAAGGCGTCGCTGCAGGCGCCGCTGATCGTGCCGACGTCGTCCAGGGTCAGCCCGAAGCACAGATAGCGGCGCTCGAACCGCTGACGCTGGCGCTCCTCCACGCCGTCGGGGTCGGCCCGGTAGGTCAGGTCGGCACCGAGGCGGCGCAGTTCGCGGGGGTCGAGCGCGGAGGCAACCCACGGGCGGGACGGCTGGACCGCGTCCTCGGCTGCGGTCTTCGGCGGGGTGGTGGCAGTGGCCGCGGCCAGCAGCTCCTGCTCGGCCGCGGCGGCCAGGTCGTCGTCGCTGATCTGGGCGGTGGCGCGGCCTATGACGTGGGCGGCGTCGAACGAGACCGTTCCGTCGGCCACGGCCTGACCGGTGGCGGCCAGGCGGGGCAGGGCCCGGCCCAGGGCCACCAGTTCCCCGGCGCGGCCGGGCGAGCGGCCGCAGCCGTGACGCAGGAACGCCGCGGCCGAGGAATAACCGGCCTCGACATAGGCATTCGAGCGGTCGACCAACCCGGCCAGCCGGGCCAGTTCACCCTGCACCTGGTCGGCGAACGTGGCCAGCTCGCGGACCTGGGTCAGCAGGTTCAGGGCGTCACCGGTGGCCGGGCCGAGCGTGGCCAGTTGGGCCAGCACTCGGTCCCGGGCGGAGACGCCAGGGGAACACATATTCGAATGGTGTCACGAGGGTCTGACAGAATTGGACTGGAGCGCGGGCGGTGCTGGGAGCGCGGGGGCGCTCAGAAGACGCGGGTGCCGGGGGCGACGTCGGCGTCGGGGCGGAGCAGGATGACCTCGCCACTGTCGTCGGGGACGCCGAGGACGAGGACTTCGGAGATGAAGGTGGCGATCTGGCGGGGCGGGAAGTTGGTGACCGCGACGACCAGGCGGCCGGCCAGCTCGTCCGGGGTGTAACGGGCGGTGATCTGGGCGCTGGAGCGCTTCTCCCCCAGCGGGCCGAAGTCGATCAGCAGCCGGTAGGCGGGCTTGCGGGCGGCCGGGAACTCCTCGGCCTTGACCACCCGGCCCACGTGGACCTCGGTGCGGAAGAACTCCTCCGGCGTGGACAGGTCCGCGGGCGTGGGCTGGCCGTCCGGCGTGGGCTGGCCGTCCGGCATGGGCTGGCCGTCAGGCGTGGGCTGATCCGTTTCGCTCATCCGAACCCCCAGTTCAGCAGCTGCTCGGTGTCGGTGAAACTGTACGAGCGGATGGTCGGCGAGCTGTCCAGAACCACGCCGATCAGGGTGGCCGAGCTGCGCCGGTCCGCGAACAGCAGGCAGTATCCGGCGGCCAGGGTGGAGCCGGTCTTGACGCCGATCATGCCCGGGTACTTGCTGATCAGGTCGTTGGTGGTGTGCCAGATGTAGGCGTGGTGGCCCGGGCCCGCGGGCAGCGCGATCCGGTGCTGGGCCACGATGGCCCGGAACATCGGGTAGGCCATGGCCGCGCGGCCGATGACCAGCAGGTCGCGCGGGGTCGAGTAGGTCGAGTGCTCGGTCGGCATCGGCAGGCCGTCGGCGTTGGAGAAGTGGGTCCGGCCCAGGCCCAGGGCCCGGGTGGTGGCGTTCATCGTCTCCACGAATGCGGTCAGGCCCGGGCCGTAGGCACTGGCCAACGCGTAGGCGGCGTCGCAGCCGGACGGGACCAGCATGCCCTCCAGCAGTTGCTGGGTGGTCAGGACGTCCCCGGCGTGCAGGCCCGCGCTGCTGCCGCCGTAGCGGCGGGCGTAGTCGACTGCGGCCTGGGTCACGGTGATCTTCCGGTTCAGGCCGCCGTCGCGCAGCACGACCAGGGCGGTCATGACCTTGGTGATGCTGCCGATGGGGCGCTTGGTGTCCAGGCCGCGGCTCCACAGCAGCCGGCCGGTGGCCTCGTTCTCCAGGGCCGCGCCCGGGGCGTGCACCCCGGACGGCGCGGACGGCCGGGTGGCGGCGGCGGCGGGGACCGTCTGGGTGGTGACGACCGACCCAATCAGGACTCCCCCCGCGGCGGCGGCCAGGGCGAGGCGGCCCGGCAGGCGCATGGCGCTCCTTCGTTCGGGGGTCGAAGCTCTGACATGGTGACAGCGGGGCCCCTGCCGGGCAAGCGTGAAACCCCCGTGGCCAGCCGATTTCGCATATAGCGGTTGGGTAGTGTCGACGCCGTGAGCGATAACGGCGATAAGGGCACGTACGTCCGCGACACCCGGTACCTGAACGCGCGGATCACCGCCGACGGCCGGGACGGCTGGCCGGTCGAGCCGGGCCGGTACCGGCTGGCGGTGGCCCGGGCCTGCCCGTGGGCCAACCGGGCGGTGATCGTGCGGCGGCTGCTGGGCCTGGAGCCAGTCATCTCGATGGCGCTGGCCGGGCCGGTGCACGATGAACGCAGCTGGTCGTTCGACCTGGATCCGGGCGGCCGGGACCCGGTGCTCGGCATCGAGCGGCTGGGTGAGGCCTACGAGAAGGCGGTGCCCGGCTACGACCGGGGCGTCACCGTGCCCGCCATCGTCGACGTGCCCAGCGGCGCGGTGGTGACCAGCGACTACCCGCAGATCACGCTGGACTTCGAGACCGAGTGGACGGCGTACTTCCGGCCCGGCGCGCCCGACCTGTACCCGGAGAAGTACCGGGACGAGATCGACGAGGTGGCGCTGGGTGTCTACAAGGACGTCAACAACGCCGTCTACCAGGCCGGGTTCGCCACCTCGCAGCGGGCCTACGAGGCGGCCTACGGGCGGCTGTTCAAGCGGCTGGACTGGCTCAGCGAGCGGCTGGCCGGCCAGCGGTTCCTGGTCGGGGACACGATCACCGAGGCCGACATCCGGCTGTTCACCACGCTGGCCCGGTTCGACCCGGTGTACCACGGCCACTTCAAGTGCAACCGGTCCAAGCTGAGCGAGATGCCGGTGCTGTGGGCCTACGCGCGGGACCTGTTCCAGACGCCCGGGTTCGGCGACACCATCGACTTCGTCCAGATCAAGGAGCACTACTACGTGGTGCACCGGACCATCAACCCGACCGGGATCGTGCCCGCCGGGCCGGACCTGCGCAACTGGCTGACCGCGCACGGGCGG
Source organism: Streptosporangiaceae bacterium (assembly GCA_036495425.1). Classification (GTDB taxonomy): domain Bacteria; phylum Actinomycetota; class Actinomycetes; order Streptosporangiales; family Streptosporangiaceae; genus Bog-532. The sequence goes on along the minus strand of DASXMW010000032.1, from coordinate 7,150 downwards.
GAGGAGCTGGGCGGGCGGCCGTTCGGCGACGGGACACCGCCGGGCCCGCCGCCCGAGGCGGAGCGTGTGCTGCCCGGGCACGGCGCGGACTAGCGGGGCCGCTGAGGCTTGTGGGGCTGGTAAGTCTCGTGGGGCTCGTGGATAGCTGAGGCTGGCGGGGCCGGTGAGGCTGGCGGGGCCCGGTGAGGCTCGTGGGCTGCTGGTGCTGGTGAGGTTTCTCGCGGGCATGGTAGGGCCCGCGGGCCTGGCGGAGGTCCCGGCCAGGCCCACGGGCCCGTCTGTGAAGGCCTGACTAGCGGCCTGTGCGGATGGAGGTCAGCTGCCGCTGACCTTCTGGACTCCGGACACCGTGGATTGCGCCTGGGTCAGGGACGAGCTCACCGACGAGGTGCCGGTGATCGCGGACTGGATGGCGGTCCAGACGGCCTGCGAGACCTTCGGGTAGTTGGCCCCGTACTCAGTCGTGCGCGACTTGGAGTTCTCGGTCTCCTTGGCGAACACCTGGTACTGCGGGCTCAGCTTGGTGTACTGCGCCAGGACCGAGGTCTTGGTGGGCAGGTAGTACATCTCCTTGCTGAAGTAGCTCATCTCCGACGGAGTCTGGGTGCCCTTGATCCAGTTCCATGCCGCGGACTGCTGCTCCGAGCTGCCCGACTTGCCGAGGTTCCAGGTCTCGCCACCCAGCCCGGTGACCGGGGTGCCGGTCCCGCTCTTGGTCGGGATCGGGACCACGCCGTAGTCCACGTTGTATTTCCAGCCCGCGGTGTTCAGGTTGGGGAAGATCCAGGGACCGTCCTCGATGATGGCCGCGGTCTTGTTGGTGAACTGCTGGACCAGGTCCGGGGACTGGCCCCACTGGAGCACGGACTTGGACGCTGAGCCGTCCTTGACCATGTTGACCCACAGCTGCAGGGACTGCTGCCACGCCGGCGAGTCGACCTTGTCCAGGTCGCCGCCCTGGCTCCAGGCGAACGGCTCCAGCTGCCAGGTGGACTGCTCGTCAGCGGTGGCGTCGAACGCGACGCCGAAAGTCTTGCCCTTGGTCAGCTTCTTGGCGGCGGACTGCAGTTCGGCCCAGGACTTGGGCGGCTGAACGCCCGCCGCAGCCAGCATCTTCTTGTTGTAGAAGATGCCGACCGTGTTGGTGCCGATCGGGAAGCAGTACTGCTTGCCCTGGAACGTGCACTCGGAGATGGCACCCTTCACGTAGCCCGCGGTGGAGAAGCCGGGCTGGCTGTTCAGGGGCACGAGCTGGCCGGTGGCCGCGACCTGGGGAACGTTCGGGTTGTCGAGCATGACGATGTTCGGCAGGTCACCGGCGCTGGCCTCCTGCAGCACCTTGGTGATCAGGTTGGCGAAGGGCACGACCTCACGCTTGATCGTGACGTTGGGGTGGGCCTGCTCGTACTGCTTGTTGTAGGCGTTCACCGCGGTGTTGCTGCCGCCGGTGGTGAAGTAGTCCAGCTCGGTGATGGTCACCTTGCCGTTGCTACTGGATCCGCCGCCGCTGCCGCCCCCCGAGGAACTGCAGCCCGCCGCGGTCAGGGCGGCTGCAGCCGCGACCGCACCCACCGCCATGAAGCGCATGCGGCGACTGGAGCCGCGAGGTCTCCCGCTCCCTTGGTACGGCCACTTTGCCGTCATTTGGTCCCTCCTAATTCCGACCGAGCCGAATTGCCATTGAGGCACCGTGCCCGGAATTTTTCAGAATTGACGACCGCCCGAAAACAGCGGCCTCATCCCTTGACCGAACCGACTGTCAGCCCGGACGCGATGTAGCGTTGGGCCGCCATGAGCAGCACGGCCGCAGGCACAATCCCGACCACGCACAACGCCATGGCCGCGCCGATGTTCTGGCTGAATTCGCCTATGTAGGAATAGATACTCAAGGTGATGGGCTCAAAGCTGCTCCCGGACAGCAGGGTGAGAGCGAAGATGAAGTCACCCCAGCCATTCAGGAACGCGAAGACGGCCACCGTGATGACGGCGGACCGGCTCATCGGCAGCACGATCCGGACGAAGGTCTTCCATTCCGTCGCGCCGTCGACGCGGGCGGCCTGCAGGACGTCGTTGGGCAGGCCGAGCATGAAGGCCCGGAGCACCAGGATGCTGAACGGGACGCCGTAGCTGGCGTCGGCCAGGACCAGGCCCGGGTAGCTGTTGAGCAGACCCAGCTTGTGGTAGATGAGGAACAGCGAGTTGGCGATGACGATCGCGGGCAGGATCTGCGCGATCAGCATGCCGCCGACCACGATCACCGTGACCCGGAACCGGTACCGGGCCAGGGCGTGCGCGGCGGGCACCGAGATGGCCAGCGTGAGCAGGGCGGTGAAGATGCCGATGATCAGCGTGCTGAGGATGTGGCCGCCCTGGGTCTTGATGACCGTGCTGTAGTTGGCGAACGACGGCGTGGGGGGCAGGAAGTTGTAGTGCGTGCCCAGCAGCTGGCTGTTGCTCTCCAGCGACCCGATGATCACCGCGTACAGCGGGAACAGCAGGATGACCAGCGCGACCAGGGCGCCGAGCGCGGCCAGCACGGTGGTCAGCGGACGCTGACGGGTCATGTCATGCCCTCCGCAGGGAGTCTCGGTTGAGCCGGATGTAGATGGGCGCCGCGACCAGCGCGATGATCAGCAGGATTGTGTTCAGGGCCGCGCCCTGGCCGTACTCGAACTGCTGGAACGACAGGTTGTAGCCCCAGGTGGCCAGCAGCTGGGTGGAGTTGGCCGGCCCACCTTGGGTCAGCCCGATCACCACGTCGAAGACTTTGACCGTGAACACGAACCCAAGCACGAACACGACCTCGATGATCGGCCGGATGATCGGCAGGGTGACCCGGAACAGCCGCTGCACGCTGTTCGCGCCGTCCAGCATGGCCGCTTCCTTCAGCTCGATCGGCACGTCCTGCAGCGCACTGAACAGCAGCACGGTGAAGAACGGGATGCCGATCCAGATGTTAGCGATGAGGATCGCGACGTAGGCCCAGCCCGGCGAGGTCAGGAAGCCGATCGGGTGGCTGATCAGGCCAATGTCGCCCAGGATCTGGTTGACCGCCCCGGCCTCGGCCTGCAGCAGGAACTGGAAGATGAAGCCGGTGATCAGCAGGGGCAGCAGCCAGGGAATGATGACCAGCGAGCGGGCGAACCTGCGCAGCGGGAACTTCAGGTTGAACAGCAGGGCCAGGCCGAACCCGATGATGAACTGGAACAGCAGCGACAGGATCGTGAAGCTGAAGGTCCGGATGATCGCGCTCTGGGTGGTGGCCTGCTCCAGCGTGATCTTGTAGTTCTGGATGCCGGCGAACGGCGCGAACAGGCTGGAGATCGTGGCCGGCGAGGTCTGCTCGAAGCTCAGGATCAGGTTGTAGACGATCGGGATGACGAACGCGAACAGCACGTAGAGGACCGCGGGCACCAGGAAGGCCATGCGGGCCCACCGCGTCCAGACCGACGCCCGGCTGACCTCGCTGACGGCCCGGTCGGGCTTCTGGGACCGGCGGCTGGGCCGGGCTGGCGCCTCGGTTCTGCTGGCCACGTCAGGTCACTCCCCCGCCGGCTCGAGATCAGCGAGCGGCCCGAACGGCGTCACCGCGCCGCCCTGCCGCAGGTAGACAGGGATGGTATCGAGCGGGGCGGGCGCGTCCACCCACTGGCCACCCGCGTGCTCCGTGCGCGACCAGGCGTTCACCCAGGTGCTGCCGGGGGGCAGCCAGACCCGGCGTTCCCGGGCCCCCTCGGTGTAGACCGGGGCCACCAGCACGTCCGGGCCGAACAGGTACTGGTCCTCGACCTCCCAGCTGGTGGGGTCGTCCGCGTGGTCCACGAACAGCGGCCGCATGGGCGGCAGCCCGGTCTCGTGGGCGACCCGCATCTGGTCCAGGACGTAGGGCCGGAGCCGCTCGCGCAGGAAGAGCAGGCGGCGGATGATCTCGTACTGCTCGGTGCCGAAGCTCCAGACCTCGTTGTCGGCGCCGGTCTGCTGGGCGCCGACCATCGTGCCGGGCTGGCGGATGCCGTGCAGCCGGAACACCGGGCAGAACACCCCGAACTGGAACCAGCGCACGATCAGCTCGCGGAAGGTCGGGTCGTGGATGTTGCCGTTCTTGAACCCGCCGATGTCCGTGGTCCACCAGGGGATGCCGGACAGGCCGATGTTCAGGCCGGCCGGGATCTGGCGGCGCAGGTCGTCGAAGGTCGACTCGATGTCACCCGACCAGACCAGCGCGCCGTAGCGCTGGCTGCCGGCCCAGGCCGACCGGATCAGGCTGAGGATCTCCTCCTCGCCCTCGGCCCGCATGTGCTCGTAGAAACCCTTTGCGTGCAGCATCGGGTAGATGTTGGTGGTCTCCAGGCCCGGGCCCAGGTGGTAGCGCAGGTTCTCCGGGGCCTCGGGCACCAGCTCGGGCTCGCAGGCGTCCAGCCACCAGGTGCGGATGCCGTAGTCGTAGTAGTTCTGCTTGACCTTGGACCAGATGTAGTCCCGGGCCTCGGGGTTGGTCGGGTCGTAGAACGTCATCGGCACCTTGACCGGCGAGTCCCGCTCCCAGAACGCGAGCTGGAAGTCGAGGCCGTGCTCGCTCTCGACCAGCAGGCCGCGGTCCTTCATCTCGGCGTAGTTCTCGCTGGCCGGGTTGACGTTGGGCCAGATCGACACCATCAGCTTGACCCCGAGCTGGTCGAGCTCCTTGACCATGGCGGCCGGGTCGGGCCACTCGCTGGGGTCGAACTTCCACTCCCCCTGCAGGGTCCAGTGGAAGTAGTCGATCACGATGACCGACAGCGGCAGCCCGCGCTCCTTGTACTCCCGGGCCACGCTGAGCAGTTCGTCCTGGGTCTTGTAGCGGAGCTTGCACTGCCAGAACCCGGTGGCCCACTCGGGCATCAGCGGGGCCCGGCCGGCCGCGTCGCCGTACTGGCGCATGATCTGGGCGGGCTCGGGGGCGGCGGTGATCCAGTAGTCCCACTGGCGGGTGGTCTCGGACACCCAGCGGGTGGCGGTGGTGCCCAGCTCGACCCGGCCGACGCCGGGGTGGTTCCACAGCAGGCCGTAGCCGCGGTTGGAGACCAGGAACGGGATCGACACCTCGGTGTTGCGCTGGATCAGCTCGACGACCGCGCCCTTCTGGTTCAGCCGGCCGTGCTGGTGCTGGCCCAGGCCGTAGAAGCGCTCGTCGTCGTGGGCGTTGAACAGCATCTCGAAGTGGTGGGTGCCGCCGCCGTTGGCCCGGTAGCGCCGCATGGGCGGGCCGGTGAAGTGGGGGGTCACCTCGGACAGCAGTTCGCGGCCGTCCGCCCCGAAGTAGGCGATCTGGCCGGAGGCGGACACTTCGGCGGTGAGGTCGCCGTTGGTGATCCGGGCTACGGTCGCCGCGATCTCGACCTGTCCGGTCGTACTGGTGTCCGGGGTCTCCAGGGCGCCAGGAAGATCGTCCTCGATGGCTCGCCACATCGTGCCCCGCACCCGCAGGCTGTTGGCGCCCCAGGGCTCGAGGCGCACGGTCTCGTGCCCACCCCGCCACTCCAGCGCCGAACCGCTTTGCGTGAACACACCCATTCGGAAAAGGCCTCCCCAGTGAGACGTCGCGCGCAGGGTTTTGATAACGGATGAGTTACATGTAACGCAAAGGTTTTCGTACCGGCGACTCTAGAGCTAGCCGATCTGAGGGTCAAGACATCCAGGCATTTTTCGCCTAAGTGGCGTAGTAGTAACATGACTTCGGAGAGTAGTCAGAAACGCGGATCTCATAGCTTTTCGCATGAATGCCACCTATACTCCTGGCAACGTCGCCTCGGCCTGGGCTCCGGCCGCGGGCCGGGTGGCGTTGACGGGAACGACGCCCGGCCGGGTTCTGCTTGGTGGCCGGGCGGCGCTGACCGGCAGTGTTGCCCGGCCCGGCTCTGCTTCTGGCCGGACGGCGCTGACCGACAACGTTGACCGATCGGGGGCACCGATCGGAGCTCTGCCCGGCCGGGACGATCCGGACCGGGTTCGCCCGACGAGGGGAGGCGGCCGCGAGCCCCATCAGCCGAAGCCCGGTGACGATCACGGACGTGGCCCGCCTCGCAGGCGTCTCCCCCGGCACGGCATCCAAAGCGCTCAACGGCCGCGGCGGCATCAGCGCCGACACGGCGATGAGGGTGCGCCAGGCCGCGGAACGGCTCGGCTACCAGCCCAACGCCCTGGCCCGTGGCCTGCTGACCGGGCGCAGCTTCACTGTGGGCCTGATCACCACCGACAGCTTCGGCCGGTTCAGCATCCCGGTCATGCAGGGCGCCGAGGACGCACTCGGCCCCGGCCGCATCTCGGTGTTTCTGTGCGACAGCCGGGACGACCGGATCCGGGAGCAGCACTACCTGCGCACGCTGCTGGAACGCCGGGTGGACGGGATCATCGTGACCGGCCGGCGGCAGGACCCCCGGGACCCGATCGGCCGCGGCCTGCCGGTGCCGGTGGTGTACGCGATGACGCACTCGACCGACCCGGGTGACCTGTCGCTGATCCCCGACGACGAGCAGGGCGGCTCGCTGGCCGTGCAGCACCTGCTGAGCACGGGCCGGACCACCATCGGCCACGTGACCGGGCCGCGGCGGTTCAAGGCCGCGGTGCTGCGGGCCGCGGGCGCGGAGAAGACGCTGGCCGCCGCGGGCCTGGAATTGGCCGGGGGCGAGCCGCTGTTCGGCGAGTGGACCGAAGAGTGGGGCCGCCAGGCCACCGACGTGCTGCTGCGGTCCGAGGCGCACCTGGACGCGATCTTCTGCGGCAACGACCAGATCGCCCGGGGCGTGGCCGACGCCCTCCGCGAGGCGGGCCGCCGGGTTCCGGACGACGTGGCCGTGGTCGGCTTCGACAACTGGGAGGTCATCGCGGTGGCGTCCCGTCCCCCGCTGACCACGGTGGACATGAACCTGCGGGAGCTGGGGCGGGCGGCCGGCGAACGGCTGCTGGCCGCGATCGAAGGCCGGCCGAGCGCGGGCGTGGAGCTGCTGCCCTGCAGCCTGGTGGTGCGGGAGTCCAGCCGTCCGCGCCATCCCGTGATCCCCGGATCCGGGGTGACGGGCGGGACCGAGGTGACGGCCGACGGAAAGGACCGGGTGGTGGCGCCGGCCCGGGTGCCCAGCCAGGCCCGGGTGCCGAGCGGGCCGATACCCCC
>DASXMW010000031.1:0-69993 GCA_036495425.1 Streptosporangiaceae bacterium | reverse complement strand
CTCGGCGGCCGGATCCGGCTGGATAACCCGCCCGGGACGGGCACCGCCCTGGACATCGTCCTGCCTCTCGGCGATCCCAGCGGGCCGAGGCGGCAGCCCAGGACCGCCGACCCGGCGCGGGAAGGCTGACGGCCGGCAACTTGTGCCGCTCGAAAAACAGCAGACCGCATGTATTGGCCAAGGTCACAAACACTCTGGCACAAGACCCGGCCTACAGGCCGACTCACCTGCCCTCCCACGTCGTAGAGGTCCTGACGCTCAAGTGTCAGTGCTTGCTGGCAGACTCAGCCCAACGTCCGCATGCCGCTGAAGGGGATGGTTCGAGTGGTTATCGCTCTCAGTGTCCTTGCGGTTCTACTGCTGGTCGCAGTGGTCGGCCTTATCGTGCAGGTCACGCAGAACCGTGGCATACGACGCCGACTCGAAGATGTGCTCGGACAGGCAAGCGACCGGGAAAAGAACGCGGTAGCCAAATCCCGCATCGGCCATGTCGCAAAGATCACTGAGCAGTTCGCACCACTGCTACCCGGATTCCCCGACTACAACGTCAAGGATGTTCGCTGGGTTGGCGGCGAGGTCGACATGATTGTGTGGGACGGCCTCGAAGACGGTCGCGACGTGACCGTCGTTCTGCTGGATGTCAAGACCGGGCGAGCGTCCGCCAACGCTCGACAGCGCAGGATTCGTAACGCGGTGGAGGCTGGTCGTGTGCGCTTCAAGATTGTCTCATTTCGGCCTGAGCAGGCCGCTGCGGTTTCCGAGCGTACGGACATCCCCCCAGGCATAGCCGTAACCAAGGAAGAGCTTGACGCTGAGCTGATTAAAGGGGAGGACGACCCCGGTTGGGAGAAGCACATCGGCAACCATGTGGTGTCCGCCGACGATCCACCCGATAAATGACTGCCAACCCGGCCTGAGTGCAGCAACAAAGTGCAGCAACCGCACCGACCAGTGACGACCGCGTTTGACCGGCACTGACCTGCTGACCTGCCTCAACGACCCAGAACGATCTTCCTGCCTCTAGATGGTAAGGAGAAGGTCAGGGCTGACGCTTAAACGTCAACAGCAGACAGGCATCGTACAGCGGGGAAGTACAGCAACCTGTCCGCACATCATTGACCTTCGCTGACCGTCATAGCGCACTGAACTGCACCATCGACCCAGATCGACCCTTGTGCAACTCGTTTGCAAGCAGGGGATCAAGGGCAGCGACAACGACAAAATCGCGAGCTCGCCCTGTGGGCTTGACGCATCCTCCCACCGCGGTGGGCACAGGTGCGGCTGCCTGACTTGGATCTAACTCATCCCCTACCAGCACAGCAGGACTGGGCAGGGGTCAGCGTCAAGGGAGAGCCACGCCGATAACTTCGGCGAGAGCATCCACGGCCAGCCGATACATTCCTTCACGGCTGAACTTCAACGAGAAGTGTGTGCGCTCGCCGCCGGGCCGAGTGTCGTCGGCCGACCTGATGACCAGGCGACCAGCAGACACCTCGACCGTATAATCCTTTTCATGCTCCCCAGTAGCTGGGATTCTGTTCACTTGGTCATTCTAGTGCCGCATCAAGGAACGTTTGCCCGGTCGAGTCACGCTACCGGAGCGGGACGCATGCCGGGCCGTTTTTTTAGCTGAGATGTGACGGACACAGATCTATTCCCCTAACGTCCTACATGTGATGAAGCGTTGGGCTGCCTGGCCGCAGGGCATCCGGTGGCTGGTAGGCATTGCCGCTGTCGTGCTTGTGCTGGCAATCGTGTGGGCGCTGTTCGTGCCGTTGCCGGACTGGCTTGCGCACCATGACGTCGGCTCAGTTACAGGACGGCCTCTCCAGACGGCGCGAGATGCTGCGCGGGGCCGCTTGCTGACACTAGCTGCTGGACTGCTCGCCTTGGGCGCGCTGATCTTCACTGCCCTTAACTTCAATCTCTTGCGGCAAAACTCCGAACGGGCCGACGACTGGCAGCGGCGCACCTATGAACAGGCCGAGCGGGGGCAGGTCACTGACCGCTACACCAAGGCCGTCGAGCAACTCGGCTCCGACAAGCTCGACGTCCGCATCGGCGGCATCTACGCGCTGGGACGCCTGGCCAGCGACTCCGACATAGACCGCCCAACCGTGAGGGATGTTCTCACGGCATTCATCCGCGAGCACTCCCGCGAGCAGTGGCCGCTGCCAGGGCCCGGGGCAACGAGTCTTGACACTACCCGCTCAACCGTGAGGGATGTTTTCGCGGCATTCATCCGCGAGTACTCTCACGAGCAGTCGCCGTCAGGGCCCGCGGCGAGTCCTCACACCACACGCCCAGACGTCCAGGCTGCCGCCACTGTCGTCGGCGGCTTGGACATGCCCCCGCCCCGTCTAATCGATCTCCGGGGCGCAGAGCTTCGCGGCGCGAGCCTTGTCGGCGCACACCTCGACGACGCGAACCTCGACAACGCGAACCTCGACGACGCGAACCTAAATGGCGCGCACCTGCATGGCGCGTATCTGCGTGGCACATACCTGCGTCGCACCTGGCTTTACGGCGCGGACCTCAGCGACGCCAACCTCATCGGCGCGCATCTCAGTGGTCGGAATCTCGGCGACGTGAACCTCCAACATGCGCACCTGGAGCTAGCGGATCTCAAATCCGCGGATCTCAGGCGGGCGGACCTCAGTGGCACGCACCTCAGCCGGGCCGACCTCAGCGACGCGCTGTGGCCCAAGGAGGTACCGCTGCCCCCGGGATGGAAGCGGAATCAGCTGTTGGACAGATTGCAGCGAGTCCGTCAAGATCCCGCACCCGAGGAAACAGATGCGCCTGCCGAGAGAGAGGATTAAACGAGCCAACCTGTACTCAATGGGCGGAGGACCCGCCAGAGCACTGATTGCCGCTCCCGGACCGTGCTGAGAAGTCGGCAGGCTCATAAAATCCAGCCTGAGGCAAGGCGTTGCCTGGGCGCTGGCGAGCCGGGCGAAGTGTCGGGCGGCTGAGAACGCAGGCAAACGTTACCGGTCGCGGCACTAGTGTCCTGAGTCTTAAGTTAGTTCGCAGGCTGTAAGTTTGGTCATGCCGAGCCCGAAGCTGGTCCCGCTGCTGCTGTCTGATGACGAGCGTGAGGCCCTGGGTGCATTGGCGCGCAAGCGGACCGCGTCGCAGGCGCTGGCGGAGCGGGCCCGGATCGTGCTGGCTTGCGCGGAGGAGTCCGGGGTGGCGCCGCTGACCCGGGTTGCCGCCCGGACTGGGGTGTCGCGGGAGTCGGTCCGCAAGTGGCGGGTCCGGTTCATGGAGCAGCGGATGGGCGGCCTGGGCGACGCGCCGCGGCCCGGCGCACCGCGGAAGATCACCGACGAGCAGGTCGAGGTGCTGGTCACGCGGACGCTGACGCAGAAGGGCCGTGGGCAGGACAGTCACTGGTCGACCAGGACGATGGCGGCGGAGACCGGCCTGTCGCAGTCGTCGGTGTCCCGGATCTGGCGGGCCTTCGGCCTCAAGCCGCATGTCGCCGGGACGTGGAAGCTCAGCACCGACCCGCAGTTCATCGGCAAGGTCCGCGACGTCGTCGGCCTCTGCATGAGCCCGCCCGGGCACGCCCTCGTCCTCGCCGTGGATGAGAAATCGCAGATCCAGGCCCTGGACCGGACCGCCCCGTGCTTGCCGATCCTGCCCACCACACCCGAGCGGCGCACGCATGACTACGTCCGGCACGGGACCACGAGCCTGTTCGCGGCTTACGACCTGGCCAGCGGCTCGGTGATCGCCCAGCACTACCGACGGCACCGCCACCAGGAGTTCCTGCGGTTCCTGAAGCTGATCGACGCCGCCGTCCCGGAGGACCTGGACCTGCACCTGGTCCTGGACAACTACGCCACCCGCAAAACCCCGGCGATCAAGGACTGGCTGCCGAAGCATCCCCGCTTCCACCTGCACTTCACGCCCACCAGCTCGTCCTGGCTGAATCTGGTCGAGCGCTGGTTCGCCGAGCTCACCAGCCGCAAGCTGCGCCGGTCCGCCCACCGCAGCGTCACCGAACTCGAGACCGACATCCGCAAGTGGATCAACGAGTGGAACAAGGACCCCAGGCCGTTCGTCTGGACCAAATCCGCCGACGAGATCCTTGAGACTCTGGCGGATTACTGCCAACGGATAATCGACTCAGGACACTAGTGCGGGCAAGCGAGAAGCGCAATAAAGGGATCGGGACGCATGCCCGACGGCAACGTCTGGGCATCACACGGCATGCATCCGGCTGAACAAGCCGCCAGAGCCAGATTTCGGCTTCCGTTGACACCCGCTGCTGTCCCCGGCCAGAAGCGCCTGTTCTGCTGGGCGGCAGGAGACCGTCAGGCGTGCGCCCCGGAGGTCCGGCAGTTTCGAGCTGGGGGTTGACCGGGGCACGTCAGGTATCTGCGAGTCGGCTACAGGCGCCGCAGTAGCCCGGTGGCGGCGGTTTGCAGGAAGCTGCGGTCAGGGGCCGGCGAGCACGGTCACAAAGTCCCGTGTCCAGCCGCTGAGGTACTGGTCCGCTGGACGGTACTGGTCCGGGACTGCAGCGCGGAGCGGGCCACCCGGCGACCGTGCTGTGTCAGCCTGAATCCATTCGGGGTTGATGTCGAGCTCCATCGCGGTCACCGCGCCGGCCGACACGAGCGCGCCGGCCAGGTCCGACGGGAGGGCGCTCATGCTGGCCGCATAAAGGACGTTTCCGTGGGCATCGATGCCCACCGAGCTACGGGCCGTGAGGACGCCTCCGCCGAGCGTCGCTCCCCAGGCGCTGACGTCGTCCACACTCGGGCTCGCCCGGCCTCCCGACACCAGCGGTGGCAGAGTCTGGCGCACGCTGTAGACGGCCGCCTCGGCCAGCGGGAAGCCATGTCCCCACACGCCCATTGACGCGTCGCCGTTCCTGTTGAGAACGAGACTGGTCATGCCCCTCACCAGGGGGAAGAGCACCCGGCCGGCCACTTCCATGCCTCCCACGCCGCAGGGGATGCAGCCGGCGCCCATCTTGAAGCCGCCGTTGAACGCTGCGAGCAGCTGCCCGTGTTCGCGGGCCCCGATGGCCGGCCGCGCGCCGGCAGGCAGGGCGGCAACATCAGCCGGCGGATCGATGCTCCCGACGTGCAACGCGTAGTGCACCAGACCTGCGTGGAACCGCAGCACCGTGACCAAGTCGCCGTTGGACCGCCGTGAGCTGTGGGAGTCGACCGCAATCCCCGACGGGAGCCGGCTGACGACGGTCCACCCCGGCTGCTCGGGGGTCGCCGTGGCCGAAGGCGAGGAGGTCGCCGTGCTCCGCCGGGAGGCGGTCGCCGGGCCCGGCGCGGTGTGCGCCGGCCTCGCGGTGGTTGTGGCCACTTTAGGGGGTGCCGCCACAGGGGAGGAGGACGAGCATGCTGCAACGGCAGCCCCGGCTATCCCGAGAGCGAGCACGAGGCTGATCGCGCGATGACGCGCGGGGCGGCATCCATGCAACCTTGCCGAGAGGCGCTGTCTGGCCATGAGCATGCTGGTCCTCCTATGCAGCCGCAGGCTACCCCGGGACGCCCCGCTCCTCGAGGGCGCTCCCGGCAAAGGCTGGCCGCGTACCCGTACCGGTGGGTTAAGCCATCCCGGGCAGGCATCAGCTCGTCTGGGGATAAGCCTGTCGGCACGCCGTTCTGAGCGTCCGATCAAGCCAGCCGCACGCAAATGCCATTGACGTTTAAACGTCAACACCGAACAGGAGTGCAGCAGTAAAGTGCAGCAACCACAACGACCCACGCCGACCTTCAGCGCCCCTTACGGCCCGATGACCTGCGTCAACGACCCTCAGCGACCTTCCTGCCTCTCAATGGTAAGAGAAGGTCAAAGCTGACGCTTAAACGTCAACAGCAGACAGGCATCGTACATAGGCTGCTGGTGCGGTCAGCCGGAAAAGTCGGGAGAGGCGTAAACCTTGACGGCAGCGATCTCGGCGGGGTTGCCGACGACGACGGCGGATGCCGTGAGGGTGGCCTCCACGTAGTAGGCGCAGTTAACGAAATCCATTACTGGCGAGTCGTCTGTCGTGGTTCCGGAGTTCGTCACGAAGCTGTGCGCGGGCGGGAAGGAGGCGCTGTCGAAGTGCAGCAGGTCCGTCTCTGCACCGCTGGACAGGTCGAACTGTGCGAGCCGGGCGCGGACGCTGCCCCGGTAGGTCAACTGCAGCACGTAGTGAAAGGGACCAGTGGCGAATAGTCCGTCGACCGGGGTGATGTTGTAGCGGACAACTGCGCTGCTCGTGGAGATGCCGATGGACGGGGCAGCCGGTGCGCTGGCGGCGGGCGGCGCAATGTCCTGGCCCAATACGATCACGGCGTTATTTAGGGTCACTTTCGCCAGTTCAGTCGCGTTAAGCGTCCCTGCTGATCCCACCGTCGTCCAGATCTTTACGTCGTCGCTCATGGCTGTCCGCCTTCGCTGTCCGAGTGATGCTTCGAGCGCCACTCTTTGCCTGATCGGAGGCAGCCGGATGCCCCCTGATACAGGCGTTGACCTCTTTCTCCGCATCCGGGGAGACGCGGTTGGCGTTGTGGCGCCGCCGCCTGGTGGTGGTTGACCCAGATGACTCCGACATGAGCGAAGGATGCTAGTGCCGCATCAGGCTACGTTTGCTTTGGCGACGATGCGATTGCGCCCATCAGGCACGACGCCGGCTCTCACATGCACGAGTCATCGGAGACATCCGGGGTGGTGTCCGTTGCGTTCAGGGCCGCCCGGACCTGTGTGGCGTCGTCGTCCAGGGCGGCACGTGACCGCTCCTGCCACCTGATCTCCAGGTGGAACCGGTCGTCGGCGGTCCGCGGGAAGACGTGCACGTGGAGGTGGAAGACCGTCTGATCGGCGGCCTCGCCGTCGGCGAGGAACAGCTTCACTCCCTCACAGGGCAGCCCCGAACGCCGCAGGGCCCGCGCCAGCAGGTGAACCACGCGGAACAGGTGGCTCATCAAAGCCTCGTCGATGTCCTCCAGACCTGCCGCGTGCACCTTGGGGATGACGAGGAGGTCTCCCCGCGCAGCCGGGTGGATATCCATGAAGGACAGGACCCGCGCGTCCTCGCACACCCGGCTGGCCCGCACCCGGCCGGAGACGATACCGCAGAAGGCACAGGCCGGATCCCCGGCGAACAACCCCATGGGCCCAGCATCCGGCATCGGCTCGTCCTCCGCTGCAGCGCGGCCGTACCGGGGCTAGCCCGTCACTCACCGAGCATGGCTCGATGGCAGCAGTAGGGCTGCAGCCGTACTGCGCTCATGCGAGCGTTCTGTGTTCCGTGTCTGTTCCGTCAGACCCAGGAAGACAACGGAAGATGATCATCGACGATCATCGGATCACAGGCAGGTCAGCTACACCGTTGCGAACATACGACCGTGTCACACGTAACCACGTCCAATAATTTCACGATCTTCGAGGGCACCTCCGAGATCCAGCGCATGATCACCGGCCGCGCCCTCACCGGCCTGCCCGTCCGGTAGCCGCGTTCAGGACGGTGGCGACAGCCGCGCTTCGGGCCGGATCGGCTCGAACAGCTCCACGGGGTTGCCGGACGGATCCTCGGCCAGGATCTGCTTGCCGCCGACGCCGGTGACGATCTCGTTCCGGAACCGCACACCCTGGTCCCGCAGTTCGCTGACCGCGCCGGCCAGGTCGGGGACCTCGATCGCGAACCGGTTCCAGCCGCCGGGCTGGGGGAGGGTGCCGTCGGGCATGGCCTGGCCGCCGCCCGGGCCGCCCCCGGCCGCGCTGAGCAGCAGGCGCAGGTCGCCCCGGGCCAGCATGGCGAACGCCGGGGCCGGGTGCATCACCTCGGTGAAGCCGAGGTGGTCCCGGTAGAAGGCGATCGCGGCATCGACGTCGTCGACGATGTATCGGACGCTGACCGTTGGCATCGTCTCCCCTTCCCGGCAGTACCAGTAAAACGTAACCGACTCCCCGGCCGCAGTGGCCGGTTCCTTTTCCTGTCCGTCAAGGTCGGCATAGTTGACGGCAGACCAGGGGGAGAGGATCGCAACTGATGGAACCGGCGGGATTCGCCGAGGATGCCGAGCCGTTCCGGCGTGAGCTGCTGGCGCACTGCTACCGCATGCTCGGCTCGATCCAGGACGCCGAGGATCTGGTCCAGGAGACCTACCTGCGGGCCTGGCGCGGGTACCCCCGGTTCGAGGGCAGGTCCTCGGTGCGCACCTGGCTGTACCAGATCGCCACCAACGCCTGCCTGACCGAACTGGCCCGGCCCGGCCGGCGCGTGCTGCCCTCCGCCCTGGGCGGCCCGGAACCGGATCCCGGAACCTACCCGGAAGAAGCCGGGGCCGAGGTGAGCTGGCTGCAGCCGGTGCCGGACGCGATGGTGACCCCGGACTCGGCCGATCCGGCGGCCATCGTCGCCGCCCGCGAGGGTCTGCGGCTGGCCCTCATCGCCAGCCTGCAGTACCTGCCGCCGCGGCAGCGGGCGGTGCTGGTCCTGCGCGACGTGCTGGCCTTCCCGGCCCGCGAGGTCGCGGGCATGCTCGGCACCACCACGGTGTCGGTCAAGAGTGCGCTCCAGCGCGCCCGGGGCCGGCTCAAGGAGCTCGCCCTCGCCGACGGGCAGATCACCGAGCCCGCTACGCCGCGAGCCCGGGCACTGCTCGACCAGTACATCGCGGCGTTCGAGAACGCCGACACGGCCGCGCTGGAGCGCCTCCTGACCGAGGACGCCACCATCGAGGCCACGCCGCTGCGGACCTGGTTCGCCGGCCGCACGACGTGTATCCCATTCCTGCGCGACCAGCTGCTGGGCGCGCCGGGGGACTGGCGCATGCTGGCCACCAGCGCCAACGGGCAGCCCGCGGCCGCGGTCTACACCCGTGACCAGCACGGGAACTACCAGCCGTACGGGATCTGCGTGCTCACCGTGACCGGCGCGGGCATCCGCCGGATCTCGTCCTTCGGGGACCCGGCCCTGGTCACCGTGTTCGGGTTCCGGCCGGACCAGGTGACGTGAGCGGTTCCTTTCCGATTCTCGCCGGGTCTTCCCGGTAGAGGCAGCCGCCTCGATCACCGAACCGGAAAGGAAGCCGCTGACCATGACCGTCCCCGCCACCATGCGCGCCCTGCAGCAGACGTCCCTGAACGGCCCGCAGGACCTGCGCCTGATCACCGACGCGCCGGTCCCGGTTCCGGGCCCGGACGAGGTCCTGCTCCGGGTCGCCGCCGCCGGGGTCAACTTCGTCGACCTCTCGCAGGCCCACGGCACGTTCCTGGGCGGCCCCCGCCCCCCGTACCTGGCCGGCTTCGAGGCGGCCGGCGAGATCGCCGCCACCGGCGAGATCACCGAGACCGGCGCGGCCGCCATCGGGCTGGAACCCGGCGCCCGGGTCGTCGGTGCCGGCATCGGCTGCGGCGCCTTCGCCGAGTACGCGGCGCTGCCCGCGGCCGCGGTGGTGCCGGTGCCGGCCGGCTGGACCGCGGAGCAGGCGCTGGGCCTGCTGGTGAACTGGCCCACCGCGCTGGCCGCGCTCCGGCCCCTAGGGCAGATCGCCGCCGGGCAGACCGTGCTGATCCAGGCCGCCGCGGGCGCGACCGGCCAGGCCGCGGTGACGATGGCCCGGCACTACGGCGCGATCGTCATCGCCGCCGCCTCGCCCGGCAAGCACGAGACCGTGCGGGCCCTGGGCGCCGACCACGTCCTCGATTCCCGCGACCCCGGTCTGGCCGCCGAGGTCCAGCGGCTGACCGGCGGCGCTGGCGCCGACCTCGTGCTGGAGTCGGCCGGCGGCGCCATCCTCGGCGCCAGCCTGGCCGCGGCCCGGCGGGTCACCGGCCGGGTCGTCGTCTACGGCCTGGCCGGCGGCGAGGCCCCGGTCACCAACTGGGACCTGGTCTACCGGCACCAGGTCCACGTGATCGGCCTCAACATCGGCGTGCTGATCCAGGCCGCGCCGCGGCTCTTCGGTGAGGTCATGGCCGAGCTGTTCGCGCTCATCGCCGCCGCGGTGCTCGCCCCCAGCCAGCCCGCCACCTATGACCTGGCCGACGGTCCCAAGGCGCTCGCGGAACTGGAAGCCCGGGCCACCATCGGCAAGCTGGCCCTGCGCCCCTGAGCAGCGCCCGGTCAGGCCGCCCGGGCCTCGGGACCTGGCTCGGCATCGGGCTGACCGCGACCGTGACCGCGGCGGTGGCCGCGGCCGGGCATGGTGGCGGCCGCGTCGGCGTCGTGGATCCGCAGCGAGCAGGCGACGCCGCACAGGGCGATGGCGGCCGCGGCCAGGAAGGCGGCCCGGTAGGCGTCCAGGTTGGGCACCGGGTGCCCGGCGACCAGGTGGACCGGCCCGACGGCCACGATGACGGTGGTCAGCAGGGCCACGCCGACCGCGCCGCCGAGCTGGCGGATGGCGTTGAACATGGTGGCGGCCCGGCCGGTGGCGGCCGGGGTGATGGTGGCGAACGACGCGGCCTGGACCGGGACGAACACCTGGGCCATGGACAGCCCCAGGGTGAGCATGAGCAGCCGCGCCCACCACAGGCTGGTGTGCGGCCCCATCAGGGCCAGCAGGGCGATCGAGCCCGCGGTCCCGATCAGCCCGATGGTGATGTGCCGGCGGGGGCCGAGGCGCGGGTACAGCACCCGGCTGGCCAGCTGCGCGCCGGCCATGACCCCGAGCGCCTCCGGGAAGGTGCTCAGCCCGGAGGCAAGCGCGCTCAGGCCCCGGCCGTCCTGGTAGTACAGCGAGATCGCGTACAGGGTGCCGAGGAAGGCGACCGAGGCCAGGATCGTGACCCCGTTGCCCGCCCGGAACAGGCGGTTGCCGAGCAGCCGCAGGTCGACCATTGGCGCGGGCGACCGCAGCTCGACCACCACCATGGCCGCCAGCAGCACCGCCCCGGCCGCGATCGTGGCCAGCACCTCGGCCCGGTGCCAGCCCAGGTCCGGCCCTTCCGACACCCCGTACATCAGCAGGCCCAGGCCCAGCCCGGACAGGATGAAGCCGGCCAGGTCGAACCGGCCCGGCTGCTCCTGCCTGGACTGTTCGACGAACAGCGCGCCGAAGGCGAAGGCCGCCATCCCGATCGGCACGTTCACGTAGAACACCCACCGCCAGGACAGGTCGGTGGCCAGCAGGCCGCCCAGCACCGGGCCGAGGGCCGGGGCGAACGTGGTCGGGACGGTGAGGATGGCCGAGGCCCGGATCCGCTCCGCGGGCGGAAACACCCGGAACAGCATGGCCATCCCGACCGGGGCCAGCATGCCGCCGCCCGCGCCCTGCAGGATCCGGAACGCGACCAGCTCGCCCAGGCTGGCGGCCAGCCCGCACAGCGCCGAGGCCGCGGTGAACACCACGATGGCGGCCAGCAGGACCCGTTTGCCCCCGAAGCGGTCGCCGAGCCAGCCGGACGCGGGGATGAACACGGCCAGGCTGACCAGGAACGCGATCGCGACCGAGTCCACCGACGTGGCCGGCACCTTGAAGTCCCGGCCGATGGTGGGCAGCGCGACGTTGACGATGGTCGCGTCCATGATGCTCATGAACATGGCCGCGACGAACACCACGCTGACCGCTGCCTTCTGGCTGATGCGCATGCCCCAGGCTCAGCCGCCGATCTGGTCCAGGGCCTGGCCGAAGTCGGCGATCAGATCGCCGGTGCCCTCGATGCCGCAGCTGACCCGGACCAGGTCGTCGGTGATGCCGATCCGTTCCCGGTCCGCGGCGGTCATGCCCGCGTGCGAGGTGACGGCGGGCTGGGTGATGAGCGATTCGACCCCGCCCAGGCTGGGCGCCGCATAGGCCAGGGTCACCGAGCCCAGCAGGGTCTGCGCGGCGGGCTCGCCGCCGTGCAGCCGCAGGCTCAGCATGCCGCCGAAACCGGACAGCAGCTTGGCCGCGTGCCCGTGGTCGGGGTGTGACGCCAGCCCGGGGTAGTTGACCGCCGCCACCGCCGGATGCCCGGCCAGGAACTGGGCCAGGGCCAGCGCGTTGGCGTTCTGGGCCTGCACCCGCAGGGCCAGGGTCTTGATGCCCCGGGCCAGCAGGAAGCCCGCATGCGGGTCGAGCGTGGCCCCGAAGAGGTTGAGGGTCTTGCGGACCTGCTCGATCCGCTCCCCGGAGCCCATGATCGCCCCGGCGACCAGGTCCGAGTGGCCGCCCAGGTACTTGGTCGCGCTGTGGAAGACCACATCGAACCCGGCGTCGAGGGGGTGGAAGTTCACCGGCGAGGCGAACGTGTTGTCGATGACGGTCACGATGCCCTCGCGCCGCCCGTAGTCGGCCACCTGGCCGAGCACCCCGACCCGCATGAGCGGGTTGGTGATGGTCTCGACCAGGAACACCCTGGTCCGCTCGGTGCGGGCCGCGTCCCAGGTCTCGGGCCGCCCGGCGTCCACGAACGTGACCGACCAGCCCAGGCCGGCCGCATGCTCGGTCAGGAAGTCGTGGGAGCCGCCGTAGAGGCAGTCGCTGGCCAGTACGTGGTCCCCGGCCCGCATCAGGCTGAGCAGGATCGTGGTCACCGCCGCCATCCCGGACGAGGTGGCCAGCGCGGCCTCGGCGCCTTCCAGCGCGGCCAGCTTGTCGTGCAGGTACTGCTGGGACGGGGTCGAGTTGAGCCGGATGTACTTGAGGTCGTGATAGCTGGTGCCCGGCTCGACCTCGTACACCGTGCCCTGGTAGATGGGGAAGACTACCGAGCCTTCCGGACCGGGGCGCCGTTCCCCGCCGTGCACCGCCACCGTGTCCATTGATTCGCCGTTTCCCTGCACGCCGACCTCCCGCCGCGTCGAAGCCTTCCCCCACATTTGAACAGCTTTGCCGCGGCCGGCCCAGCTTCCCGGCAGCAGTCCCGTTCTGTAACGTGTGGTACATCTTCGCCATTAACAATCACTGAAGTAACAAACGGCAGCAATGATCGGAGCGGGCTGATGACGATCACGACGCGCCTGTTCGAGGTGGCGCCGCCGGGGGAGGGGCCGAGCCTGGCCCTGCACGGCGGGGCCGGAGGCCGGGTCCTGGAGCTGGATCCGGTGGGCCGGGCCCCCTACGAGAACGGGCTGCGGGCCGCCTACCAGGCCGGATGGCAGGTACTGGCCGCGGGCGGGTCGGCCCTGGACGCCGTCTGCGCCAGCGTGGTGGCGCTGGAGGACGACCCGCTGTTCAACGCGGGCCGGGGCGCCGCCCTCACCGCCAGCGGGCGGGCCGAGCTGGACGCCTCGGTGATGACCGGTTCCGGGCGGGCCGGGGCCGTGGCCGCCTCCAAATACGCGCGTAATCCGGTCCGGCTGGCTCGCCGGGTGATGGAGCAGACCGATCACGTGCTCCTGATCGACCCGGCCGCCGGGCTGGTGGCCGGGTACGGCCTCGACGTGGTCGAGCCCGGCTGGTTCGTGACCGAACCGCGCCAGCAGGAGCTGGACCGGGTCCTGGGCGGACGCGTGGCCGCGGCCCGGCACGGGACGGTCGGCGCGGTGGCCCGCGACGCGGCCGGCCGCGTGGCCGCCGCCACCTCCACCGGCGGGATGACCGGCCAGGCCGACGGGCGGGTCGGTGACAGCCCCATCGTCGGCGCCGGCGTGTACGCCCGCGACGACGTCGTCGCGGTGTCGTCCACGGGCGACGGCGAGGCCTTCATCCGCGGCGTGGTCGCCTACGACATCGCGGCCCGCATCCGCTACTCGCGCGCCAGCCTGGCCGCGGCGGTCCGGGCCACCTTCGAGCAGGAACTGACCCAGCGCGGCGCCACCGGCGGCGTGGTCGCGGTGGGCGGCGACGGCCGCGTGGTGGTGGCCCACAACTCGCCGATGATGTTCTCGGCCCGCGGTCCCGGCGCCGAGCCGGCCGTCACGACATGAGCGCGCCATGACCGAAGCCCCGGCCGCCCAGCTACCGCTGCGGGACGAGATCTTCCAGCGGATGGACGAGCTCACCCCGGCCGAGCGGAAGGTGGCCCGGACCCTGCTGGCCCGCTACCCGGGTGCGGGACTGGAGAGCACGGCCGCGCTGGCCGCCGCGGCCGGGACCAGCAAGCCCACCGTGCTGAGGCTGCTGGCCCGGCTCGGGTTCGGCAGCTACCCCGAGTTCCAGGACCGGCTGCGGGCCGAGGTCACCCGGTCGATGAGCCCGCTGAGCCGGGCCCGGGCCCACCGGGCCGCCTCGGCCGAGGCCAGCGTCTTCGCCCAGGCGGTCGGCCAGCGGGCCCGGCTGGTCAACCGGCTGCCGGAGACCGTGCCGCCGGGGGAGATCGAGCGCGCCGTGGCCCTGCTGGCCGGCCACCCCAGGCACGTGGTCGTCTCCGGCGGCTACTTCTCCCGGCTGGTCGCCCGCATGCTGGCCATGCAGCTGGACCAGCTGATCCCGAACGTGGACTACGCCGACGAGCCGCTCGGCGCCGACGTCGGCAAGTACCTGCGGGCCGGCCGGGACTCGGTGGCGATCGTGTTCGACCTGCGGCGGCACGAGCTGGCGGCCAGAGAGGTCGTCTCGATGGCCAGGGCCCGCGGGGCCAGCGTCATCCTGATCACCGACGAATCACTCTCCCCGTCGGCCGACGAAGCGGACATCGTGCTGCCGGTCGCGCTGGACGGGGTCCCCTTCGACTCGTTCGCCGCGCTGCTCGTGCTGGCCGAGAGCCTGGCCGACGCCGTCTTCCATGGCGTGGGCGAGGCGGCCATCGAGCGCATGGCCGACTGGGAGCGATCAGTGCACATCTACCGGGCCCTCCATGTCCGCAGCTGAACTCGGCCGTCTCGGCGAGGCGTACTTCGCCGTCCAGCACGGTTACGACCCGTACAACGCGACCCTGCTCGGGGTGGCCGACTTCGACGGCCTGACCTGCGATCCGAGCCGGGAGGCCAGCCAGCGGGCCGCCCTGGACCTCGCCGCCATCGGCCACCAGGTGGCCGCGATCGGCCCCGCGGGCCTCACCGACGCCCAGCGCGTGGATCTCGGGGTGCTCACCGCCCTGGTCGAAGGAGCCCGCGCCGACGCCGAGCACTCGCTGTGGGCGGCCAACGCCTCGGCCCAGGGCTACGTCAGCCGCCAGGGCCTGATCTTCCAGGCCGTGCCCGCCATGACCACCGATGGCCCCGGCGCGGCCGAACGCTACCTCAGCCGGCTGTCGAAAATCGGCGCCACCTTCGACGCCATCGGCCAGCGGTACCTGACCGAAGCCGCGGACGGCCGGACCCCCACCGTCATGGGGGTCGAGCAGTCCATCCGCCAGCTGACCGGCTACCTGGCCCGGCCGGTAGCCGACGATGACCTGCTCAAGCCGGCCCGCGACGCGGACGAGGCGGTGCTGGAAGCGGCGACCACCCACCTGACCGGCACGATCAGGCCCGCCATGCAGCGGCTGGCCGGCCTGCTGCGCCACGACCTGGCCCCGCTGGCCCGGCCCGACGACCGGGCCGGCATCCGGGAGATCCCCGGCGGCGAGGCCGGCTACCGGGCCGCGGTCGCGCGGCACACCACCACCACGCTGGCGCCGGAGGAGATCCACGCCATCGGCCTGGCCGAGCTGGACGAGCTGTCCGGCCGGTGGTCGAAAATCGGGCGCGAAGCCCTCGGCGAGACCGACTTCGCGGTCATCGCGGCCCGGCTGCGCGACGACCCGGCGCTGCGCTTCCGGACCCGCCAGGAGATCATCGCCACCGCCCAGGACGCCCTCGACCGGGCCGAAGCCGCCCGCGGCCGCTGCTTCGAGCCCTACGACATCCCGGCCTGCGCCATCGAGGAGATCAACCCGATCGACGCCGACAACAGCGCGCTGGCCTACTACCGGCCCCCGGCCGCCGACGGCAGCCGCCCCGGCGCGCACTGCCTGCTGACCACCGATCCGGGCCAGCGCTACCGCTACGAGTACCAGGCGCTGGCCTTCCACGAATCGGTGCCCGGGCACCACCTGCAGCTGGCCTTGGCCCAGACCCTCGACATCCCGCGCTACCGGCGGCACATCGACACCGAGCTGTGCGCCTTCAACGAGGGCTGGGGCCTGTACGCCGAGCGGCTGGCCGACGAGATCGGCCTCTACGACAGCCCGATGGCCCGGCTGGGCATGCTGTCCTTCGCCTCGCTGCGCGCCTGCCGGCTGGTGGTGGACACCGGCCTGCACCACCTCGGCTGGTCGCGGCGGCAGGCCATGGAATTCATGTACTCCCGCACCGCCACCACCCAAGCCAACGTGCGCAACGAGATCGACCGCTACATCGGCTGGCCCGGCCAGGCGCTGGCCTACGTGACCGGCCGCCGCGAGATCGTGCGCCTGCGCGAGCAGGCCCGCCACGCGCTCGGGTCCCGGTTCGAGCTGCACCGGTTCCACCACGCGGTACTGGGCAACGGCGCGATCCCGCTCACCGTGCTCGACGATGAGATCGGGCGCTGGACCACCGCGGAGGCTTCAGCATGAGGCTGACCATCATCGGCGCCGGGGCCATCGGCGGCACGCTGGGCGCGCACCTGATCCGGGCTGGGCACGACATCACGCTGTGCGACTCCGACGAAGACCACGTCGCCGCCATCCGCGAGCACGGTTTGATGATCGAAGGCCCCGTGGAGGAGTTCTCGGTCCAGGCGCGGGCCATCACGCCCGCTCAGCTCCCCGGCCGCGTCGATCACGCCATCGTCGCGGTCAAGAGCCTGCACACCCGGGCCGCGGCCGAATTGCTGCGGGACCGCCTGGCCCCCGATGGCTACGTGCTGACCGTCCAGAACGGCCTCACCGCCGGCCCCCTGGCCGCCGCGGTCGGCCAGGACCGGGTCATCTCCTCGTTCGTCAACTTCGGCGCCGACCTGATGGCCCCCGGCCGCATCATGCAGGGCAACGTCGCGACCTTCCGCGTCGGCGAACTCGACGGCGGCCGCGTCACCCCGCGGGTGCGGGACCTGGCCGCCGCGCTCCCGTACGCCGAGCCCACCGGCAACGTGCTCGGCTACCTGTGGGGCAAAGAAGCCTACGGAGCCATGCTCTGGGCCGGCGCGGTGTCCGACCTGACCATCGCCGAGCACCTGTCCGACGCCCGCTATCAGCCGGTGATGATCGCCATCGCCCGCGAAGTCCTGGCCCAGGCCCCGGTCCCGGTGGAAAGCTTCGACGGCTTCGACCCCGCCGACCTCAGCGGCTCCCTGGACCGCCTGGCCGGCTTCAACCGCCGCAGCGCCAAGCAGTACAGCGGCATCTACCGCGACCTGGCCGTCCGCAACCGCAAAACCGAGATCGACGAAGTCCTGAAGGACATCACCGGCCCCATCATCACCAAGGTCGCCGACCTCGTCCACGACATAGAACAAGGCCGCCGCACCAACACCCGCGCCAACCTGGACGAGCTGG
This sequence comes from Streptosporangiaceae bacterium, assembly GCA_036495425.1. Lineage (GTDB taxonomy): Bacteria > Actinomycetota > Actinomycetes > Streptosporangiales > Streptosporangiaceae > Bog-532. Next base: position 52,695 of record DASXMW010000031.1, on the reverse strand, counting down.
CCGCCTTCGTCGCCACCCTGCCGCCAGCCTGAACGGTTCACCTGGTGATCACCGGGCCGTCGGTCCGGTGCGGGACAGTGGGCCGGTGACCAGTGAGATGAATGGGGCGCTGCCGCCCGAGGGGGAGCTGGAGATCGCGGGTGTCCGGCTGCCCGCGGGGCGGCTGATCCGCCCGGGGACACCGCGCGGGCTGCGCCGGATCGGCCGCACCGCCGAGCCGGCCCTGTGGCTGAGCGCCGAGTTCGACGACGCGCCCGCGGCCTGGCTGGCCCTGACCGACGCCCTGGACGGGTCCGGCCTGGTGCCGCTGCTGCTGTCGGCCCTGGAAGGCCAGCCCGAACGGCCCTGGGCCGAGGGGGAGCTGTCACCCGAGGACGCCGGCGTGGTCGACGGGCTGGACCTGACCGAGGTCATCACCGAGCTGTGGGACGGCGGGGTGCCGGACGAGGACGAGGACCCGGAGGAGACGGCCGAACTGCTGGCCCCGTTCGGCCGGGCCTTCCCCGGCCTGGCCCCGGGCACCAGCCGGCTGGCCGCGGCCAGGGAACTGGCCGCGGCCACCGCCACCGTGGACCTGCCCGCCGCCATCGGCCTGGTCCGGGCCGACCGGCCCGCCGACGCGCTGGTGGCCGCGGGCTGGAAGGGCGCGGTGAACATCCTGGACAGCCCGGCCCCGCTGGCCCTGGTGCTGCGCTCGTGGGAGGAGCGGTTCGGGGCCCGGCTCATGCACCTGGGCTTCGACACCATGGCGCTGCTGGTCGAGCGGCCGGTCCCCGACGCCGACGAGGCGTTCGGCGTGGCCGCCGAGCACTTCGCCTTCTGCACCGGCAACATCACCCAGGGCCAGGGCAGTATCTCCGACTACGCCGAAGAACTCCCCGGCGCCACCACCTGGTGGTTCTGGTGGGACTGAGCGACCGCCGCCGTACGGTGTGACGGGTGGGAATGTCTGAGCACGTACGGCGGCTGCGGGCCGCCGTCGGCCACGACCTGCTGCTGTTGCCCTCGGTCTCGGTGCTGCCGGTCGATGAGGCCGGGCGGGTGCTGCTGGTCCGCCATGCGGGCCACGACGACGGCTGGGGCGTGCTGGGCGGCGCGGTGGAGATCGGCGAGTCACCCGCCCAAGCCGCGGTGCGGGAGGCCCGGGAGGAGATCGGCGTCCCGGTCCGGCTGCGCGGCCTGATCGCCGCCCTGGGCGGCCCCGACTTCGAGGTGACCTACCCCAACGGCGACCGGGCCGCCTACGTGACCTCGGTCTACGATGCCAAAATCGTGAGCGGCACACCCCGCCCCGCCGACGGCGAGCTGTCCGAGGTCGGCTGGTTCAGCCCCGCCGGGCTCACCGGCGTCCCCTTGAGCCGCCTGTCCCGTGCCCTGCTCCGGGCCATCGGACGGGTCCCCGCCGATGTCGGCTAGCGCTCTGGGCTAACCCCCGCCCGGGGCAGGGACGCCGCACAGGTCGGCGATCACTTCGCCGGCCGCGCGGACGGGGATGGCCCAGGTCTGCAGGGCGACGATGCCGTCGGCGAGCAGGCCGGCCTGGCGCTGGACGCCCTGGACGGCCAGGGCGGTTTGCGGGCCGTACTGGCCGTCGGGGACCAGGACCGGGTTGCCGGCCGGGGCGAAGCCGCCCCTACCTTCGTTCAAAATGGTCTGCAGCTTTTCGACGACGGGCCCGCTGGCACCGGTGGTCAGGGTGGGCGGCTGCGAGCCGTTGCCGCCGAGGGCGGCCCAGGTGGCCGGGCCGACGATGCCGTCCACCGTGAGCTGAGCGTCGCGCTGGAACTGCTCGACCGCGGTCCGGGTGAGCGGTCCGAAGCTGCCGTCGAGCTGGGTGTAGCTCAGCGCCCGGCGGACCAGCAGGTACTGCGCCCACTGGACGGCGGAACCGGTCGCGCCTTCGGCGATGGTGAGGGGAGTGGTCATGATGGCCTCCGATTCTCATCTTCCCGGACGGAGCCGGGGCCCGGCCACCCGATACACGCGGAAAAAGGCTCCGCTGCCGCACCGGGCGCTGCCGCTGCCGTGGCCGGAGATTCAGCACCAGATCCCGGGCGACAGTCGGCGGCGGTGAAGTACAGCACCGACCCTCCGACCAGGACCGCCCCGATGACGTCGGCCGAGGTCACGCCCTCGCCCAGGAACACGGTGGCGCCGAAGAACGCGAACACCGGGATCAGGTTGAGCACCACCGCGGCCTGAGTGGCGCCAACCCGGGAGATCACCGTGTTGAAGATCAGGAAGCTGAGCCCGTACCCGGCCACCCCGACCAGCGCCGCGGCCAGCCAGAACCGGGGCGCGACCGCAACCGGCGCCGCCTCGGCCCCGGAAGCCCAGCGGACCGTGGCCGCGCCGCCCACCGCCAGCGCCGCCACCGTGAACTGCCAGGTGGTCAGGGACAGCGGATCAGAGCCGTCGTCGAACCGTTTGGCCACGATCGTGTACAGGCTGGCGCTGAGCACCCCGCCCGCGACCAGCAGGTCGCCCGCTGCCGTGCCCTGGCTGGCACCCGGGCCCGCCAGCACGACCAGCCCGCCCGCCGCGACCAGCACCGCCAGCGCGGCCGCGAGGGTGATGGTCTCCCGCAGCACCAGCGCGGCCAGCACCACCACCAGCGCCGATTCGAGCCCGCTGAGCAGCGCCCCGTGCACCGCGCTGGTCATCGACAGGCCCAGCGTCTCGCCCAGATAGGCCAGGGCCGGTTCCAGCAACCCCAGGATCACCGGGAGCCACCAGACCCGCGGGGCCCGGTAGCCGCGGGCCAGCAGGACCAGCCACAGCACGGCCGCGGCCGCCGCCAGCTCGGTGGCCAGCAGCGTCACCGGCGCGAACGCGCCCAGCGCGAACTTGGTCCCGCTCATCGCGCCGCCCCACAGGACGGACGCCACGATCAACCCCAGCAGACAGCGGCGCACGATGACCCCCCGCGAAACGCCCGCAGTTACTTCCCCTACCTGGTCAGTAACTGCGGGCGGGCCGCCTGATACACATCGCTCGCCCCGAGCCCGCCCCGGCCGGGGCTCTCGCCGTGCCCCTGGGCCATCCGGGCCGCCTCACTGATAGGTGAGCAGTTCCACCCGTTCGAGCTGGAGCAGGTCCGCGACCAGGCTGTCCGGCAGCGCCCCGGCGTGTTCCGGCCGGATGTAGGGCACGATCCGGACCGTGAACTCTGCGCCCGGGCGGACCAGGCCACGGAGCCGCTCGGTGACGATGACGATCTTGCTCATCGGGGTCAGCTGGTGCTCGGCCCGGAAGTCGAACGGCCGGCGGCCCTCCGGCGGGTCGCAGTGCCCCTCGTCGCCCGCGCAGCCACCGTGCCCGAAGATCCAGAACGATCCCACGTAGCTCGGATCGTCGGTCGGGGTCTGCGGGCCCGCGTCCGGGTTGTTGACGAACAGGCGGCCCTCGTAGCTGGCACGTCCGTGGTCGACACCGTGGAACTCCAGGTCGGCCCGGCGGTAGGACTCGGCCGGCGCGGTCAGCGTGACCGTCAGCGGGTTGGCGGTGAAGTCAGCCATCTCAGTTCCCCCCGGCCGGTGCGGCCGAACTGGTGGCCGCCGCGTACTGGTAGCCGAGCGCGGTGATGCTCAGCGTCTGGCCGACGTTGAGCGTCGGGAACGGGCCCAGCGGGAAGCTGGACGGCACCGACCCGACCCCGGCCCCGTGGTGGGCCTGCTGCCAGATCGCCCACAGGCGGTCGATCATCGTGTGGTGGGCCCAGAACAACGGGTCGAACGCCGCCACCGGGATCTCGCTCATCGTGCCGCCCACCCACACATGCACCCGGTTGTGCAGGTCTTCCAGCTGCCCCGAGAAGTCGTCGAAGTCCTCGAGCCGGAGGACCGCGGCCACCTCGGCGGCACTGGGCAGCCCCGCGGACCCGTGCCCGGGCCCGTCCGGCCCCGGCGTCCGGGACGTCTGCTCGGCCCGGGGCACGTTCATCTCCGTGAACTGAAGGTCCGGGATGCCGGTGACCGGCGCGCTGGCCAGCGGGTTCGGGCCGCCCCCGGGCAGCTCCGGGGTGGCGTAGCTGGCCGGGATGCCGGTCTGCGCCGACCAGTCCCACCAGGGCAGGCTCACGGCCTGGCCGGCCGGCATCACGTCCAGCAGGTACTGCTCGAAGTAGTACAGGTAGGCCCGGTGCCACGGCAGGAACAGCGAGGTGCCGTGGGTGCACGAGATCGGCAGGGGCAGGCCGTGAAGGCCGGCCCAGTAACCGAACCCGCGGTCGTCGCTCAGGCCGGTCATGGCCGAGATCGCCGATCTCAGCGCGTCGACTTCGGCGTCGGTCAGTAAGGTGACGCTCTTGCGGTACCGGAGCTGGGACGCGCCCGCCTTGCTCAGCGACTGCCCCCCACCGGGTCCCACCGCGCCCGGGGCGCTCGTGGTCTCAGTCATGATCCGCACGATACGCGCCGCCTGGGCTGGCGCCAGGGACCAACGGCCCGAACCGGGCACCGCTCCGGGCCGCTGGTCTCGGGTCAGACGCCGACCAGGTCGCAGACGAAAATCAAGGTCTCGCCGGGGGCGATGACGTTGCCGGCGCCGCGGTCGCCGTAGGCCAGGTGGGGCGGGATCACGAGCTGGCGGCGGCCGCCGACCCGCATGCCCTGGACGCCCTGGTCCCAGCCGGCGATGACCCGGCCCGCGCCCAGCTGGAACTCCAGCGGGTCGCCGCGGTCGTAGCTGGAGTCGAACTCCTCGCCGGTGGAGTAGGCGACGCCGACGTAGTGCACCTGCACCATGTCGCCCGCCTTGGCCACCTCGCCGCCGCCTTCCTTGATGTCGGTGATCTGAAGGTCAGCCGGGGGCTCGCCACCGGGGAAGTCGACCTCGGGCTTCTCGGTGCTCATACGGATGTCTCCTACAGTCAGTCGGCGTCCAGGATCAGCCCACCCTAGCGCTTAGGGTCGGAGGCATGGACGCAGGCCGTACCGCCGGGCCAGACCGGGAAGCCACCGGAGCCCAGGCCAGCCAGGCCCAGATCATCGAGGCCCTGAGCCGGGTCCTGCCCGCGGACCGGATCGTGACCGACCCGGACGTGCTCGCCTCGCTGTCCCACGACGACGCGGAGTGGGCGCCGTCGGGCCGGGCCGCGGCCGGGGTCCGGGCCCGGTCCGAGACCGACGTCCAGCACGTGGTCCGGGTCTGCGCCGAACTGGGCGCCCCGGTGGTACCGCGCGGGGCGGGCACCGGGCTGTCCGGCGGGGCCAACGCGGTGGGCGGCTGCGTGATGCTCGACCTGGCCGCCATGAATCAGGTGCTGGAGATCGACCCGGACAACCTGCTGGCCGTGGTCCAGCCGGGCGCGGTCAACAACGACGTCAAGGCGGCCGTGGCCGAGCAGGGTCTGTGGTACCCGCCCGACCCGGCCAGCGCGCCCTGGTCCACGATCGGCGGCAACGTGGCCACCAACGCGGGCGGCCTGTGCTGCCTCAAGTACGGGGTGACCCGGGACTACGTGCTGGGCCTGCGGGCGGTGGTGGGCGGCCCGGCGGCCTACGGCGACGCGGTCCGGCTCGGCCGCCGCACCACCAAGGGCGTGGCCGGGCTGGACCTGGCCGGCCTGTTCGTCGGGTCCGAGGGCACGCTGGGCGTGGTCACCGAGGTGACCCTGCGGCTGCGGCCCGCCCTGGCCGCCACCCCGCGCACGGTGGTGGCGGTGTTCGGCGACCTGGTCGCGGCCGGCCGGGCGGTGGCCGAGATCACCCGGCGCGGCCTGACCCCGGCCGTGCTGGAACTGCTCGACCGGTCCTGCCTGGAGGCGGTGGAGAACTGGAAGCACCTGGGTATCGACGCCGACGCCACGGCCATGCTGCTGGCCCGGGTCGACACCCCGGGGGAGTCCGGGGCGGCCGAAGCCACCGCCATCGCCGCCACCATGACCGACGCCGGCGCCCTGTGGGCCGAGCAGTCCACCGACGACGCCGAGGCCGAGGCGCTGTTCGACGCCAGGCGGCTGGCCTACCCGGCCTTCGAGCGGCTGGGGCCGGTGCTCACCGAGGATGTGTGCGTGCCGCGCTCCCAGGTCCCGGCCATGCTGGAGCGGATCGGCACCATCGGGGCCCGGCACGGGGTGCGGATCGCCACCATCGCCCACGCCGGCGACGGGAACCTGCACCCGCTGATCATCACCCCGGCCGGGGACGACGCGGCCCGGGACGCGGCCCAGGCCGCGTTCGACGAACTGCTGACCGAGGCCATCGCGCTGGGCGGCACGGTCACCGGCGAGCACGGCGTGGGCCTGCTCAAGCGGGACGGGATGCTGCGCGAACTCGACCCGGGGGCGGTGGCCATGCAGACCGCGGTCCGGCAGGCCCTCGACCCCAGGCAGATCTTCAATCCCGGTAAGGGCTGAGTCACCGGCACGGGCGGCGCCACCGGCCGGGACGAGGTCACTGGGGGATGGCGCGGGCCACCGCGATCAGGTCGCTCAGCACGCCCTGGCCCGCCAGCTCCGGGCCCGCGCCCGGGCCGATCAGGGTCACCTCGCCGACCGGGTCGGCCCGCACGGTCAGCCCGTTGACGGCGCCGTCGATCCCGGCCAGCCGGTCCCCGGGCCGGACCACCTCGGGCTCGACGCGGGCGGTGACCGGCCCGGTGCCGCCGGGCCCGGCGAAGCTCAGCGAGGCCACGTGCTTCAGCGTGCCGCCCGCGGCCCGGGCCTCGGCCACGGCCTGGCCCGGCAGGTCGCCGATGCCCCGGCCGGTCACGTCGGACCGGGTCAGCTGGCGGCCGAACACCAGCGCCGACAAGATCATCACCTTGGCCGTCTCGTCGCCGCCGCCGACGTCGGCGGCGGGATCCGGCTCGGCCAGCCCGGCCTGCTGGGCCGCGGCCAGCGCCTCGGGGTAGGTCTGCCCGCCCGCCATCCGGGTCAGGATGTCGTTGACGGTGGCGTTGAGCAGGCCGCGCAGGCTGAGCGGACGGGCCCCGGCCAGGCCCTCGGTGAGCGCGCTCAGCACCGGGGTACCGGACATGACCGTGGACTCGGCCCGGAACGGGACCCGCTGATCGCGGGCCAGCGCGGCCAGGGCCAGCCCGTCGTGGGCGACCGGCCACTTGTTGGAGGTGACCACCGGGATCCGCCGGCCCAGCGCCTCCCGCAAGTGGGACAGGCCGGGCTCACCATCCTCGGGTGGGCTGGCCGACACCTCCACCAGCACGTCGGCTTCGGTGGCGTGCAGGCCGTCCAGTGTCGACGGCCAGTGCTCGGTTCCGGGCAGGCCGGCCAGGGGCCGCCCGGCCCGGGCCGCGGCCAGCGCGGCGGCCAGGTTGAGGCCGTCGGGGGCGTGCACGAACCCGTCGCGCCCGCTGGCGATCCCGACCACCTGCGGGACCAGCCCGTAGCGGGCCTGCAGCGGGCCGGCCTGCTGGCTGAGGACCCGGGCCAGCCACTGGCCCACCGTGCCGAAACCGACCAGCCAGATCCGCATGTGCCGACCTTAGCCCTGGGCCCGCCGGGGCGTAAGGTGACCGTGTGCAAGGTTCGGTGATGGTGGAGCTGCTGCAGCCGGTGCTCGGCAAGCAGGGGCAGGTCCGGCTGGTGGTGCGCGGCCTCAACGGCCGGTGGACGCTGAACGACGACAAGCACCCGCTGGTCGGCGTGCGGCAGCGCCCGGACGGCCTGCTCGAGTTCACCCGCGACGACGGCTGGAGCATCCTCGATCCGGCCGACGTACTAGCCATCGAGTGGGTCTCCCGCGACACTGAGGGACAGGGACAGTACCTGTAACCAGCGCTCGCTAAAACCGGGGAGGGCCCATGGCCCACATCGCCGGGCGCCGGATGAGGGCGGAGATCGACGGCGACTTCGTCGTGTTCCTCATCGGGGCCCGTTTCAACAGCAAGCTGCACCTGTACCGATCGTTCCTCGACCTCGGCGGGCGCCGGGGCATGATCCACATGCTCCAGTACCTGATGGCGCAGCCGGAAAAGGGCCTGCTGGGCTTCCAGCAGCTGGGCCTGGTCAGCCTGGTGCAGTACTGGCGGTCGTTCGACCATCTGGAGGCGTTCGCCCGGGACGAGGACGACCCGCACCTGGCCGTCTGGCGGGACTACTGGCAGCGGGTCGGCGGCAGCGACCGGACCGGTATCTGGCACGAGACCTACCTGGTCCGGGCGGGCGACTACGAGGGCATCTACGGCAACATGCCGTCGTTCGGCCTGGGTAAGGCGGGCCGCCTGGTGCCGCTGTCCGAGTCCTCCTCGGCCCGGGCCCGCCTCCGCGCCCCCGCGGGCTGACCGGACCCAGGCCCGGCCCCCGCGGTCAGCTGCGCAGCAGGTGGGCGAAGGTCTCCATGGCCTCGGCGGCGGTGGTGTCGGCGGTGTCGACCACGCCCAGGAAGCCCGCGTAGCCGTGGATCAGCCCGGGCCCGGGCACGTACTCCACGCGGACCCCGGCGTTCTTGAGGCGGTCGGCGTAGGCGGCGCCGTCGTCCCGGAGCGGGTCGAACTCGGCCGTGGCCACCACCGCGGCCGCGGCCCGGTTCACGTTGGCGTAGGCCAGGTTGGCCTCGGCGTAGGCCAGGCCCTCCTGGGTCTCGGCGGCGTCGTCCAGGGCGGGCAGGTACTGCCGGTAGAACCAGGCCATGTCGTCCCGGGTCAGGTAGTACCCCTGGCCGTTCTCGGTGTACGACCCGCTGGCCATGGACGGGTCGGTGGCCGGGTAGAACAGCAGCTGCGCGGCCAGCGGGATCTCCCGGTCGCGGGCCCGCAGGGCCAGGCCGGCCGCGAGCGAGGCCCCGGCCGAGTCGCCGGCCACGCCGACCGGTTCGCCGTCGTGCTGCTCACCGACCCAGCGCAGCACGTGCTCGGCGTCGTCCAGGCCGGCCGGGAACGGGTGCTCGGGCGCCAGCCGGTAGCCAACCGACACCACCCGGGCCCCGGTCACGTTGGCCACCCGGCGGCACAGCGGGTCGTGGGTCTGCACGTCGCCGATGACCCAGCCGCCGCCGTGCAGATAGACCACGGTGCCGCCGCGGGGCTGGCACGGTTCGAAGATCCGGACCGGCACGCCCTGCGGTGATCGCTGGTCCGCCACCGAGGCGACCGGCTCCGGCACGAAGCTGGGCCCGCGCCTGCGATGCGACAGCATCCGGTAGTGGGCACGGGTCTGATCCGCGTCGCCCCGGACGAGCGGCAGCAGGCCCTTGGCCTCGAGGTCGTCGAGGACGGCGCGGAACTGCGGATCTAGCGGCATTGGCGGCCTCCCAGCGGGCTTCACCCGAGAAGCTATCGGTCACACTGGGCGGATGACCAGCACCGTAGGACCGGATGTCTCCGACGGGACCGATCCCCGCGACCCGCGTGGGCTGCGGTCCGGCGCCCCGCTGCTCGACGCCTGGCTCCAGGCCACCGGCCCGGGGGGCCCGGGCGCGAATCCCGGGGCGGCCCCGATGAGCATCCCCGGCCACAAGCTGCGCACCGACCTCACCGGTACCGTCGTGGCCGGGGACATCCCGCTCTACGCGGGCCTGGCCCCGATCAAGCGGGCCGACGCGCTGCTGGCCCGGGCCGAGCAGCGCGCGGCCGGGCTGTGGGGCGCGGACTGGTGCCGGTTCTCGGTGGCCGGGTCCACCCACGGCAACCAGGCCCTGGCCCTGGCCGTGGGGCGCCCCGGCGACGAGGTGATCGTCAGCCGCACCCTGCACCGGTCGCTGCTGCTGGGGCTGGTGCTGGCCGGGCTGCGCCCGGTCTGGGTCCGGCCCGAGGTGGACCCGGCCACCGGGCTGCCCGGGGCGGTGCCGGTGGCGGCCGTGCGGGCGGCGCTGACCGCCCACCCGGGGATCCGGGCCGTGTTCCTCGGTGACCCCTCCTACGTGGGCACGGTCAGCGACCTGGCCGGGCACGCCGAGGCCGCGCACCAGGCCGGGGTGCCGCTCATCGTGGACGCGGCCTGGGCCGCCCACCTGGGCTTCCACGAAGGGTTCCCGCCGCACGCGCTGGCGGCCGGGGCCGACGCCATGGTGACCAGCGCGCACAAGGCCCTGCCGGCCTGGAGCCAGGGCGCGCTGGTGCTGGCCCGGACCGGGCAGGCGGGCCGTGCTGGCCTGGATCGGGCCCGGCTCGAGCGGGCGTTCGACGCCACCCACACCACCAGCCCGGCCGGGACCATCCTGGCCAGCATCGACGCGGCCCGGGAACTGCTGGCCCGGGACGGGCACGAGCTGTGCGGCCGGCTGCTCGACGTGGTGGCCGGGGCGCGGGCCGAACTGGCCGCGGTGCCGGGCCTGGCCGTGCTGGACGGGCCCGGGGTCGAGCCCGGCAAGCTGGTGGTGCTGCTGGCCGGAACCGGCGCCCACGGGCACGCGGTGGAAGCCGACCTGATCGCGGCGGGCATGCCGGTGGAGATGGCGGACCGGGACACGATCGTGCCCATCGTCACCCTGGCCGACGACCCGCGGCACATGGCCCGGTTCACCGGCACGCTGATCGCGGCGGTGGAACGCCACCGGTCCCGCCCGCGCCCGCCGATGGCCGGGCTGGCCTGGGCGCTGGACCCGGACGTGGTGCTGGCCCCGCGGGACGCGTTCTTCGCCCCGCACGAGACCGTGCCCGCCGAAGCGGCGGCGGGCCGGGTCAGCGCGGAACTGGTGGCGCCCTACCCGCCCGGCGTGCCGGTGCTGGCCCCGGGGGAGCGGGTCACGGCCGGGATCGTGGCCGCGTTGCGGGCGGTGCTGGCCGACGGCGGCCGGGTCGCCTACGCGGCCGACCCGACCCTGGCCACCCTGCAGGTGGTCAGCGAGGAGCCGGCGCGCTGACGCCGAGGCGGCGCTGCTCGATGATCAGGCAGCGGTCCTCCACGTAGAGCAGGCCGGCCCGGGTGGCGATATCCCGGGCCTCGGCCGAGGCGATGCCCAGCTGCAGCCACAGCGCGGTGGCCCCGGCCGCGACCGCCTGCCGGGCCACGTCCGGCGTCTGGGCCGGAGGCCGGAACACGTCGACCAGCCCGACCGGCCCGGGCACGTCGGCCAGGGTGCGGTGGACCGGCTCACCCAGGATCTCGTCCGCGTGCGGGTTCACCGGCACGATGCGCCAGCCGTGCCGCTGCATGTGCGCGGGCACGTAGTGCGCGGCCTTGGCCGGGGCCACGCTCGCCCCGACCACGGTGATCGTGTCGTAGCTGGTCAGAATGCGCTCGACCAGGGCATCGGTGTCGTCCATTCCGCCACCTTAGGCCCGGGTAAAATCGGTAACAGGATGACTGAGCGCAAACCGCCCCAGCACAGCTTCCCGACCTGGATCGATCAGCAGATCGCCGAGGCCGAACGGCGCGGGGTGTTCGACGACCTGCCCGGCTCCGGCAAACCGCTGCCGCCCCGCCAGGAGACGGACTTCACCCAGGCCTGGCTGCGCGACAAGCTGCGCCGGGAGGGCGTGCCCACCGAGGAGATGCTGCCCACCCCGCTGCGGCTGCGCCGCGAAGCCGAGCGCCTGACCGCCGGGCCCCTCACCCTGCGCTCCGAGGCCGAGGTCCGGGAGGCCGTGGCCGAGCTCAACACGAGGATCCGCCACTGGCGGGCCAACGGCACCGACGGCCCGCCCATCCCGGTCCCGCTGGTCAAGGAAGACCGCGCGGTCGCGGCCTGGCACCAGGCCCGGGCCGCCCAGCGGGCCGAAGCCGCCCGGGCCGCCGCGCCCGCGCCGTCCCCGGCCCAAGCCGCCCCGGACGCTCCGCGGCGCCGCTGGCGGCGGTGGCGCCGCCGTCGCTGACCGCCCCACCCGGCGAAATTAGATAGATGTCGCGGCCTGTTGATCCAGGCCCTTATTTATATCGAAGGCCTGTTTTCCAGGTCCCGGACGGCGTCGGCCAGGGCGGTGCGGAACCGGGCCACGTTGGCCAGCTTCACGTGCTCGTAGCCGCGCACCAGGTCCGGCAGTTCGGCCAGGGCCACCAGGGCCGGGAGGGTGCCCGCCGACAGCCGGGGCAGCGCCGCCGCCACGGCCTCGCGGTACTCGCCGGGCAGCGACCGCTCGGTGCGGCGGACCTCGGTCCGGCCGAACACGTCCCAGGCCGTGCCGCGCACGCCGCGGCTGGCGTACAGGGCCCGGAACGCGGGCCGGAACCAGGGCCCGAGCGAGATCTTCTTCTTCATGCCCAGGGCGCGCAGCACCGGCGGGTGCAGCCGGTAGTGGTAGCGCGCGCCCGGGCCGAACTGGGCCGTCACCGCCGCCTCCAGGGCCGGGTCCAGTGACAGCCGGGCCACCTCGTACTCGTCCTTGTAGGCCATCAGCTTGAACAGCTGCCGCGCGTAGGCCTCGGTGAGCGGGCCGGGGGCGCCGAGCGCGCTGGCTTCGGCCGCGGCGACGGCCCGCACGTGACCGGCGTACCCGGCGGCGTAGGCCGCGTCCTGGTAGGCGGTCAGCTCGCTCACCCGCCGCTCGATCACCGCCGAGGTGCCGGCCCCGGGGGCCCCGTCGCTGGCCGCGGGTGCTTCCGGCCCGCCGGCCACGTGGCGGCGGCCGGCCCGGAAGGCGGCGATGTTCTTGTCCACGGCGACGCCGTTCAGCTCCAGCGCCTCCTCCACGAACCGGGGCGGCACCGGCAGCGCGCCGGCCTGCACGGCCGCGCCGACCAGGAACACGTTGGTGAACTGGTCGTCGCCGAGCAGGGCGCTGGTCTCGGCGCGGGCGTCCACCGCCACCCCCAGCTCGGTGCGGGTCAGGTCGTGGATCCGGGCCACGGTCGCGGGCACGTCCGGGAAGGTCACGGCGGTGTCCCCGACCATGGCCCCGGTCGGCACCCGGGACGTGCAGGTGACGGCGATGGTCCGGTCCGCCGACACCGCGGCCAGGTGCACCGGGTCGGCCGCGACCAGCAGGTCGCAGCCCAGGTACAGGTCGCAGGAGCCGGGGGTGAGCTTGTTGGCCCCGGTGAACGGCTCGGGGGACAGCCGGATGTCCGACACCACCGCGCCGCCCTTCTGGGCCAGCCCCATCTGGTCGAGCGCGCGCACCTGCAGTCCGGCCATGCTGGCCGCGGTCGAGATGACCTGGGCCACGGTGACGACGCCGGTGCCGCCCACCCCGGTGATGCGCAGGTTGAACTCGTCGGCGCGGACCCGGAGTTCGGGCTCCGGAAGCTCGCCGTCGACCCGGGCGGCGGCCCGGCGCGGCTTTCCCTTCGGGTCCGGCGTGACGGTCAGGAACGACGGGCAGTCCCCGTCCAGGCAGGAGAAGTCCTTGTTGCAGGAAGCCTGGTGGATGCGGGTCTTGCGGCCGAACTCGGTGTCGACCGGCTGGACCGACAGGCAGTTGGACTTGGCCCCGCAGTCGCCGCAGCCCTCGCAGACCCGCTCGTTGATCAGGATCCGCTCGGTGGGCTCGGCGGCCAGGCCGCGCTTGCGCTTGCGCCGCAGTTCGGTGGCGCACTCCTGATCGTGGATGAGGACCGTGACCCCGTCGACGGCGGCCAGTTCCCGCTGCACCTGGGCCAGCTGGTCCCGGTGCCGCACGGTCGCGCCGCGGGGCAGCCGGACCCGCCGGTACCGGCGGGGGTCGTCGGTGGTGATGACGACCTGGCGGACCCCCTCGGCCAGCAGCGCGGCCGCGACCCGCGGCACCGGCATCTTGCCCACCGCCTGCTGGCCGCCGGTCATGGCCACGGCCCCGTTGTAGAGCAGCTTGAACGTGATGTGCGACCCGGCCCCGACCGCCTGCCGCACGGCCAGGCTGCCGGAGTGGTGGAAGGTCCCGTCCCCGATGTTCTGCAGCAGGTGCTCCTGGCCGACGAACGGCTCCATGCCCACCCACAGGCCGCCCTCGCCGCCCATCTGGGTGAAGCCGATGATGTTCCCGAACCGCTCCTCGGGCATCAGCACGGCCAGCGTGGAGCAGCCGATGCCCGCCCCGACCAGAGAGCCTTCCGGCACCTGGGTGCCCCGGTTGTGCGGGCAGCCCGAGCAGAAGTACGGGGTCCGCGGGGTGATCGGCAGCAGCTCCAGGTGCCGCCGCTGGTTTTCCCGGGCCGCGGGGGACTGCCGGGCGGCCAGCCAGGCCTGGACCGCGGGCTGGTCCACGTGGGCGATGATGCGCGGGGCCAGCGCGGCCGCGATCACGTCCGGCGGCAGGTCCCCGGATGGGCGCAGCAGCGGCGTGCCCGCGGGGGAGCGGCGGCCGCTGACCGCGGGCGCGTCGGGCCGCCCGTAGAACAGGTCCTTCACGGCCAGCTCGATGAATGGGCGCTTTTCCTCCACGACCACGATCTCGTCCAGGCCGGCCGCGAACTCCTCGGTCACCCGCGGCTCCAGCGGCGACACCATGCCCAGCTTGAGCACCCGGACCCCGGAGCTGGCCAGGTCGTCCGGGCCGACGCCGATCAGCTGCAGGGCCTGCCGGACGTCCAGGTAGCTGGCCCCGGCCGCGACGACGCCGACCCGGGCGGCCGGGTCGCCCTCGATGCGGTTGAGGTGGTTGGCGTAGGCGTACCGGCGGGCCAGCTCCTGGCGCGCGCCCATCAGCGAGGCTTCCAGCTGGGCCAGGTTCGGCTGCAGGAAGTTGGCCGAGACCTGGTGCCGGAACTCGGTGCCGTCGATGTCCCGGCTGGGTTCGGTGATCTCGATCCGGTCACTGTCCAGCCGGACCGTGGCCGACCCGTCGACCACGTTGGTGGCCAGCTTGAACCCGGTCCAGAGCCCGCAGAACCGGGACAGCGCGATCCCGTGCAGGCCCAGGTCCAGCACGTCCTGCGGGTCGGACGGGGCCAGCACCGGCATGCCGATCTCGGCGATCGCGATCTCCGAGCTGCTCGGCACCGTGGACGACTTGGCGATCGAGTCGTCCCCGACCATGACCAGCACGCCGCCGCTGGTGTCGGCCCCGCCCAGGTTGCCGTGCCGCAGCGCGTCGGTGGCCCGGTCCAGGCCGGGGGCCTTGCCGTACCAGATCCCGGCCACCCCGTCACAGGTGCGGTCGGCCGACGCCGAGGCCAGCTGGGACCCCTGCACCGCGTTGGCCCCCAGCTCCTCGTTGACCGCGGGCCGGTGCACCACCCCGTGCGCCTCCAGCCGCTGGCGCTGCCGCCCGATCTCCAGGTCGTACCCGGCCAGCGGCGACCCCTCGTACCCCGAGATCAGTGTCTGCGTCCGCCGCCCCTGCCGCTGGTCCAGCCGGTGCAGGTCGATCGGGATCCGCACCAGGGCCTGCAGCCCGGACAGGTAGAGCTCGCCCTCCTCGAGCTCGTAACGGTCGGTCAGCTGGAACTTCCGGTCTCCGAGGAGGCTCATGGCAGCAGTGTAGATTGCCCGATTTCACTCCTCGCGGGACAGCGCTGGGCGGCCCGTTCAGCCGAGCTGGGACGCGAGGTCGCGCAGGGGGTGCTCGAAGGCCTGGGCGTGGGTGGGGAACGGATGCACCACGTCGGCCCAGGTGCTGACGGGTACCTCGGCCCGGATGGCCAGGCTGGCCTCGGAGATCCAGTCGTCGGCGCCGGCGCCGAGGGCGGCCGCGCCGATGAGCACGCCGCGCTTGCCGTCGGCGACCAGGATCAGGGTGCCGCCCCGGCCGCCGTCGGTGTTGGTCCGGACCAGATCGGACAGGTCCATGGTCGCGGTGGCCACGTCGACCCCGGCCGCGCGGGCCTCGGCCACGGTCAGGCCGGTGCTGGCCATGGGCGGGTCGGTGTAGACGACCCGGGGCATGGCCCGGTAGTCGGCGACGTGGTCCCGGCCGAGCAGGTTGTCGCTGATGACCAGGGCCTGGTAGTCGGCGCCGTGGGTGTAGGGCGCGATGCCGGTGACGTCGCCCGCCGCCCACACCCGCAGGTGGCCCTGGACCCGGCACCGGCTGTCCACCGCCAGCGCGCCCTTGCCGTCCGGTTCGATGCCCAGCACGTCGAGGCCCAGCCCGCTGGTGACCGGCCGCCGGCCCACGGCCAGGATGAGCCGTTCCGTTTCCAGCGGCGGCCCGTCGGCGAACACGACCCGGGTCGCGCCCTCGGCGGCGGGTTCGACCGCCTTGACCGCGGCGTTCAGCCGGAGGTGCACGCCGCCGCCGGCCAGCACGCCGGCCATGGCGTCGCTGATGGCGGGCGGCTCGGCGCTCAGCAGCCGCGGCATCGACTCGATCACGGTCACGGTGGCGCCGAAGCCCCGGTAGATCTGGGCGAACTCGCAGCCGATCGGGCCACCACCCAGGATGGCCACCGAGGCCGGGCGGCCCGGTTCGGACAGGGCCCGGTCGCTGGTCCAGGTGGTCACGGTGTCCAGGCCGGTGACCGGCGGCACCACCGGCTCCGAGCCGGTGGCCACGACCAGGTTCTGGTAGCCGGCCTCGCGCCCGTCCACTTCGACCACGCCGGGCCGGGTCACCCGGCCGGTGCCGCGGATCAGGGTCACGCCGCGGGCCTCGGCCCGTTCGGCGTGACCGTCGTCGTGCCGGTCGTTGGCCAGCCGGTCCCGGCGGGCGGCCGCCGCCCGGTACGCGCCCTCGTCGTCCCCCAGCCCGGCCGGGACGGCCGAGCCGCCCAGGTCAGTCAGGTGCCTGGTGTCGTCGCGGGCCTGGGCCGACCGGAGCATGGCCTTGCTCGGCACGCAGGAGACGAACGGGCACTCCCCGCCCACCCGCAGCTTCTCGATCAGGGCCACCGTCCGCCCGGCGTCGGCCAGCTCACCCGACACGTACTCGCCGGCCGAGCCCGCTCCCAGGACGATCACCTCGAAGAGTTCCACCGGGTGAACGCTACAGGTGGTTGAGGAACTTGGCCGCGATCGGGCCGTCGGTCGGCCCGCCGTTGCCGCTGGAGTTGGTGACCAGCACCGCGAACGCGACGTTGTCCTTGAAGCCCGTCAGCCAGGCGTCGATCTTCAGGGGCTTGCCGGTGCCGTACACGGCGGTGCCGGTCTTGGCGTCGGTGCCGCTGGGCAGGCCCTGGCCGGCCGCGGTGCCGCTCGCCACCACCTGGGCCATCATCTGGTGCAGGTCGGTGACCACGTTCCGCGGCAGCGTGGAGGTGGCCGCGCTGTCGTCCGGGGCCCCGGTGACCAGGCGCGGGGCTCGCACGGTGCCGGTGTCGACCGCCGCCGCCACCATGGCCATGTTCAGCGGGGAGACCAGCACCCGGCCCTGGCCGATCGAGGTGGCGGCCAGGTCGGCCTGGTCCTTCGGCTCCGGTACCGACCCAGCGAACGCCGGGGTGCCCATGCCGATGGCCTTGCCCAGCCGGTACTGCGCGGCCACGGCCGGGAAGTCCGGGGCCTGCAGCTTGCCCGTGGCCAGCTGGATGAACGCGGTGTTGCAGGACTCCGCGAACGCGTGCAGCAGGTCGCTGACCTGGCCTTCGCCCTCGGCATTGTTGAACACCTCGCCGTCCACGGTGGCGGTCTTCGGGCAGCTGGCCGCCGAGGAGGGGGTCAGCCCCTTGCCGATCAGCGCGGTCGAGGTCAGCACCTTGAACGTGGAGCCGGGCGGGAAGCCACCCAGCACGGCCTGGTCGTAGCCGCCCGCGTTGACGTTGGCCACGGCCAGCAGGTCACCGGTCCTGGCGTCCACCGCGACCAGGGCCGCGCTCTTCTTCTCACCCGAGAGCGCGGCCTCGGCCGCGTTCTGGACGGTCGGGTCGATCGAGGTCTTGACCGAGGTGCCCGCGTGCCCGGCCAGGGTGGCCAGCGTGGCCACGCGGGCGCCCTTGGCCGTGACCACCTCGGCGGTCGCGGTCGGCGTCCCGGCCAGCTGCTTTTCCGCCGAGGCCTCCAGCCCGTTCTGGCCGACCACGCTGCTGGCGTTGTAGGCCCCGCCCAGGTTCTTCAGCTCCTCGGCGGTGACCGCCCCCACCGTGCCGACGATGCCCGAGGACAACCCGGACGTGGTCGCCTGCTGGGCTGCGGACGACTCGAACACCGTGCCCGGCAGCGGGTACACGGTCGGCTTGAGCTGCTGGTAGCGGGCCTGGCTGACGGTGAACACCGGCTCGAAGAACGACGGGTGGGCCTGGGCCGCGCTGATCGCGCTGCTGGCCTGCTGCTGGGTCGCACCCGCGGTGACCAGCGCCTTGGCCAGGCTGGCCGCGTCCTTGATCCGGCTCCCCTCGACGCCGATCGTGACATTGCTGGCCTGCGTGGTCAGGGTCTGGCCGCCCGAACCCAGGATCGCGGCCCGGGCCGGCCAGGTCAGCTGGAGCGAGAGCTTGTCCCTGGCCCCGAGCTTGGGCGTGATCGTCGACGGCGCCCAGCTGACCAGCCACTTGCCCTTGACCTGCTTCAGCCGCAGCGTGGTCTTCAGCGTGATCGTGCCCAGCCCCTTGAGCTGGAACTTTTCGGTCACCGGCTCCCGGGCCGTGTTGTCCTTGCTGGTGACCGCGCCGCCGCTGAAGCTGGCCTTCTGCACGGTCAGGCCGGTGAACGCGGCCTTGTTGACCGACGTGAAGCTGGCGGGCGGATCGGTGACCAGCTGCTGCATCCCGGCCCAGTCCTGCCGGGACCAGTCGGACAGGTAGGAGCTGGCCGTGTCGTCCGGTCCGGGCCCGCTGCTGCAGGCGCTGAGCAGCGCGGCCGCCCCCAGCATTCCGGCGCAGGCCCCCGCCACCCACCGGGTTCGTATGCACTTTTGCCCCCTGGCGTCACCCATAGGCAGAGAGATTACGCAGCCACCGCCGCCCGCGGGCCTGATCCGCGGACGTTAACCTGGGCTATGCCGCCTTTCCCGGAATCTGGAAACGAAGTGGCGTCGCTCGGCCGCCCGAACTCGTTTGCCCGCGCCTTTGACTTCTGGGACAGCCAGTACGAGGGCCGGCGCCTGTTCTCGGAGCTGCTGGGCACGTTCTTCCTGGTTCTGGTGGCTGCGGGCGGCGAGATGATCAACGCGCGGTTCGGTGGGCGGGTGATCCCTGCGCCGGCCCTGGTCGTCGCGCCCGCGCTGATGGTGATGGCGATCATCCTTTTCATGGGCACGGTCTCCGGCGCGCACCTGAACCCCGCGATCAGCTTGGCCTTCGCCCTGCGCGGCGACTTCCCGTGGAAGCGTGTGCCGATGTATGTGGCCGCGCAGTTCGCCGGCGCCGTCCTGGCGCCGCTGCTGCTGTGGGCGCTGATCGGCCGGCACGGCCAAGCCGGCCTGACCTTGCCCGGGCCGGGCATCTCCGCCGCGGTCGCCCTGGCCTGGGAGATCGTGCTGACCACGGGGCTGGTCTCGGTGGTCCTCGGCACCGCGTCCGGCGCGCAGCAAGTTGGCGCGCTGGCCGCGCTGGCGGTCGGCAGCTACATCGCGCTGGTGGGGCTGTTCAGCTTCCCGGTCAGCGGCGCGTCCATGAACCCAGCCCGGTCGCTGGGCCCGGCGCTGGTCCTGGGCGACTGGACCGCCTGGTGGGTCTACCTGGCCGGGCCCGCGGTGGGGGCGGTCATCGCGGTCGGTATCGCCTGGGTGCTGCGCGGCCCCGGAGGCTGGAAACACGGCCGCGCCGCCGCCCAGGGCACGCTGGGCACGGTGTGGCGGCCGGGCTCGGAGGCGCCGCCCCAGGAAGCCGTCCACGAAACGGTCCATAAATCCGTGAATGAAGACAGGAGCTCCTGATGACCCCAGCCGAGCGGGCCGCCCGCGGCCGGGCCGCCCGCAAGAGCACGCCGCGCGGCAGCCACGCCTGGTTCGAGCCGGCCCCGGACCGCCCGGACCCGATCGCGCTGCTGGTGGAGCAGGGCGCGCAGCGGATCGCCGATCTGCTGCCGATCCGCTACGGCCGGATGCAGGCCTCGCCGTTCGCGTTCCTGCGCGGCGGCGCGCTGATCATGGCCATTGACCTGGGGCCGTCCCCGGCCACCGGGATCACCGTGCAGGCCTGCGGCGACGCCCATCTGTCGAACTTCGGCATCTACGCCTCGCCCGAGCGCCGCCTGGTCTTCGACGTCAACGACTTCGACGAGACCCTGCCCGCCCCCTGGGAGTGGGACGTGAAGCGGCTGGCCACCAGCGTCGAGGTGGCCGGGCGGGACAACGGGGCCAGCGCGGCCCAGCGCCGCCCGGCGGTGCTGGCCACCGTGGCCCGCTACCGGGCCGCCCTGCACGCCCTGGCCCGGCGGCCCGAGCTGTCGGTCTGGTACGCCGACGCCGAGCTGGACGAGCTCCGCCGCCAGTACCAGCAGATCCTCGGGCAGCGCCAGCGCAAGCTCGGGCGCGCCGACCTGGCCCGGATCAAGGACCGGGACGCCAGGCAGTCGACCAGCAAGCTCGTGCACACGGTCCACGGCCAGCCGCGCGTCATCCCCAAGCCGCCCCTGGTCGTGCCCGTCGCCGACCTGCCCGGCGGCGGAGCGGCGGACGACTCCCGGCCCGGCATCGCCCGGATCCTGGCCGTTTACCAGCGCACCCTGCCGCTGGACCGCCAGCACCTGCTGAACCGGTTCCGGGTCGCCGACGCCGCGCTCAAGGTGGTCGGGGTGGGCAGCGTCGGCACCGGCTGCTGGATCATCCTGCTCACCGGCCGGGACCCCTCGGACGTGCTGGTCCTGCAGGTCAAGCAGGCCATGGCCTCGGTGCTGAGCCGGTTCGCCGGGCCCAGCAACTACCTCAGCATGGGCAAGCGGGTGGTGGCCGGGCAGCAGCTCATGCAGGCCACCAGCGACATCTTCCTCGGCTGGCACCCGGCCCCCAAGGCCCCCGGCCCCAACGTCGGTGACTGCTACGTCCGGCAGCTGCGGGACTTCAAATCCTCGCTGCCGGTCGAAGCCATGCCGCCCAGTGTGCTGCGCCGCTACGGCGAGCTGTGCGGGCAGACACTGGCCCGCGCCCACGCCCGGTCCGGCGACCGCATCGCGATCGCCGCCTACCTGGGCCGCTCGGACGTCTTCGACCAGGCGGTGGCCGAGTTCGCGGCCGCCTACGCCGACCAGAATGAGCGTGACTACACGAGGCTGTGCGACGCGATCACCTCGGGACGGCTGCCCGCACAAACGGGTGTCTGACCGGCTGGCGTATAACGTCGGGGGTCGGCGGGGCGGCCACGGCAGGAGGAAACATGGGCAGCGCGGACCAGATCAGCAGCCTGCTGCACGAGGCGGGGGAGACCCACCACCAGGTGTTCAGGATCGTCGACGGCGCTGACGAGGACTGGGCCACCTGGTATTCCAACTGGCTGGTCACCCTGTCCGAGCTGCCCTCGCTGCTGGGGGTCACGCCGGTGCGCAGCGAGCTGACCTACCTGCTGGTCGGCCTGGACAAGGAGTACACCGCGGCCCGGCCCGACCAGGCCTGGGAGCCCTACTACGCCGAACGGCTGCTGGCGCACTTCGGTCCCGGCCCGGCTCCGGGCGCGGCCCCGGGCGGGCCGCCTTCCCAGTAATTTCACATCCAATTCCCGCGGGCATCTCATCGGCGCGGCCGACGATGAGGTCATGTACGACTCGGGTGATTCCCCCGGTCCGGCCCGTTCGGTGCCGCTGAACCGGGTGCTGCTGTCCTGCCTGGCCGTGGTCGGCGTGGCCACCGCGGTCATTCACTTCGCCGTGGCCGGTGCTCACTTCCAGGAGTACTGGCTGTTCGGCGTGTTCATGCTGGTCGTGGCCTGGCTCCAGCTGGCCTGGGCGATCCTGGCCGTGACCCGGCCGTCCCGGGTGCTGCTGTGGGCCGGGATCGTCCTCAACGCCGGCGTGATCATCGTGTACATCGTGACCCGGACCGCCGGTGATGTGGTCGGGCCGACCCCGAACGACGTCGAGCCGGCCGGCTTCGGTGACCTGCTGTGCACGGTGCTGGAGGCGGTCGTCGTGGCCGGCTGCGCCTTTCTGGCGGCGGCCCGGACCGGGCGGCAGGCGGCCCGGCGCCCGGTTCCCCGGGGGCGGCTGCTGGCGGTGCCCAGCGCCACCGCGGCCGTGGTCGCGATCCTGCTCAGCGTGGCCCTGGTCGACGGCGGCCCGGAGATGGTGATGAGCATGAGCGGCGAGTCCGCCTCGGCCAGCACATCCGGGTCCGGCTCGTCGATGCCGGGCTCGTCGATGTCCGGGCCGTCGATGCCGGGATCGGCGGTCAAGCTGGCCACCACCACCCCGGCCGGCGACATCACCCGGCCGGACACCAGCATGACCATGCCCGGCATGCGGATGGCCAGCTCAGCGCCGTGCGACACCGCGCCCACCACGGCCCAGCAGCAGGCCGCGGTGAAGTTCGTGGACACCAGCTGGCAGGACGGCAGGAAGTACCGGAGCCTGTCCGCCGCCCAGGCCGCCGGGTACGTGCCGATCACCCCGCCGCGGGCCCGGGTGGTCCACTACCTCAACCGGGCCTACTACCTGGCCACGCTGCACGGTGGCCCGGTGCTGAATCTGGCCGAGCCGCAGTCCCTGGTCTACGCGAACACCGCCCACGGCGCGGTACTGGTGGCGGCCATGTTCATCACCTCGCCCGGTGGGCCCACCCCGCAGCCGGGCGGCTGCCTGACCCAGTGGCACGTGCACACCAACCTGTGCCTGAGCGGCGGGCGGGTGACCGGGGTCGTCGCCGCGGCGTCGTCCTCGTGCCCGGCCGGGTCGGCCAACCACGTCACCCCGCCGATGATCCACGTGTGGTTCGTGCCGGTCCCGGGCGGTCCCACCGCCATCGACGCCACCAACGCCCAGATCGTCCAGGCCGCCGACCAGGTGCCGTCTTCCGGTTAAGGACCCGTCCTCGGGTCAGATCGGCTGCCACTGGCCTTCGAGCCGGTACTCGATGCGCTCGGCGTCCCAGGTGGCGCGGCCGAAGTCGTCCAGCGGGGCCTTTTCGTTCTCGCCGGACGGGTCGTACAGGCGGCCGATCGCGTAGGCCCGGCCGCGGTCGTCGGCCAGCCGGAAGAACCGCCCGGAGATCAGGGCCTCGCGGACGTCCTCGGCCACGGCCGCGTCCGGCCCGGACTTCCCGACCGCCGACGGCTCGGCGCCGTCGTAGCGAGCGATCAGGTCCTCGGTGATCACCCAGCAGTACGGCGTGGTCAGCGACGAGAACTCGGAGATCAGATCGTCCGGCACCTCGTCGGTGTCCAGCTCGTCGGTGGCCGGCGGGGCCACCGGCGTGCCGAGACCGCCGGACTCGATGTCCTCTGGTGGTTTCACTGGACCTGTCACGCCCCCTACGTACCCCCTTCCTCGCGATTATGTGTGGTTACGCTGGTGCTATGGGTGCTGAGTACGACCCGGACGAAGAGCCGGAAGGCGGCGACCTGGTGTGCTGGGCGGCGCTGGTCTGCCCCGAGTGCGGGGCCATGACCACCGAAGGACACCGCCCCGATTGCCCCACGCAGCCGCGGGCCGCCCCGCGGCCGGCGGCCCGCCCTAGGCTGTCTCCCATGCACCTGGAACACACCGCCGTGGTGGTCGACGACTACGACCGGGCCATCGACTTCTTCGTCAGCGCACTGGGTTTCGAGCTGGCCGAGGACTCGCCCGACCGGACCACGGTCGGGCAGCGGCCCAAGCGCTGGGTGGTGGTCCGTCCCCCCGGCGCCGAGACCGGGCTGCTGCTGGCCCAGGCCGACGGTCCCGAACAGCAGGCGGTGGTCGGCCACCAGCATGCGGGCCGGGTCGGTTTCTTCCTCCGGGTCGACGACTTCGACGCGGCCTATCAGCGGATGAAGCAGGCCGGGGTGGAGTTCGACGGCGAGCCGCGCTCCGAGCGCTACGGCCAGGTCGTGGTGTTCCGCGACGTCGCCGGTAACCGCTGGGACCTGCTCGGCCCGCGACCCGAATGAGCGACGCGGCTAGCGCCCTGCGGATCCGGGCCGCCCGCCCCGCCGACGCCGACACGCTGACCGCCCTGATCCGGTCCGCCTACCGCGGCGACGACAGCCGCGCGGGCTGGACCAGCGAAGCCGACCTGGTCGAAGGGGAGCGGATCAACGCCGGCCAGGTCAACGCCATGATCATCGATGCCGGCTCGCTCATGCTGGTCGGCGAGGACGGGGACCGGATCGTGGCCTGCTGCCAGCTCCGTAACGAAGGCACGGGCCTGGCCTACTTCGGCACCTTCGCCGTCTCACCCCAGGCCCAGGGCACGGGCCTCGGCCGCCAGCTCATGGCCGAGGCCGAGCAGCTGGCGGTCAGCTCGTTCGGCGCCACCCGGCTGGAGATGACCGTGCTGGCCCCCCAGGACAAGCTCATCGCCTACTACCAGCGTCGCGGTTTCCACCGCACCGGCGCGACCCGCCCCTTCCCGGCCGACCCCATCTACGCCCGCCCCCTGGCCGACAACCTCCACTTCGTCGTCCTGGAGAAGGCGCTGACCTAGCGCCGCGCGCCGGCGGTGCGGGGTGATCAGGCGGTCTGCAGGGTCAGTTCCGGCCAGTCGACCATGACCACGGAGTCGTCGCTGCCGAACGGGTTGGGCTCATAGCGGTCGGCCTGCCAGGCGTTCTCCCAGCGCTCGCCGTCCAGCAGGTACCGGTACCGGTAGCTGTTGCCTGGCGTCAGCGGGATGGTGACCTGCCAGTTGTCGCTGTCGCGGATCAGCGGGATGGGACCGGTCGTCCAGCCGTTGAAGTCGCCGCACAGGGCCACGTCGCCCGCGCCGACCTCAGCGGGAAGGGTGAAGGTGACCGGCACGGTGGGCACGGTCGGCTCACACTCCGGGACCTCGTCGGCGACGGGGACCTCTTCGGCCACGGCAGCGGCCCACGGCTGAGCTTCGGCGGCCTCGTCCGGGGTGACCGTGGCTGACTGGTCCGGGCCGGCCGGGCGGTGCCGCAGCCGGGACATGAGGCGGTCGGCCAGCGAGGTGAACGGCCAGGTCGCGACCGACGAGAGCTGGGTGAGCCTGCGGGTGATCAAGGCGTGATCCATCGTGTTCCTGCTGTCTGTGTCGGGGTGAACGAAGGGGTGTGTGGCGTGCGTCTCAACTGCCACGACGAATCGTCGGGCCTCACTCTGCCGGGTCGGGCGCGGCCACACAACGACCGACATTCGGCGATATCAAGCTTTTACCGACGGGTTGGCCACCGGTCAGCCGCAGGCCGTCAGCGAGCCTAGGGCTGCCGGTCAGCCGGAAGCCGCCGGTCAGCGGAATCGAGCGATAAGAGTCGTTGGTCTCTCATGGGCGGAGAATTAGGCTCGCGCCTGCTCGGGACCTTCCGGTCCATGAATGGGGCCAAGACGGCCGGGGGCCTGGCCACGTCGGCCATGCGGGCCGCGCGGCTGCGCTGGCTGATCTGGGCCGTCATCACCTTTTCGATCGGATGGCTCTGGGTGCACGGCAACCTCTGACGGCCGCGCCGTCGGCGGGGACCGGTAGCGGTCAGCTCAGGCCGGCCGCGATCAGCGCGGCCAGGTCGGCCGCGGGGATGATGGCGGCCCCGGGCTCGCCGACCAGGGGAGCCGTGCCCGCCGTGACCGTGAGCAGCCGGGCCGCGGCCTCATGGGCGGCGCCCGGGCCCGCGGCCGTCCCGGTGGCCCGGGCCAGGTAGGCCGCGACCATGGAGCTGATCCGGTCCTGGTACTCCCGGGCCCGGGCCTGGATCTCCGGGTGGGCCCCGGCCTCCTGCAAAATGATCTTCCGGATGGCGGACGGCTCACCCAGCACGCAGGACAGCCGCTCCCACAGGGCGGCCACGGCCGGTTCCAGCGCCAGCCCCGCGGGCAGCGGCGGGACCACGTCATCCAGGGCCGCCAGCCGGTCGTCCCTGATCACCGCCAGCAGCAGGTCCAGCTTGGTCTTGAAGTGGTAGAAGATCAGCCCGTGCGGGACCCCGGCCGCCTCGGCGATGCGGGCGGTGGAGGTGCGGTCGAAGCCGCGCTCGGCGAACAGGCCCTCGGCGGTGGCGAGAATCCGCTCACGGGCCGGAAGGTCGTCGCCCTCATCCGGCTCATCGGCCACCAGAAACTCCCGGCCAGACTCAGATCTTGTGGTCGATGGCGAAGCCGTCCGGCACGATCAGGTCCTCGGGGGACAGGTCGTGCACGGAGGACCGGCCCAGGCCGAGCAGGGTCTCGCTCACCCCCTGGCGCAGGATCTCCAGCACGTTGGTGACGCCGCGCTCACCGCCGGCCGCCATGCCCCACAGATAGGCCCGGCCGATCATGACCGCGCGGGCCCCCAGGGCCAGGGCCTTGACCACGTCGCTGCCGCGGCGGATGCCGCCGTCCAGCACGACCTCGAGCTGGTCACCGACCGCCTCGGCCACCCCGGGCAGGCAGCGGATGGTGGCCGGGGTCGAGTCCAGGTTGTTGCCGCCGTGGTTGGAGACGGAGATCGCGGTGGCGCCGATGTCGACCGCGCGCCGGGCGTCGTCGGGCCGGGTGATGCCCTTGATCATGAACGGGCCGCCCCACTGCTCGCGCAGCCAGGCCAGGTCCTCCCAGGAAGGCAGGGGCGAGTTCATCCACTGGCCGTAGGCGCCGAAGAAGGTGGGGATCTCGGCGCCGCGCGCCCCCAGGTTGGGCACGCCCAGGTCGGGCAGGGCCCCGCTGCGCAGGTAGCGGGCCAGGTAGGCCGGCTTGAGCGCGACCTGCGGGGCGTACCGGAGCATGGCCTTCAGGTCCAGCTTCTCCGGGATCCACGGACTGCCCCAGTCCCGGCGGGAGTCGAACACCCAGTCCAGCGTGACGATCAGGCCCTTGGCCCCGGCGGCCCGGGCCCGCTCGGCCCGGGCCAGGATGTCGTCCCGGGTGCCGACCCAGTAGCTCTGGAACAGCAGCTTGTCGGTGACCTGGCCGACCTCTTCCACCGGCTTGGACGCGAACGAGGACAGGCCCGCCGCGGTACCGGCCCCCTGGGCGGCCCGGGCCACCGCGACCTCGCCGTCCGGGTGCACGGCCTGCACGCCGGTGGGGGAGCAGATGACCGGGAAGCTGATGTCCAGCCCCATCACGGTGGTGGCCAGGTCCCGGTTGGTGGGCAGGTCGGCCACGTGCGGGCGCAGCTTGAGCCGGGAGAACGCGGTGATGTTCTCGCTCATCGTCTCGCCCGCCTCGGCCCCGGCCACCAGGGCCAGGTACACGCCGCGGGGAAGCTGCCGCTTGGCCCGGCGCTGGGCCTCGGCCACGGACTCGAACCAGGCTCGGGTACTTGCCATCTCAGAACCCCGTCTCGGAATTGCCCAGCTCAGAATTCGGTCACGCCCGCGTCCGGCGCGATCTCGTGGGCGGTGATGTACTTCGACTCGTCGGAGGCCAGGAACAGCACGGTGTCCGCGATGTCCTCGGGCTGCGTGGTCTCCACCGGCAGCATGTTGATGAACATCGCTCCCAGCCGGTCATACCCGGCGATGGCGGCACCGATCTCTTCCTGCATGCGCCCGCTGCCCATCGGGGTGTTCACCCCGGTCGGGTGCACGCTGTTGACCCGGATCCCGTGCTGGCCCAGCTCGGCCGCGAACGCCTTGGCCATGCCGCGGACCGCGAACTTGCTGGTCGTGTAGGGCACCATGAACGGCTGCACCTTCAGGCCGGCCGCCGAGCTGATGATGATGACCGAGCCGCCGCCCGCCCGGACCAGGTGCGGCGCCGCGACCATGACCGTGTTCCAGGTGCCGGTCACGTTGGTGCTGATCGTGTCCTGGTAGATCTGCGGGGTGGTCTGGTCCCAGGCCTTGGGCACGCAGATCCCGGCGTTGGCCACCACCACGTCCAGCCGCCCCAGCCCGGTCACGGCGTCGTCGACGATGGACCGAAGTTTTTCCAGGTCGCGGACGTCCACAATCCCGGAGATCACCCGGCGGCCGGTCTTCTCCACCTGCCGCACGGTCTCGGCCAGGTCCTCCGGGGTGGCCGAGTCGTAGGGCACGCTCGGCAGCGGCGCGCACACGTCGACCACGATCACGTCCGCGCCCTCGGCGGCCAGCCGGACCGCGTCGGCACGGCCCTGGCCGCGGGCCGCCCCGGTCACCAGCGCCACCTTGCCCGCCACCCGGCCCGCTGCATCGCTCATCGTCGTCCCCTCTGAACTGTATTTTCGTCTTGACTGAGTACTCAGTTTAGGCACCAACCGGGCACAGCGGCGCTGGACCCCCACGCCCGTGAAGTAACGGGACCGGGCTGAGCAACGGTAGGCTGACACGTCGTCCGTTATCGATGGAGCCAGCCTGCCCATGCTCAGCCCTGAAGTCATTGATTCACTGTTCCCCGCGGACCTGCCCGGCCCGGAGCACTGGGAGGAGCGGTATCCGCCGCGCGACCTGCCGGCCGGGGCCGTGGTCACCCGGTTCTCGCCCAGCCCCACCGGGTACCTGCACATCGGCGGGGTCTACGTGGCGATCGTCGACGCCGATCTGGCCCGCCACTCCGACGGGGTGTACGTGCTGCGGATCGAGGACACCGACCAGGCCCGGGTCACCGAGGGGGCCATCGACCAGTTCGCGGACGCGCTGACCTACTTCACCATCAGCCCCACCGAGGACGACCTGAGCGGGCACTACGGCCCGTACGTGCAGTCCAGCCGGGCCGAGATCTACCTGACCTACGTGCGCGAGCTGCTGCGCCGGGACCGGGCCTACCTGGACTTCGCGACCAAGGCCGACCTGGAGGAGATCACCGCCAGGCAGCGGGCGGCCGGGGCGCTGCCGGGCTACTACGGCAAGTGGGCCCTGTGGCGGGACGCGTCGCCGGAGCAGGTCCAGGAGCGGCTGGCGGCCGGTGACCCCTACGTGGTGCGGTTCCGCTCCCCGGGCCTGTCCGGCGGGCGGGTCAGTTTTGACGACGCCATCCGCGGCCACCTCAGCGCGGACGACAACCGCAACGACGCGGTCATCCTGAAGAGCAGCGACCAGCCCCTGCGCCTGCCCACTTACCACTTCGCGCACGCCGTCGACGACCACCTGATGCGGACCACCCTGGTGGTCCGGAGCGACGAGTGGCTGTCATCGGTGCCACTGCACCTGCAGCTGTTCGACGCGCTGGGCTTCGAGCGGGTGCCGTACGCGCACGTGGCCCCGCTGATGAAGCAGGACGGCGGCAGCCGCCGCAAGCTGTCCAAGCGCAGGGACCCGGAAGCCAGCGTCGGCTTCTTCATCGAGCAGGGCTACCCGGCCGAGGCCGTCCAGTATTACCTGCGCGGCCTGGCCAACGGACGGCTGGCCGAGATGCCGCTGCCCGAGGCGCTGGCCGCCCCGATCGAGCTGTCCGGCTTCAACAGTGCCGGGGCCCTGGTCGACCTGGTCAAGCTGGACGACATCAGCGCCGACTACATCGCCACCCTGCCCGGTGACGACATCGTGGCCCAGGTCGTCACCTGGGCCGAGGCCTACGACCCGGCCCTGGCCGGGGTGCTGGCCGCCGAGCCCGGCCTGGCCCGCCGCGCCCTGGACATCGAGCGCGTCGACGTGCCCAACCCCCGCAAGGACCTGCGCAAGTGGTCCGACTTCCGCCCGGTCTACGGCTACTTCTTCCCGCAGATCTTCGAGCCTGTCACCGACCCCGCCGATGACCGGTTCTCCGGCCTGGCCCCGGACCTGGTGCGGCAGGTGGCCTCGGCGTTCGCTGACCAGTACCAGGCACCGGGCCCGGACGTTGAGTGGTTCAACCAGATCCGCGAGCTCGCCACCCAGCTGGGCTTCGCCCCCAACGCCAAGACCTACCGGAAGGACCCGGACGCCTACCCCGGCTCCATCCGCGAAGCCTCGCAGGTCATCCGGGTCCTGCTCACCGGCTCTGGCCGCAGCCCCGACCTGGCCCAGGTCGCGGGCGCCCTCGGCCGGGACGAGGTAATCCGCCGCGTCCGCGCCGTGCTCTAGCCAGCCTGCTGGCTGGCGGCGGCCCGGTCGGTGATGGCCTGGAGGGTCCGGACGGTGGTCTCGATGTCCGCGAGCTCGAACTGACCGAGCAGCCGGGCGGTCGGCTGGCCCACATACTCGCGCAGGCTCTGGTAGCGGGCTTCGCCGTCGGTGGTCAGGCTGACGGTGGTGCCACCGCGGATCAGGCCGTCGGCTTCGAGCCCGGTGAGCAGTCCCGGTACGGAGGCGGTGGCCACGTTCTGGGACTGTTCCAGGTCACGGCGGAGGTCCTGGCGGGACAGCCCGGGCCGGGTGGCGATGAGCTTCAGGGCGTACCAGGTCGCGGGCTCGACGCCGCGCTGGGCCAGGTGCTCGTGCAGGATCGCGGTCATCGTCCGCTCGGTGAAGGCCAGGGTCTGGCCGAACTGGCCGTAGACGGCGGGTGGAGTGGTCATGGTGGGCCCCGTTTCCCTATGATCGACAGGTTCCTGTCCACTTTAAGCAAATAGACAGGTGGCTGTCCACTTATGGAAACGGGCTTTCCCGAGCAGCCGGTGATCGGGCTGCTGCTCCGGCTGGCTTACCAGCACTACGCCCAGGACATCGATACCGCGCTGGGCGAGGCGGGGTTCGGCGACATCCGCCCGGGCGCTGCCAACGTGTTCCCGTTCGTGCCGCCGGACGGCATCACGGTCTCGCGGCTGGCCGAGCTGGCCCGGGTCCGCAAGCAGTCGATGGCCCAGGCCGTCGACCAGCTCGAGCGCACCGGCTACGTGGAACGCCGCGCCAACCCCCGCGACCACCGCTCGCGGCTGGTGTTCCTCACCGGCCGCGGGGCGTCGGTCCCCCCGGTCACCCACGCGGCCGCGGGGCGGGTCGAGGAGCGCTGGGCTCAGCTGGTCGGCCCGGCTGAGTTCGAGACGCTGCGCACCACCCTGCAGCACCTGCTGACCGAGCTCAGAGACGGCTAGCCGCAGTGGCTGAGCCGAGCTCTTGCGCTGCCGGGCCCGCGCCGGTCAGGCGGGCCGGTAGACGAGTACGTGGATGCCATCGTTGAAGGTCCTGGTCCCGACGAGGCGCAGGTTCTTCTTCGCGGTTGTCTCGGTGAAGAAGTGCTTGCCCGCGCCGACTATGACGGGGTAGACCATGAGCCGGAGTTCGTCGACGAGGTCGTGCTCGATCAGCGTCTGCGCGAGCTGCGGGCTGCCGTGGACGACGATGTCCCGCTCGTATTGCCGCGCGAGCTTACTCACCTCTTCGACCACGTCACCGCCGAGGACCTGCGTGTTGTTCCATTCCGGGTTTTCGAGCGTCGACGAGATGACGTACTTGGGCATCGAGTTGAACTTGTCCGCGAACTCGCCCTCGACGTGCGGCCACACCGGCGCGAAACCGTCGTAGGTGCCGCGGCCGAGCAGCAGCGCGTCGGAGGACATGGTCTCCTCGACCTTGAACTTGTCGCCTTCGGGGCCGCGTGAGAAGTCGTCCGTCCAGCCGACGCGCTCGAACGGCTCGGTTCCGCTCGGGGCCTCCACGACACCGTCGACGGAAATGTACTCGGTCACCACGATCCTGCCCACCGGCCTGTCCCTTCAGTCATGGCATGTAGCTGCCTGCTGTGGCTACTGCACGACCCTGACAGGGATCGGTCCTGACGTTAAGATCCAGTTTGGTGAGCAAAGTCCGGACCAATTCCGGTGTCCTCGTCGTGCTCGACCACGACGCCCGGACGCCGCTGCACCGGCAGATCGAGACCTCAATCCGGGATTCAATCCGTGCCGGGCGACTGCCACGTGGCTCGCCGCTGCCGCCGTCGCGGGTGCTGGCCGCCGACCTCGGCGTCTCCCGTGGCGTGGTGGTCGACGCTTACCAGCAACTGGCCGCCGAGGGTTACCTGGCCAGCCGCCCGGGCGGATACACCCAGGTGGCGGCCGGCCCGTCCCGGGCCACAGCCGCGCTCCGGCTAGCCCGCAGCACCCCACCTCGGATCGATCTCAGCTACGGCCGCGCCGACGTGTCCAGCTTCCCGCGGACCGCGTGGCTGCGCGCGATACGTGGGGCGCTCGCGTCCGCGCCGAACGACGTGTTCGGCTACCTGGCGGGCAAGGGCGTGCCGCAGCTCCGGACCGCGATCGCCGACTACCTGAACCGGGTGCGCGGCACCCGGGCCCGGCCCGGCCAGATCGTGATCTGCACTGGCTACGCGCAGGGCATCGCGCTGCTCGTGGGCGTGCTGGCCGCCACGGGCGCCAAGCGGCTCGCACTGGAGGATCCTTCCTCGGGTGACGACGCCCTGCCCGCTGCGCGGGCAGCCGGGCTCGAGGTCATCGGGGTGCCCGTCGACGGTGACGGTATCCGGGCCGACATCCTGGCTGAAACCGGCGCCGATGCCGTGGTTCTGACGCCCTCGCACCAGTGGCCCACCGGCTCGGTGCTGTCCGCCGAGAACCGGGCGGCCGTGCTGCGCTGGGCCGCCGAACGCGGCGCGGTCGTCATCGAGGACGACTACGACGCTGAGTACCGCTACGATCGGACGCCGGCCGGCGCGCTGCAGGGGCTGGCCCCGGACCGTGTCGTCTACGCCGGGTCGGCGAGCAAGACCCTCGCGCCGGGGCTGCGCCTGGGATGGTTCGTCATGCCGGAACACCTGGCCGAGCCGATGGCGACGGCCAAGATCGCCGCCGACCGCGGCTCTCCCGCGCTCGAGCAACTCGCCCTCGCCGACCTCATCACCCGCGGCGAGTTCGACCGGCATCTGCGCCGAATGCGCCCGGTCTACCGGCAGCGCCGCGACGCCCTGCTGACGGCACTGGCCCGGCGGCTGCCCTGCCTCGAGCCGGCCGGCGTCTCCGCCGGGCTGCACCTGGTCACCTGGCTGCCGCCGTACCTGGACGAGGCCACAGTGGTCGACGCGGCCGCCCGCGCCGGGGTCGGCATCGAGGGCGTAACGCCCTACCGGATCAGCCACCCCGGTCCCGGCGGCCTCATCTTCGGTTACGCGACCGTCAACGAGCAGACCATCGCCGAGGGCGTCGGCGTCCTGGCCCGCGTGATAGGCCAGCTGTAGCACGTTCAGGGCGCCTTGCGGTAGCGGGTCATCGGGCCAAGCAGCCCGCCCGCCACCGCACTCATGGCCGCCACGCTAGCGGCCGCTCGCCAGGGTCAGCCGTGCCCGCCGGCACAGTATCGTGCGCCTAGCGTGGCAGGGGGCCCGCATAGGCGGCTCTGGCCTTTTCCACCTGGGCAAGGTGCGCGGCTGACCACTCGCCCAGTACCGCGAACACTGTCGAGAGACTGCGGCCAAGGTCGGTGATCTCGTATTCCACCCGGGGCGGCACCTCCGGGTGGTAGTGCCGCCGGACGAGCCCGTCGCGTTCGAGCTGGCGCAGCCGCTGCGTGAGCACCTTCGGGGTGACAGCCCCGAGCCGGCGTTCCAGCTCGACGAAGCGCTGCAGGCCGGACTCGTAGAGCACCCACAGGATCGGTGTGGTCCACCGGCTGAAGACGAGGTCGACGACGGGGCTGATCGGGCAGGCGTCCGCCGCTGCCTTGGACGCCAGTGTCCTGGGTGCCGGTGTCCTGGGTGCGGCTGTCCTGGATGCCGCTTTCTTCGATGTCATGATGCCGATCCTCGGATAGTTACTTTCCTGAGGGAACCTGCTATGCCGAGCATCCTAACGTGAGCCCGTCGCGGCCGGCTGGGCGGCGATCCCGCCCTGCTGGCGGGTCACGGCCACCTGAAGGAGCCTTCATGATCGTCGTCACCGGCGCGACCGGGAACGTCGGCCGCCCGCTCACCGCATCCCTCGTCAGCGCGGGTCACGTGGTGACCGCGGTCGCCCGCGGAACCTCGGCCGGCCTGCCCGACGGCCCGGGGATCATCCCGGTCGCTGCCGACCTCACGGCCTCCCAGGCCGCGCAGTCCCTGGCGGTCAGCATCGCGGGGGCCGAAGCGCTTTTCCTGCTCGTCCCCGGCTCGGGAGCCGGCGTGGACGCGGCTGCCCTGCTGGAAACGGCCAGGACGGCGGGCGTCCAGCGGGTCGTGCTGCTGTCTTCCCAGGCGGTCGGAAGCCGGCCTGGCGCCGTCGCGTACGCGTCGATGGCGGCCATCGAGGCCGCCGTCACCCGCTCCGGGCTGGAGTGGACCATCCTGCGGGCGGGCGGTCTGGCGGCCAACGCCTTCGCCTGGGCACCGGCGGTGCGCGCCCGGCAGACGGTGTTCGCACCGTACGGCGATGTCGCCCTGCCTGCCATCGACCCGCTCGACCTGGCCGAGGTGGCCGCGGCGGCGCTCACCGGCCACGGGCACCTGGGGCAGACCTACGTTCTGACCGGCCCGGAAGCGACCACGCCCCGTCAGCGGACGCAGAGCATCGCGACAGCGATCCGCCAGCAGCTCGCCTTCATGGAGATCTCCCCTCATGACGCGCGAGACCAGATGCTTCAGTTCATGCCCGCGCCCGTCGCGGACGCGACGCTCGCCATCCTCGGTCACCCGACCCCGGAAGAGGCTCAGGTCAGCCCCGGCGTGGAAAAGATCCTCGGACGCCCGGGCCGCTCATTCGCCGACTGGGCCCAGCGCAACGCCATCGCCTTCCGGTGAGCATGCTGGCGGCGGGAGCACCCTCATCGGCAATGCCGAGTGTCTCCAGGGCTCGCGGACGCAGCTTCGGTCAAGTGCCGGCCGCCGAGAACGGTGTACAACGCTGACCGCGCCCACTTCGCGGCAGAGGAGGACGTTTGGCGGGCAAACTGCTGGTCCCGCCCCTGCCTGCGCGACGGTTCGTAGGGTGTTCTCATGGTGGACGTGGTGGAACATCCAGACATTAGGTATGTGGTCTACCCGGTGCACGTCAACGGCGTGCCCACAGGAGCTCAGCCGAGGCTGCGCCATGACCCGAACTGCGGCCACTTTGAATACCGAGATGGCACGGTCCTGGGCACCCCTCAGCTGGCCACCGACGAACAGATGCAGAATCTGCGGGCCTGCAAGACATGTATCGAGACTCGCGGTGGCTCGCGTGGCGGTGGCCACCACGATGCAAAGGGCGGCAAGATCGGCGGCCTGTGTCCTACCTGCAATCAGGCGATGTCATTGACCGGGGTTTGCGACAACTGCGCCTGACTGCCTGAGCCGCTTAGCGAAGCTCGACGCCGCGTACGGAGAGACGAAACTGTACGCGGCAGAAGAGGACGGTGTAATGCCTCTTTGGATGAAGCCATGCCTGTTCTTCCTTCGCCGGCATTGAAAGACTGCCGTGATGGAGGAGCGGCTGGACGGCGGCAATGCTGGTGGGGCCGTCCGTGTGGGCGAGACGGTCCGGCGGCCCGCGGGACCGTGGACACAGGCCGTGCACGCCCTGTTGCGGCATCTGGCCGGTAACGATTTCCCGGGCAGCCCCCGGCCGCTGGGCATCGACGGCCAGGGCCGGGAGATCCTGACGTTCGTGGAGGGTGAGACGGTGGGCAGCGCGCTGCCCTGGCCCGCCTGGACCCGCACCGAGGGCACGCTGGCTCAGGTGGGCCGCTGGCTGCGTTGCTACCACGAGGCCGTCTCAGGTTTCGTCCCGCCGGATGGGGCGGTCTGGCGGATGGGCGGCCAGTGGCGTCCTGGGCTGATCATCGGCCACAACGACGCCGCTCCCTACAACGCCGTGTGGCGGGCCGGGCACCTGGCCGGGTTCATCGACTGGGACATGGCCGGCCCGGTGAGCCCGGCCTGGGATCTGGCGTTCGCCGCGTTCAGCTGGGTGCCGCTGCACGCCCGGCACGTAGTCGCGCGGGAGGGATTCACCGATTTCGGATCCCGGCCGGCCCGGCTGCGGCTGTTGCTGGCCGAGTACGGCTGGACCGGCCCGACCGGTGAGTTCCTCGACATCATCCGGGCCCGTATCTGCGCTCACGCCGCCTGTGTCCGCAGCCTGGCCGCCACCGGAGACCCGCTGTTCACCCGGCTTGCCGCACAGGGTGTAGCCAACGATCTGGACACCGCGCTGGCCGAACTAGACGAGTTCACCTAACCCTCATCGCGGCTACGAGAGTGCTTCCGGGGCGCGCCCGAGCCGCCGATGTGGTCGGGCGGCCTGGCCCTCGAGAGGCTGGTCAGTCCCGCACCGAATCGAACGTAATGCAGATGGGAGAGGGCACTCAGGCCCGCGCCGCGGGCGGCGCTGCCGCCCGCGGGAAAGCCGGGTAGCTTAGCGGGCCTTGTTCCCCGGCTAAGGGCGTGAATCACTTATAGCGGTAGACGATGCGGCCCTGCGACCAGTCCGCCGGGCTGATCTCCAGCAGCACGCGGTCGTCTTGGATGACGCGGATGCGGTTCTTCGTCATCCGTCCCGACATCCTCGCGAGGACCTCGTGCCCGTTGGCGAGTACCACGGTGTAGAAGCCGTGCCCGCGCATCCGGCTAATGGTGCCCTCGGTCTCGATGAAGTCAGCTCTCGGCACTTAGCGATTCTCCTCATTGCTATGGCTGCATTGCTATGGCTGCGGCGTCGCACAGCTTGCCGCGCGAGCGCGCACTGGTTCTCCCGCGCCCCTGGGCCCATGGCAGGACATGCGCAAGACCTGGAATCTGCCGGGGAAGTCGTTGTCCCCAAGCCAGCCGTGCATGTCCCGGGTGCCGGCATCTCGGCCGAACTGCTTCTCGCCGTGCGCCGGGCCACTAGTCAGGTAAGCGCGCCGGCGGCCTTCGATGTTCCCGCGTGCACCCGGGCGTTTGCCCGCGGTCTCCCACTTACCGCCAGCGCGAAGACGTTTACCGTACACGTCACCGGCCACCCGGGTATCACACTTGGCTTCCGCCCTCCATCACCCGCACCTGCAGGGCAGTGCGGCCTTCCCAGGAGAGCCAGAACAGGCTGATCTGCGAGTCGTCGCACTGATGACCCAAGGCCGCTCCCAGCAGCGCGTAATCGGCGATCGGTGCGCTTCGAGCTCTGACGGCAGGACGTCCGGTCATGCATGAGCGGATGTGAGCGATGCGGGTATCCGGAAGCATTCGTCGGTGCGCACATCAAGAGCGCTTGCTAGCCGAGCAGGTCGGCGACGGCGGCGATGGCGGGGTCGATGGCGCGCTCGGGGACGTTGCCGAAGCCGATGACCAGGGCCGGAGGGGCCGCCGGGTCGTCGGCGCCGCGGTACCCGGCCAGGCCGTGCAGCCCGACGCGCCGGGCCCGGGCCGCGGCGACGACGGCTGCCTCGTCCGCACCCGGGGGCAGCGGGGCGATGGCGTGGAAGCCGGCCGCCAGCCCGGTCAGCCGGACGGAAGGGAGGTGGCGGGCGAACGCTTCGACCAGGGCCGAGCGCCGGGCCGCGTAGACCGAGCGCATGTGGCGCAGGTGGCGGTCGTAACGGCCCGAGGTGAGCAGGGCGGCCAGGGCGAGCTGGTCGACGGTGCTGGAGCCACGGTCGCTCATCTCCTTCTCGGCCGCCACCGGCCCGGCCAGCGCCGCGGGCGCGTGCACCCAGCCCAGGCGCACCGCCGGGGCCAGCGCCTTGCTGGCCGTGCCGAGCAGGAACACCTGGTCCGGAGCCAGTCCCTGCAGCGCGCCGACCGGATCGGAGTCGTAGCGGAACTCCGAGTCGTAGTCGTCCTCGATCACGTGGCCGCCGGTGCGCTGGGCCCAGTCGATCAGGGCGTGCCGGCGGCCCGCGGACAGGACGACCCCGGTGGGGGACTGGTGGGCCGGCGTGACCACGACCGCCTGGGCTCCACTCGTGGCCAGGGCGCCCACCACCAGACCTTCCATATCAACTGGTACGTAGGCGACCCGCAGGCCCATGCCGAGGACGGCACGAAGGGTTTCGTCGGCCTGCGCGCTGCCGTATCCGGGATCTTCGAACGCCACGCAGGTCAGTCCCGGCTCGCGGCTGAGCGCGCGCAGCACGAGGTTGATGCCCTGGGCGAAACCGCCCGTGATGGTCATCTGCCCGGGCACGGCGTGCGCGGCCC
Organism: Streptosporangiaceae bacterium; assembly: GCA_036495425.1. Lineage (GTDB taxonomy): Bacteria > Actinomycetota > Actinomycetes > Streptosporangiales > Streptosporangiaceae > Bog-532. The sequence goes on along the minus strand of DASXMW010000031.1, from coordinate 15,142 downwards.
GGACCCGGCGCAGGTAGCCGGCCAGCACCTCGCGCAGCACGGCGCTGCCGTGCGGGTCGCCGTAGCCCAGGTCGGCCGAGGCGATCTCGGTGCAGGCCTGCCGGACGGCCCGGGCCCAGTCGGTGCGCGGGAAGCTGGACAGGTCCGGCACGCCCGCCTGGAAGTCGGCGATCAACGCCCGTTCCCCGGGCTGGCGAACCGGCCGGGGAGGCGGAGCGGCGGTGGCCGGCGGCTGCTCGGCCAGGTCGGCCACCCGGGTCGCCGACCCGCCCCGGCTGGCCAGGTAGCCCTCGGCCAGCAGCTGGCCGTAGCACTCCTGCACCATGCCGCGCGAGACCCCCAGCCCGCGGGCCAGCTCGCGCGAGGACGGTAGCCGCTCGCCGCCGCGCAGCCGGCCGTCCCTGATCGCCTCACGCAGGCTCGTCTCCAGCTGGGCCCGCAGCGGCTGAGCCGCCGACCGGTCCAGCCGCACGAGCAGCTCCGGCCCCAAACCGGACCACTCAATCGCCATGAAATTGGACCTTATCAGGAGGCCGGTTGCCTCATAGCGTCGTGGCCATGAGCACCGTCACGCCCGCCCCGCCCGCCATCCGGCCCCGTCCACCGGCCCCGGACCACCCCCGGTCCCGGCTCCTCAGCCTGCCGCTGGCCCTGTCCTTCGCGGCCGAGTTCACGTCCTTGAGCAGCTTCTTCCTGCTGCTGTCGGTCATGCCGATGCTGGCCGCGGCGGCCGGGGCCAGCAGTTCCGGCGCCGGGCTGATCACCGGATCGCTGCTGCTCGGCACGGTGGCCGCCGAGGCCGTCGCCGCCCCCGGAATCCGCCGGCTCGGCTACCGGACGATGATCGTGACCGGGGCCGTACTGCTCGGCCTCCCGGCCCTGGTCCTGCTCGCCCCCGAGCCGCCCGCGGTCCTGCTCGCCGTCAGCCTGGTGCGCGGGGTCGGTTTCGGCCTGTGCGGGGTGGCCACCGGCGCGCTGACCGCCACGCTGCTGCCGCCGGACCGGCGCGGCGAAGGACTCGGCCTGCTCGGCCTGGTGGCCGGGGTCCCGGCCGTGCTCGCGCTGCCCACCGGGGTCTGGCTGGCCGGTCACCACCTGGCCACCGTGGTGGCCGCGCTGGCCGCGGTCTCCGGCCTGCTGCCCGTGGCCGCGATCCGCTGGCTGCCCGGCCGCGGCCAGAGCCAGGGCCGTTCGTCGCGCGGCCCGGCCCGGTCCCGGTCCGGCCCGGCGCTGCGGCTGCCGCTGATCTTCGCCGCCTGCACAGTCGCGGCCGGCGTGGTCGACTCGTTCCTCCCGCTGGCCAAGGGCATCCCGGCCAGCCTCTGCTCGGTGGCCCTGCTGGTCCAGTCGGTGGTGGCCACGCTGAGCCGCTGGCAGGCCGGGCGGCACGGCGACCGTTACGGCCACGGCCGGCTGCTCGTCCCGGCCCTGATCGTGTCGGTGCTCGGCCTGGCCGCGATGCTGGGGTTGTCGTCCCCGGTCCTGGTCATGGCCAGCATGGTGCTGTTCGGCGCCGGCTTCGGCGTCATCGAGGGCGCGACGCTGGCGCTGATGCTCGAGCGACTGCCCGAGGCCCAGGCCAGCGCCCGCTGGAACCTGGCTTACGACGCGGGCTACGGCGCCGGCCCGGCCGCCTTCGGCCTGTTCGCCACGGCCACCGGCTACCCGGTCGCCTTCGCCCTGACCGGCCTCGTTGTCCTGGCCGTCGTCCCGGCCGCCCTGCATGAACACCGGGGCGCGACCCACGGTTAACCTGGCGATGAATCCGGGGCGCTGGTCGTGCTGGTCGGCAGCAGCCTGGTGCAGCCGGAGACCTACCGGGACGAGCCGCGGTTCTGGCTGCTGGAAACCATCCGCTAGTACGCCCGGTACCGTCTGCGGGACAGCAGCGGCTGGGCCGAGGCCCACGACCGTCCTGCTGGCTGCGGCTGGAGCCCAGCTGCAGGTCACGAATATCCAGGCGTAAATTTCGGGGCCGCGCCCAGCCCTGTATCTATACCGCCGCTGCCTGCTCCGTATGGGTGCGGCGGTGATATGGATGCGTTTGCGAAGAATTCTGGCTAGCGGGCTGGCCGCCCTGTCGGCGGCCCTCGCGATAGCTGCTGCCGCTCAAGGGCCCGTGATAGTCGTTTCACCGTCAAGCATCGAGCCCGGCGGGAACGTGGTCATCAGCGGCAGCGGCTTCGACGCGTGCACCGCGCCCGAGCCGAGCCCATCCGATTCGGCCGGGCCACTAGCCGCTATTGACGGTTCGGTGGTGACGCTGAACGCTGAGACAGCAGGCAACGACCTGGTGCCCCTGGGCTCCGTCACCATGTCAGCTGGCAGTTTCACGGAGTCGGCGACGATTCCGGCTGACATCCAGCCCGGTCCGCTCGACGTGACGGCCCAGTGCTCAAGCCATTGGGGCAAAGCGTTCGCCTCACAAATTGTAGAAGTGGTCGCTTCGCTGCCTACCTCCACCTCGCCGACCCCGACCCCCCCTCCGGCATCACCGACCCCGAATTCAGCCTCAGCCAGCTCGACATCGGCCAGCTCGGCAGCTGCGAGCCCGACCCCGGCCGGCACCAATCAGGGCGCCTCGCCATCGCCATCCTCAGCCGTGGTGGTGCCACCGCAGGACCAGGGTCACACCAGCGGACCATGGGTGCCGGCCGCGTTGATCGGCGGCACCGGCACCGGTCTCGCCCTGGCCGCCCTGCTCGCGGTCCGGGCCTCGTCGCTCCTGCATGGCCGACGAACCCGGGGCTGGGTCAGCAAGCACGTCCGCGTGCAAACGGGGCGGTCCGTCTCGCTGTCGACCGGCGTTGAACGACGGCCAGGCCATTCGTCGGTTTCGGTCAGGCTGGACCCGCACCTCGACCACCGCGGAAATCACCAGTACGAGGAGGTGTCCCGATGACCTGGTCCAACCCGCAGATGGCCTCAGCCGCCCCGCAGAACGGCCTGTCCATCCGGACGTTCCTGCTGAGCGACGGCTCCGAGGACGACCTCGATCAGCTCCGGCAGCTGCTCTCCGATCACGACGTGCTTAAGCAGTGCGGCGGCGAGCTGGCCAGGTTGACCCGGCAGGGACGCGACGCCGCCGAAGAGCAGCTCGCCTCAGCCGCGGCGGGCTTGCTCGACTTGGACCTGGGCGACCTGCTCATCTACGGCTGGCGGACGCGGAAACGAATCGTCAACGCCGCCCGGCAGACCAGGCAGGCGCCCGGCCGGCGGGAGATCGTCCAGCTCGGCACACACCGGGTCACCTCAGCGCACGAACCCACCATTGACCTGCTCGTCGACGGCGTCAACGTGCACACCTTCCGGTTCCAGCTGACCGTGGTCTTCGACATCGAGGTAGCCGCCCTGGTCATCTGGAACGGTCTGCTCACGGCGCTGAAAACCGGAGACTGCGAAGTCACCGGCTCGCTCTCGCTGGAAGTGCCCGGTGGGAACGTGGATCTCGTCAAAGCAAGGCGAAGGATCAGCCCGCACCTGGTCATCGCCATCGGCCATGGGATACCCCTGCTTCCCCGCGGCGCTGGAGACGAAGGTCACCGGCCCGGTGAGCCGGCCGAACCAGGGGCAGCCGCGGCGGGCCGCCCGCCCGATGTGGCAGCTCAATAACCTCCCGGCTAGCGTGGCAGCATGCCTGCCGAGCGGATGCTTCCTGACGATGAATCCGAGGCGCTGGTCGACCTGGCGCGGGAGATCGCCCGCGACGAGCTGAAGCCGGCCGCCAGCGAGGCCGAGGCGCAGGGCCGGTTCCCGCGGGAGAAGTTCAAGCTGCTGGGCCAGAGCGGGCTGCTGGGGCTGCCGTACCCGGAGCGCTGGGGCGGCGGTGACGTGCCCTACGAGGTGTACCTGCAGGCGCTGGAAGAGATCGCGGCCGCGTGGATGACGGTCGGGGTCGGGCTGTCGGTGCACACCATGTCATGCTTCCCGCTGGCCCGCTTCGGAACCGACGCCCAGCGTGATGAGTGGCTGCCCGCCCAGCTGGGCGGCGACCTGCTCGGGGCCTACGCGCTGTCCGAGCCGCAGGCGGGGTCGGACGCGGCCGCGCTGTCGGCCCGCGCCCGTCGGGACGGCGACGACTACCTGGTCACCGGGACCAAGGCCTGGATCACGCACGCGGGCCAGGCTGACTTCTACACGGTCATGGTGCGCACCAGCGACGACGGCGGCCGCGGCGTGACCTGCCTGCTGATGGACGCGGGCACCCCCGGCCTGGGCTTCGGCGCCCCCGAGCGCAAGATGGGGCTGACCGCCTCACCCACCGCCCAGCTGCAGCTGGACCAGGCCCGGGTCCCGGCCGGCCGCCGGATGGGAGACGAAGGCCAGGGCCTCAAGATCGCCCTGGAAGCGCTGGACTCCGGGCGGCTCGGCATCGCCGCCTGCGCGGTCGGGCTGGCCCAGGCCGCGCTGGACGAGGCGGTCGACTACGCCCGCGGCCGCAGCCAGTTCGGGCAGCCGATCATCGGCTTCCAGGGCCTGCAGTTCATGCTGGCCGACATGGCGGCCGGGGTGGAGTCGGCCCGGGCCACCTACCTGGACGCGGCCCGCCGCCGGGACCGCGGCCTGCCGTTCCACCGGCAGGCGTCGATCGCCAAGCTGGTGGCCACCGACATGGCCATGCGGGTCACCACCGACGCCGTGCAGGTGCTGGGCGGCAACGGCTACACCCGGGACTTCCCGGCCGAACGCTATCTGCGCGAGGCCAAGGTGCCTCAGATCTTCGAAGGCACCAACCAGATCCAGCGGATGGTCATCGCTCGCGCGCTGCAGAAAGGGACCAGATGAACGGAACGGCGATCGTAACCGGCGGCTCGGGCGGGCTGGGGGTCGCGGTGGTCGAGGACCTGCTGGCCGCGGGCTGGCGGGTGGTCGTGCCCTGGGTGGCGGAGAAGGAGCTGTCCCGCCTCCCGGACGCGCCGCGGCTGGAGACCGTCCAGGCCGACCTGTCCAGCCCGGACGACGCCAGCGCGGTGGTGGCCCGTGCGTCCGCCGCGCCCGACACCCCGCTGCGGGCCGTGGTCAACCTGGTCGGCGGGTTCGGGATCGGCGGCCGGGTGCACGAGACCTCGATCGAGGAGTTCGAGAGCCTGGTCCAGCTCAACCTGCGCCCGCTGTACGTGACCACCCAGGCCGCCCTGCCCGAGCTGATCGCCGGGGGCGGCGGGTCGGTGGTGTGCGTGTCCAGCCGGGCCGCGGTGCGCCCGTTCCCGGGCGCGGCCGGCTACGTGACCGGCAAGGCCGCGGTCATCGCCCTGGCCGACGCGCTGGCCACCGAGTACAAGAAGGACGGGGTGCGGGTCAACACGATCCTGCCCGGCACCATCGACACCCCCGGCAACCGGGCCGCCCAGCCGGACGCCGACTACTCGACCTGGGTGGCCCCGGCCCGGATCGCCCGGGTGGTCCGGTTCCTGGTCGAGGACGGCTCCGACGTGGTGTCCGGCGCGCACATCCCGGTCTACGGCGCGTCCTGAGCATGGGCGACCGCCCGGCCCGGGCCGGGGGGCACCGTGAGCCCGGGCCGCTGCGGCTCGGCACCCAGGAGTTCGCGGCCACCCGGCCGCTGGTCATGGCCATCGTCAACCGGACCCCGGACTCGTTCTACCGGCCCGGCATCACCTGGGACGAGGGCGCGGCCCTGGACCGGGTGCAGGCGGTGGTGGCCGAGGGCGCCGACGTCCTCGACGTCGGCGGCGTGCCCGCCCGCCCGGCCGCCGAGGTCACGGTGGACGAGGAGATCCGGCGCACGGTGCCGTTCATCGAGGCGGTCCGGGCCGCCTACCCGGACCTGGTCATCAGCGTGGACACCTGGCGGCACGAGGTGGCCCGGGCCGTGTGCGCGGCCGGCGCCGACCTGCTCAACGACACCTGGAGCGGCTGGGACCCCAAGCTGGCCGAGGTGGCCGCCGAGTTCGGCGCCGGGCTGGTCTGCTCGCACGCGGGCGGCCTGCGCCCGCGGACCCGGCTGTTCCGCGCCGCCTACGCCGACGTCATGGCCGACGTCCTGGACCGGACGCTGACCCTGGCCCGGCGGGCCGAGCAGGCCGGGGTCGACCCCAGCCGCATCCTCATCGACCCCGCCCACGACTTCGGCAAGAACACCTGGCACTCGCTCGAGGTCTCCCGGCGCCTGGCCGACATGACCGCCACCGGCTGGCCGGTGCTGGTGTCGGTGTCCAACAAGGACTTCGTGGGTGAGACCCTCGGCGTGCCGCTGGAGGAGCGGCTGGCCGGGACGCTGGCCGTGACCTCGGTGGCGGCCTGGCTCGGGGCCCGGATGTTCCGCGCCCACCAGGTGGCCGAGACCCGGCAGGCCCTCGACATGGTGGCCGCGGTCAAGGGCGACCTGCGTCCGGCCCGCGTCCTCAAGGGGCTGGCCTGATCACCCGGGCCGCGCTGTGCCCGGCCCCGCCGCTGCTGGCCCCCGACCTGACCGGGCGTGACCCGCTGCTGCCGGAACTGCGCGACGCCTGCGCCCGCGCCGTGGCCTGGCTCGCTGCCGGCGACCCGGACCTGGTGGTGGTGACCGGCCCGGCCACCGAGACGGCCCAGTGGGATCCGGGCAGCCGCCTGGACCTGTCCGCTTACGCCCCGGCCCTCGGCCCGGGCGGCGGCGTGCCTGGTCTGCCGCTGCCGCTGGGCCTGGGCGCGCTCCTGCTCGACCAGGCCGGGTACACCGGGCCCCGCCTGCTGCAGTGCGTCTCCGACCGCGAACCGCCGGCCGCCTGCGCCGCGCTGGGGGAGCGGCTGGCCGGGGCCGCGCCCCGCACCGCGCTGCTGGCCCTGGGGGACGGCAGCGCCCGCCGGAGCACCACGGCCCCCGGCTACCTGGACGAGCGGGCGGTCCCGTTCGATTCCGGGATCGAGCAGGCCGTCTGGGACGGCGACCTGGCCGCGCTGGTCGCGGTGGATCCCGGGCTGGCCCGGGACCTGATGGCCACCGGCCGCCCGGCCTGGCAGGTGCTGGCGGGCGCGCTCGGGCCGGGACGCCCGGCCACCGGCGTGCTCTATGCGGACGGCCCGTTCGGGGTGGCCTACCTGGTGGCCACGTTCACCCCCGGATAGCCGGGCAGCATCCCAGGCCAGGCGGCCCGTCCGGGAACGGCACCGCCGGGGCGACCCCAGAGCCGAGCGGACAGCCCCCCCGCGTATCCGTTCGGCCCAGGACCGGCACTGGCGCCGCTCCGCACCGCCCGGCCTGGGAACTTGATCCAACTCAGTTGATTGAGGTGTAGGCCCTGTCGGCAGAATGTGGAGATGGTGTGGAGATGCCTGATCACGTGAACCGCGGGTGCGCTGACCCCGATCGCGGACAGCCGGTCAGGTCTCCCAGTCGGCCAGTACGGCATCCAGATCGGCCCCCGGCGGGCGCGGCGCGACCGGCTCGCCCGCCGGGGTACGGGAGAACCGGGGCGCGGGCGCGGCCTGCTCGACCCCGCCCACGGTGATGATCGTGTTCCGGGCGGCCAGCTGCGGATGGGCCCCGGCCTCGCCGAACGACAGGACCGGGGTCACGCAGGCGTCGGTGCCCTCGAACACGTCGGCCCACTCGTCCCGGGTGCGGGTCACGATCACTTCGGTGAACCGGGCCCGCAGCCGGGGCCAGCCGGACCGGTCCAGCTGGGGCGGCAGGTCCTCGCCTTCCGGGTCGAGGCCCAGGCCTTCCAGAAACTGCGCGTAGAACTGCGGCTCCAGCGCGCCGACCGCGATCCAGCGGCCGTCGGCGCAGGTGTAGGTGTCGTAGAACGGGGCCGCGCCGTCGAGCAGGTTGGCCTCGCGGTCGTCGGTCCAGGTCCCGCAGCCGCGGAAGGCCCACATCATCTGGGTCAGCACGCTGGCCCCGTCGACCATGGCCGCGTCCACCACCTGGCCCCGGCCGGACCGCTGCCGCTCCCACAGCGCGGCCAGCACCCCGGTGACCAGGAACATCGAACCGCCGCCGAAGTCGCCGACCAGGTTGAGCGGCACGGCCGGGGGCCCGGTGGCCCGGCCGATGGCGTGCAGGGCCCCGGTCAGCGAGATGTAGTTCAGGTCGTGCCCGGACCGGTCGGCCAGCGGCCCGTCCTGGCCCCAGCCGGTCATCCGGCCGTAGACCAGGCCCGGGTTGACCGCCTGGCACTGCTCCGGCCCCACCCCCAGGCGTTCGGCCACCCCGGGACGAAGGCCTTCCAGCAGCACGTCGGCCCGGGCCGCCAGCCGCAGCACCAGGTCCCGGCCGGCCTCGGTCTTCAGGTCGGCGGTCACCGACCGGCGGTTGCGCAGCAGATAGTCGGGCCGGTCCCCGGCCAGGGTGAAGCCCGGCCGGGGCCGGTCCACCCGCACCACGTCGGCGCCCAGGTCACCCAGGACCATGGCCGCGTGCGGCCCCGGGCCGAGGCTGGCCAGCTCGACCACCCGCAGCCCGGCCAGCGGACCTGCCATGCCTTCCCCCTTCAGTGGTCTTCAGTGGTCTTCAATGGTGGACCAGGCCCTCCTGGGCCATGGTCGCGATCAACGTGCCGTCCCGGTGGAACATGCTGCCCTGCGCCAGCCCGCGCAGCGCGCCCGAGGCCGGGGTCGACTTGGCGAACAGCAGCCAGTCGTCCAGCCGCGGCTCGTTGTGGAACCACATCACGTGGTCAAGGGAGGTCAGGCGAGGTACGTCGGGCCGGCCGAGCGGGCGCAGTATTCCCGAAACGAAGGTCAGGTCGCTGACATACACCAGGATCGCGGTCCGGCTCACCGGGCCCCAGCCCACCGTGCCCGCCTGGTCCGGCTCGGCGCCGGCGTCGCCGCGGGTGCGGAACCACAGGTCATCGGAGAAGTGCGGCGGTCCGGCGTCGGCGGCGATGGCCGCGCGCAGGTCGAAGGGCCGGTCCGGCCGCAGCCCGGTGGCCCGGGTCCGCCACACCATCGGCGGGCAGTCCTCCGGAGGCGGGACCTGGGGCGGGCTGACCTGGTAGCCGGTGACGGCCAGGTCGGTGGTGAACGAGGCCTCCAGGCACAAGATCGGCTGGCCGCCCTGGATCGCGGTCACCCGGCGGCGGCTGAACGTCCGGCCGTCCTGCAGCGGGTCCACCTGGAACACCACCGGCCGCCCGGTGTCGCCCGGCCGCAGGAAGTAGGCGTGCAGCGAGTGGGCGCGGGCCTCGCCGGCCGTGGTGCGCTCGGCCGCGACCAGCGCCTGCGCCGCCACCTGGCCGCCGAACAACCGGAACCCAGGCTCCCCGGTGGCCCGGCTGCGGAACAGCTGGGTGTCCAGCGGCTCCAGGTCCAGCACGGCGATCAGGCCCGGCAGCCCGGAATGCTGCCCGGCGGCCTCCTCGGTTTCTGGCCCGGGGACGGTCACTCGCCCCGCCAGACCGGCGCGCGCTTCTCCGCGAACGCGGACGCGCCTTCCCGGGCGTCGGCCGAGCCGAACACCGGCCGGATGATCTGCTCCTGATTCGGCCACATGTTCCCGGTGGTCCAGTCGGCCGACTTGGTGATCACTTCCTTGGTGGCCACGATGGACAGCGGCGCGTTGGCGGTGATCCGCTCGGCCAGCTCGATCGCGCCGTCCAGGGCCTGGCCGGCCGCGGTGACCCGGTTGGCCAGGCCGAAGCGCTGGGCGTCCGTGGCCGAGAAGAAGTCACCGGTCAGCGCGTACTCCATGGCCAAGTTGGGCGGGATGCGCTGTGGCAGCCGGAGCAGGCCGCCCGCGGCCGCGATCAGGCCCCGTTTGACCTCGGGGATGCCGAACCTGGCGTCCTCGGCCGCCACGATCAGGTCGCAGGCCAGAGCCAGCTCGAACCCGCCCGCCAGCGCGTAGCCCTCGACCGCGGCGATCAGCGGCTTGGCCGGCGGCTTATGGGTGAGCCCGGCCAGCCCGCGGCCCGGCTGCGACACCTGCTCGCCGCGCAGGAACGCCTTGAGGTCCATGCCCGCGCAGAACGTCCCGCCCGCCCCGGTCAGGATGCCGATGGACAGGTCCTTGCTGCCGTCCAGCCGATCCATGGCCGCGGCCACCCCCCTGGTCACCTCGGCGTTGATGGCGTTGCGGGCCTCCGGCCGGTTGATGGTGACAATCAGGACGCGGTCGCGGTGCTCGACCAGCACGGCCTCGGCCGTCGGGTTCCCAGTGCTCATACAGCAGTTCTATCGTCTGCCCCTGGTCGGGCATATCGTAAGTAGTGGGAAGCGAAGAACAGCGGGTGGAGGCGGCTAAGTGCGTGACGCGGTAATCGTGGCGGCGGTGCGGACACCGATCGGCAAGCGCAACGGGGGATTGTCCGGAACCCATCCGGTGGACCTGTCGGCGCAGGTGCTGCAGGCCCTGGCCGCGCGCACGGGCATCGACCCGGCCGTGGTCGACGACGTGATCTGGGGCTGCGTCGGCCAGGTCGGGGAGCAGACCTTCGACATCGGCCGGAACGCGGTCCTGGCCGCGGGCTGGCCCGATTCGGTGCCCGGGGTCACCGTCGACCGGCAGTGCGGCTCGTCTCAGCAGTCGGTGCACTTCGCCGCGGCCGGGGTCATCTCCGGCCAGTACGACGTGGTGGTGGCGGGCGGTGTGGAGTCGATGAGCCGGGTGCCGATGGGGGCGTCGGTGAACGGCGCCTGGCCGTTCGGCGAGGGCTTCCGCACCCGCTACGACGGGGTGGTCCCCAACCAGGGGGTAGGCGCCGAGATGATCGCCGACCAGTGGAAGCTGTCCCGGGCCCAGGTCGACGAGTACAGCCTGGGCTCGCACGAGAAGGCGGCCGCGGCCCAGGACGAAGGCCGCTTCGACGAGCAGATCGTCCCGGTCACCACGCCGGACGGGACCCAGGTCAGCCGGGACGAGGGCATCCGTCGCGGTGGCACGCTGGAGAGCATGGCCGGCCTGAAGCCGGCCTTCCGCCCGGACGGGGTGATCACGGCCGGCAACAGCTCGCAGATCAGTGACGGCTCGGCCGCGCTGCTCGTCACCACCAGCGCCAAGGCCAGCGAGCTGGGCCTGACCCCGCTGGCCCGCCTCCACACCGCGGTGCTGGCCGCGGCCGACCCGGTGATCATGCTGACCGCTCCGATCCCGGCCACGGCCAAGGCCCTGGACCGCAGCGGGCTGTCCGTGGACCAGATCGGCGCCTTCGAGGTCAACGAGGCGTTCGCCCCGGTCCCGCTGGCCTGGCTGGCCGAGACCGGCGCCGACGCCAAGGTGCTCAACGCCAATGGCGGCGCGATCGCCCTCGGGCACCCGCTGGGCGGCAGCGGCGCCCGGCTGATGACCACGCTCGTGTACCACATGCGCGACAACGGCATCAGGTACGGCCTGCAGACCATGTGCGAGGGCGGCGGCCAGGCCAACGCCACCGTGCTCGAGCTGCTCTGATCGGGTCGTCCGATGCGGCGCACGGTCTTCGAGGCCGAGCACGAGCAGTTCCGTGAGGTGGTCCGGGAGTTCCTGGCCCGCGAGGTCGCCCCGCACGCGGAGGCCTGGGAAGCGGCCGGGATCGTCGACCGCGAGGTGTACCGGGCCGCGGGCAAGCACGGGGTGATCGGTTTCAACGTTCCCGAGCAGTTCGGCGGCGGGGGCGTGGCCGACTTCCGGTTCAACGCGATCGTGGCCGAGGAACTGGCCGTGGCCGGGCCCGGCACGCCCGCGTTCACTCTGCACAACGACATCGTGGCCCCGTACCTGATCACGCTGGGCAGCCCCGAGCAGCAGCAGCGCTGGCTGCCCGGGTTCGCGGCCGGCGACCTGATCGGGGCCATCGCCATGAGCGAGCCGGGTGCGGGCAGCGACCTGGCCGGGGTCCGCACCCACGCCGAACGCGACGGCGGGGACTGGATCCTGTCCGGGTCGAAGACCTTCATCTCCTCCGGTATCAACGCCGACCTGGTCATCGTGGTGACCCGGACCGATCCGACCGCCGGGCACCGCGGGTTCTCGCTGCTGGTGGTGGAGCGGGACATGCCCGGGTTCACCCGCGGCCGCAACCTGGAGAAGATCGGGCAGAAGTCGCAGGACACCGCGGAGCTGTTCTTCGACCAGGTCCGGGTGCCCGCGGCCAACGTGCTCGGCCAGGAGGGCCGCGGCTTCTACCAGCTGATGCACAACCTGCCCGCCGAGCGGCTGTCGATCGCGGTCAGCGCGGTGGCCGGGGCCCGCGCCGTGCTGGACGAGACCGTGACCTACACCAAGAACCGCACCGCGTTCGGCCAGCCGATCGGCGCCTTTCAGCACAACCGTTTCGTGCTGGCCGAACTGGACACCGAGCTGGACGTGGCCCGGGTGTACGTGGACCGCTGCCTGGAAGCGGTGACGGTGGGGGAGCTCACCGCGGTGGAGGCGGCCAAGGCCAAGTGGTGGACCACCGAGCTGCAGAAACGGGTGGTCGACGCCTGCGTCCAGCTGCACGGCGGCTACGGCTACATGCTGGAGTACCCGGTGGCCCGGGCCTACCTGGATGCCCGGGTGCAGACCATCTACGGCGGCACCACCGAGATCATGAAGGAGATCATCGGCCGCGACCTCGGCCTTTAGTGCGTGACCACGAACGTTCACCTGGTTGGGTGAGGCGGAGGTTCCTCATGCACTGTGGCTGTCGGCGGTCAGGAGTGGTTGGTCATGGCGCGGGGGAGGTAGGGGGATTCGAGTTGCGCAGTTTCGTCGTCGCTCAGGTCGATGTTCAGTGCCTGGGTCGCGTCGGTTATGTGTCCGGGTTTGGTCGCTCCCACGATTGGTGTGGTCACGCCGGGTCTTGTGAGCAGCCATGCCAGCGCGATCTGCGCAGGTGGCAGGTTCCGCCGGCTGGCGACCGCGCGGACGGCGTCGGCTACGTCGTGGTCGGCGGGCCGGTAGGACGCCAGGTCGTCGGTGCGAGCGCGGGCCGTGTGCTGCTGGCCGCCGGCGCGTTCGCGGGTGCCGGCGAGCAGGCCGCGCGCTAGGGGGCTGTAGGGAAGGATTCCTGTTCTCTGATCGAGGCAGAACGGGATCATCTCGCGTTCGTCTTCGCGGTAGCTGAGGTTGTAGCGGGTCTGCATCGATACGAAGCGGGTCCAGCCGCTGATCTGGGCGGTGTACTGGGCTTTGGCGAACTGCCAGGCAGCCATGAGGGATGCGCCGATGTAGCGTGCCTTGCCGGATCTGACTACGTCGTGTAGCGCCGACATGGTCTCCTCGATTGGCGTCTGCTGGTCCCAGCGGTGGATCTGGTAGAGGTCGACGTAGTCGGTTCCCAGCCGTTTCAGGGATGAGTCGATGCTGGCGAGGATGTGCTTGCGGGACAGTCCCCGGTCGTTGACGCCGGGGCTCATCGGGTAGTAAAGCTTGGTGGCCACGACGAAGTCGTCGCGGTGGGAGAAGAATTTTCCTAGCAGCCGCCCGGTTACCTGTTCGCTGACGCCGTCGGAGTACATGTCGGCGGTGTCGAAGAATGTCACGCCTGCCTCGACCGCGTGGCGCACGATCGGCTCGGCGCCGTCCTCATCCAGTGCCCACCTCTGTGCGGCGGGATCTCCGTAGCTCATCATCCCCAGGCCGATCCGCGACACCTTCAGTCCGCAGCCGCCCAGGTTCACATACTCCATGTTGTTCCCTTTCACTTGGCTCGAAGCCGCGGCGGCGGTATTGCTGCCTGGGCTGCGTCGGCCGGTTCCCCGGTTCAGGCGATCCGGCTTGTTTCGGGACGGTCGGCCTGGGCGTGTCTGCTGGCCGGGGAAGATCGTGGTGAACTGCGACGCCGAGGATGACCAGGCCGATGCCGGCGATGTCGCGCAGGGTCGGGACCTGGCCGAGCACGATCAGGCCGATGACGGTCGCGGCGGCCGGGAGCAGCGCGAGCATCAGGGCAAAGGTGGCGCGGGGCAGGCGAGCCATCGCCAGCTGGTCGGTGACATACGGGATCACCGATGAGCAGAGTCCGACGCCGGCGCCCCAGGCTAGCCATAGGGGGTGGGTGAAGGACGATGCGGCCGGGCCGATCCCGAACGGCGTCGCGGCGACGGCGGCGATGAGCATGGACAGGCCGAGCTGATCGATCCCGCTCATCGGCGTCGCGTCTGGGCCGCTGCCGCCCGCCGCGGTATTGGCGATGCGGTGCCCGAGAATGACGTAGAGCATGAATCCGATGCAGTTGCCGAACGCGAACGCGAAGCCCAGCGGCTGGCTGGACAGCCGCACCGCGGTCAGGATGCACACGCCGGCGACGGCCAGGATGAGGGCCAGCGCGTTCCGTCGTGTCCGGGTGCCGGCCGCGGCCAGGATGACTACGCCCAGGAACTCAATCGCCCCGACGGTCGATAGCGGCAGGCGATCGACAGCCAGGTAGAACAGCGAGTTCATCGCGGCGAGCACGCCGCCCAGGGCGAGGAACACCAGGCGCTGGGACCGGGTTGCTTGCGCCAGGATCCGCCACGGGCGGCGCCACAGGGCGAAGACCATCGCGGCCGAGGCGATCCGCAGCCACGCCACGCCCAGCACGGCGATGTGGGCGAACAGCAGCACGGCCAGGGACGGCCCAAGGTAGTGGAAGATGGCGCTGGTCAGGAAGAACGAGGCGGGCGGCATCCGGGCGACGGCCCGGGCGATCGGCCCCGAAGGCGGCGCCGACTCGGCCGCGGTACTCGGCATGCTGGCTATCCTTGCAAGAGGAAAGCCTCAATGACAGGGACAATTGAAGGTATAAACCGCGATCAACTTGTGGATTGCAGGAAAGAAGCTGCTTTGACTTTGAGTGATCCCTCAGCGCTGCTCGACGACGTCAACCGCCGGCTGCTGCGAGAGCTCTATTCCGAACCCCGCATCACCATGTCAGCCCTGGCCCGCCGGGTCGGGATGTCCGCCCCGGCCGTGACCGAGCGCGTCCAGCGCATGGAGCGAGCCGGCGTCATCACCGGGTACCGGATCGACGTCGACCCCGCCGCACTCGGATTGCCGGTAACCGCCTTCGCCCGGATCCGCCCCGCCCCCGGGCAGCTGCCCAAGATCGCCGAGCTCGCCGCCAACCTGCCCGAAGTCTCTGAATGCCACCGCATCACCGGCGAAGACTGCTTCCTGATCAAGGTCCACGCGGCCGCGGTCGAGGACCTTGAGACAACCCTCGACCGCTTTCTGCTCCACGGGCAGACGATCACCTCGATCGTCGTGTCGAGCCCGGTCCCTCCCCGGCCCCTGCCCATCACCTGAGCTTCTCCCCGA